>NZ_JBJQMC010000003.1:0-313103 GCF_046486085.1 Escherichia sp. WS568
ACATCTTGTTGTCTGATTATTGATTTTTCGCGAAACCATTTGATCATATGACAAGATGTGTATCCACCTTAACTTAATGATTTTTACCAAAATCATTAGGGGATTCATCAGTGCTTGGCATTAGTGCCATTGAGAGTATGGATATTATCGCTGATATAAATTCGATAAAAGAACTAATAGATGATGTAAAATATGCCAGAAAATTAACAAGGGTGGCAAAATCTTCGCCAGTAATATTGGCTAATATTGAAAATGAAAAAATAATAGAGTTTTGTAAGATCTACCCAGTGCTGGTCAATAGAATCAGATTCAATGAAGATGGAACAAAGATTACGCTTGACACGAAGGTCTCAAAAGATCTCTTTATTAAAGTCCTGATGGATGATTTTTTAACCTCACAGTTAACTCAGTTTTATTATGAAAGTCTAGCAAAAGATGCTTTAAAATTAGCGGCTGACAATACTAAAGAGAACTAATTAACATTGTGGTGAATATTTCACCACAATGTAATTCTTTAATAATTTAAATGAGGCCTGAAGCTTTTTATTTTTCATCCTGTTTCCCATTTGAGGTAGAGGTTAAATGTCAGGCTGTCATGGCGCTGAGTACTCTACGATTATCGACCTGTGAAGTTACCTGGCGCATTGGTATCAGTTGTACAGTATTGTATAAATGGAAAGCTGAAATTATCGGCAACAGTACTTACCAGACTATGAGTAAGCATAAGGAACTTTCCCTGGAGGCAAATTCGATGCGTTGAGGGAGGAAATCGCCCGACTGAGCAGGAAATACGCCACGATACGTACGATGCTGGCAGATATCTTTAACAGTAACTACCAGTGTTATGGTTATCGTCGCTTACATGCGATGCTCAGATATGAGGGGCTACGGCTATCAGAAAAAGTTGTACGCAGACTTATGGTGAAGGAACAGCTTGTCGTTAACTGGAACCACCGTCGCCACTACAGCCCATATTGCGGAGAAATCGGACCGGCTCCGGATAACTTTATTGCCAGAGATTTTAAGGCGGAGCAACCTAATCAGAAATGGCTAAAAACTGAACCGCCCCGGAAATCCTGGAGACTAAACTCCCTGAGAAAGAGGTAAACAGGATGACTAAAAATACTCGTTTTTCCCCCGAAGTCCGTCAGCGGGCGATTCGTATGGTTCTGGAAAGTCAGGATGAATATGACTCACAGTGGGCGGCAATTTGTTCCATTGCTCCAAAGATTGGCTGTACGCCGGAGACTCTGCGTGTCTGGGTTCGCCAGCATGAGCGGGATACCGGGGGCGGTGATGGTGGGCTCACCAGCGCTGAACGTCAGCGTCTGAAAGAGCTGGAACGTGAAAATCGTGAACTGCGCCGCAGTAACGATATCCTTCGCCAGGCTTCCGCTTATTTTGCGAAGGCGGAGTTCGACCGCCTCTGGAAAAATGATGCCACTGCTGGATAAGCTGCGTGAGCAGTACGGGGTCGGACCGGTATGCAGCGAACTGCATATTGCCCCGTCAACGTATTACCATTGTCAGCAACAGCGACATCATCCGGATAAACGCAGTGCCCGTGCGCAGCACGACGACTGGCTGAAGAGAGAGATACAGCGCGTATACGATGAAAATCATCAGGTGTACGGTGTGCGTAAAGTCTGGCGTCAGTTGTTACGGGAAGGAATCAGGGTGGCCAGATGTACAGTGGCACGTCTCATGGCGGTTATGGGACTTGCCGGTGTTCTCCGGGGTAAAAAGGTCCGTACGACCATCAGCCGGAAAGCCGTTGCCGCAGGCGACCGCGTAAACCGTCAGTTCGTGGCAGAACGACCTGACCAGCTGTGGGTGGCTGATTTTACTTACGTCAGCACATGGCAGGGCTTCGTCTATGTGGCGTTTATCATTGATGTGTTTGCCGGATACATCGTGGGGTGGCGGGTCTCATCGTCTATGGAAACGACATTCGTGCTGGATGCGCTGGAGCAGGCGTTGTGGGCCCGTCGTCCGTCTGGCACCATCCATCACAGCGATAAAGGCTCTCAGTATGTGTCACTGGCCTATACGGAGCGACTAAAAGAAGCCGGATTACTGGCATCAACAGGGAGTACAGGCGACTCGTATGACAACGCGATGGCTGAGAGCATCAATGGTCTTTACAAAGCGGAGGTAATACACCGTAAGAGCTGGAAAAACCGTGCAGAAGTGGAACTGGCCACACTAACGTGGGTGGACTGGTATAACAATCGACGATTGCTGGGAAGGCTGGGCCATACTCCTCCGGCAGAAGCAGAAAAAGCTTATTATGCTTCCATCGGAAACGATGATCTGGCAGCCTGAGTTCACAGATAAAACACTCTCCAGGAAACCCGGGGCGGTTCAAACAGTCGTTCAGTCCTTTATGTTACCCGTTATGACAACAATCAGTTGGTGATGGACGTATGAACCTTCTGTGCTTCCGTTGATTCTTATTGACTGATAAAGTTTTGTCTGCTGAATCTTTATACGGAATTCTCTTCAGTATGCCTGCACAAATTGACTATCTTGCGGATAAATATTGTTTTACAGAACTGAATGAATCTCCACGCCTTTGCCAGCAGTGGCAGGATGTTCTGGAGGAGTGTCGGCAGACAGAGGCCGGACCAGAAGAACGGCTGCGTATTGCCCTGCTGAATGTGGATTACGTCACCAGTTTTGAACTGCCTTTTCGTCTGCTTTTAACCCGCACGCCACAGCTGATTGCTGCGCTTCGAGAAGAATGGGATATCAGCCAGAAAAATGTGGTGTTCAACGATAAGCGATTTGGCTGCGTGTACAGCCTGAAGGCCAGTCTTTCCGGTGTGCCGGATACATTCCGGTATCATCTGTCTCACCGTATTCGCCGGATGGTTGGGAATGAAAATACATCATCACCCTATCAGCAGATTGCCCGGGAAGTGAAAGTGCCCCGTGAACGGCTGAAGTATGCGCTGGAGGCGGGATTGCTGGTGACTGCGCTGGACGGCCTGTTCTGGTCTGGCAGTCAGCGTATTGCGGCTGATGTCCTGAGACTAAGACAGAACGGAATGCCGGTAGTGACAACGAATGTGGAGGTGCACGATAACCTGACAGGAACAACCCGCAAAGTACCGGCATACCATCTCTGATACAACCATCAGGGGGAATATTGCTCTGGCAGCATGCAAAATGGCATCTGAATCGATCGCAGTTTGGCATTCGAATCGATCATGATTTGGCGGTGTTTTTCAAGGTAGTTGTCGCTTTTTGTAATAAAATTACGTTATGCAGCCTCTTTTTCTGGATTCAGGTAGACTTCTGATATGTAGTTCCAGTTACGTAGATACTTGCCCCAACGTTCAGGATGTTGCTCGCGAGCTAGCTGGTATACCGCTTTTCAGGCTGCCAGTATTTTCATGTCATTACCTTGATGACGCTCGGCTGGCGTGACGTATTTGATCCCGCAGTGCTTATGTTCAAAGTTGTACCAGTTTACAAAACTGGTTTACCCATACTCTGGCATCATCAATAGTGCGAAAACCGTTCTCAGGCCACCAGGGACAATATTTGAGAGTCCGGAACAAAGATTCTGAGTAAGGATTATCATTACTGACTCTTGGCCGGGAATAAGAACTTAGCACACCAAGCGCATACATTTTCGCCAACAACGTGTCACTGCGCATGGGACCACCGTTATCAGAATGGAGTACCAGATTGTTGGATGAACATTTTTCATTCCATACTGCACGCTGGAGTAGTTCTGCTGCATGTTTTCCAGATTCGCTGGCAAATACCTCAGCAGCAATAATTTTGCGACTGTAAATATCGACGATCATATAGAGGTAAAAATGCTGGCCTCTGACCCAGGACGGCAAATAGCTGATGTCCCAACTCCAGACTTGATTCGGTGCAACGGCCCTGAGTACATCAGGCCAGTTTATACTGGCATTCACGGGATCGTTTCTTCAACTGCTTGGCTGATTTCAGTACACGATAAAAACTTGATTCAGAAGCAATATAAATACCTCTGTCTGCCAGAGTTGGTACGATCACATTTGGAGGCAAGGATGCAAACTCTGGAGAGTTGCACAACTCCAGTATTCGCAATCTTTCCGCTTCTGACAGCTTATTTCGGGGAGAGCTGTTTACAGTATCGGATCTTCGGTCCGTGGTGATGATGTTGCCATTAGTCCAGCGCTGAAGTGTCCGAATAGAAATACCGATACACCTACAAGCCTGACCTTTCCGGGCGCCGTTGGCGACGGCCTCACGGACAAGAGAAATAATTTTATGCCGCTCCAGGAGAGGGGGCAGTCTTCCTCGCTGTTGTCCCAGAGGGCATTGAACTTTTCCCTTAATATAAGCAGGGCCGCAGCTTCCGCCAGAGTTTTATCTTTGCGCTTAAGCTCTTTCTCCAGTTCTCGTAACTTATTTTTTGCGTCACGCAATGCCCTGTCTGTTCGAATATTTTCCGTCAATTTTTTTCATGCGCCTGAATTGAGATAGCCCGCCATTCTTTAACCTGTTCAACAAACAATCCCATGCGTCGGCAATAATCGGCAAGCTCCATTTCTGACAGTGTCAACGACGGATGAAAAGTGATCCACTATTGCACCGTTCGTGACAGACAGCGTAGCCGTCTCAAGAACAACTGAGAATCGACGCTCCGGTGTCCAGTCTTCAACATCAACGGAGGTAATCTTTTCATTTTCAGGTAAAAGTCCTTGCTCCACTAACTCACATCTCCATTTTGATACAACTGAGGCACTGATCTTCAGCTTCCGGGCTATCTGACGGTGTGACCAACAGTATGGTGGCAAAAGCCATATCAGTCCTTTTTCTTTGAGCTCATTTGGTATTGGTTGTCCTGGCATTGTTATCTCCTTAAAAAATTGAGGCGACAACTATGCTGACACAGGGGGGTTATTGAGTGATCTCCTTTCATGAAAATACGCAGTATCAACCACACAGAGGATTATGTAATGACCAAAAATCATTCATTTTTAGAACAACAGATAGCTACATTTGGTGCAGCACTAAATGGGGGAAATCAACCGCAATCTGAGTACATAGAAGCCTTCTCAAAATCATTTAAAGGACTAGAAACACAAATTAATATTTGGGAAACCTTTATTGTCAATAGCACAAATGTTAATCAAGACGACGCAATGCTTTTTCCTTAACCATATCAGAGCAATATCTACACTACACCCATAAATCAACCGAAATAGAACAGCTCCGCTACTTCTACATAGCACAAAAAATTGCAGACTTGTTCTGGCTGAACAACGTTGCACATAGAGGTAAAAACTCTGAAGGCTACCCAGGTCATTTTGGTTGTCGTGTAAGGCAAAGAAACAAAAAACTCGAAATTTTCTGGGTTTACAACGAGTTTAAACCTAAAAAGAATTCTGACAAATACCAGGTGATCAGCCATTACCTCCCCCGTGAGGGCAATTATCGCTATTCACAAAGCACCTTTACCCGAGCACAAGATTGGGAAAAATCGGTGATTACTGCTGTTGAAGATGCTTTCTCAATAATCCGCAGAGCCAACTCAAATCTAATGCGGGTTAGACAACTGTGCCGTTGGAATGACACCAATCTATTCAAAATGACAGGCGATATCGACGATTTTAAGATGGATAATCCTTTATAGTTATGATCTTACAACACAGCCCTCAACTCATTAGAGATCAGGGCTGTACTATATCGGCTATTTATCTTTTTTTAGTATGGCCTTGAGGGCTGCGATATTGGCCCGTGCGCCTTCGGCTTCTTTTAAACGACGGCGCTGCTGGGCAAAGCGGTCAAACTCCAATTTCGCTTTGTCATCAGCGTCTTTCTTGGAGATTTTTCCTGCACCGTTTAATACATCTCTATCGTTAAAACTCAAGAACTGGTCAAGCTTATCGGCCCAGTCCTGTAAAAATACCTGCTTGCGACGCAGTGCTTGGTCTTCAGCAAAGTCGAGCCACATATTGACGATGCGATTAAGCTCTTTGATTTCGTCTTCACGCAAATAGTTCTTGGCAACAGTAACGTCTGTCTTGCGCACTTCATCGCCTTTATAGCTGGTTAAGCCCATATCCGGCTTACTGGCATCCACACGGCTGGCGATAAGCTCAGCAGCCGTCATATGCGTACAAGCATAATGCAGCTTATTCTGAATGGTTTGGAAGAAGCGGTTGGTCTCTTGGTTAGATGGCTCGTAATCAGCAGCCATGGTAAAGATTTCTTTGACTCGCAGATAAACGCGACGCTCACTAGCTCGGATATCACGAATGCGTTCCAGCATTTCATCAAAGTAATCTGGCACAGCAGAATGGCCAATGGGCGGATTTTTCAGGCGCTCGTCATCCATGACGAATCCTTTGATTAGGTATTCTTGCAACATTCTGGTTGCCCATTGGCGGAACTGGGTGCCACGTGTTGAGCGAACTCGGTATCCTACTGCAAGAATAACCGGAAGACTGTAGTGACGAATGCTTCGCTTTACTTCTCTGCCACCTTCCAGTTGAACTTGTAAGTAATCCTTACAAGTTGAAATTTGCTCAAGCTCTTCTTCAGAATAGACAGCTTTTACGTGTTGGGTGATTGCTTGAGAGCTAACTTGATAAAGCTCTGCCATTGCAGCCTGAGAAAGCCACAAGGTGTCAGACTCAAAACGACACTCAACGCGGGTTTGACCATCAGCACTGGTGAAAAGAACAAACTCACCTTGAGGAGCTTGTGGGATGTTATCGGCCATTGAATCAACCTTCATATGTTACTGATAATGGGCTATTATTTATCCATAGCGGTTACAGAGTTAGCGAGCCTTTTTTCTTTGCCAAACGGGGTCGTATAGAAGCGTTGTTCAATGCCATAAAGCAGTAACTTCAACTCATCGTCATTAGATATTTCAAACTTCTGATTTTCTTTATCGAATTTCAGCTTCTGTTCACCGCAGTAACCGTCGATATAATCAAGCATGTTAGCTTTATCGTCAGCAGACATCGCATCAAGTGTTGCCATAGCAAGGCCAATACGTTTTCTATTAGGTTTTGAGACGCTATCTACGTTGTAGTCATTACCCAACTCTATAAACTGTGCATCTAAAAACTGCTCAACTTCTTCTTTTGTTGCTTCCTTGTACAACTCATCGATACCTTTAAAAATGCTCGAGATCGTTGCCAGATTTTTGAATATCAAGGTATCGGCCACTTTGAAGTACACTGCATCAGGTAAGGCGTTTATTACTAAACGTGTTTGGCTCTTCTCAATTTCTGCGGCTTCACCAAAAACAAGCGTTTTGCGTTTTACGAATAGGCTTGGAGTGATTTTTTGAAAGTAAAAATCATTACCTTGAATTGCAAATAAGTAGGCGATCTTGGCGAAGTTATCTTTGGTTAAGTCATCGTAGTCTTTTGAATCATAGTCTTTTTTTAGCAGTTCAATACAAAACTCTTTTTGACTAAAGTCTTCAATTTTAAACCATGAGTCTTCGTCAAGGTTATGGTCTGGATTGTATGGAATACAGGCATTTAAGTCGATTGTGACGGTATCAAAAAGAGATTGATCAGAAACCAATTTGAAAATGCGTTTTTTTGCTCTAGTTTTTATATGTGCCAGTACATGGTCCATCATTATCCTCGCTCGATAAATGTGTAATTATTGATTCGATAAGCCAATGATATTTCGATGTCATCTGGCTTCTTGTAGCGCTCTCGGCTAATAAGGAAAATGGCCGTTCCGTTTTTGGTTGTAATGTTATAAAACTCATAACCAAACAGTAAAAACAATGGGTTAAAGTAGAGTGCTTGCGATAAGAGAGTAAAAACAAACAAAACGCCATAAACAAACCACAATGTCTCCCAGTTACCAATGCTCAACGCCACGAAAAAGTAACCCAAATAACTTGGTAGGAAGCTGTTATTGGCATGCTCAATACTCGCTACTTCACCCGCCTTAAAATCGTCTTTACCCAAATACTTACTCAGCCAAATACTCAATCCAGTCGATAAAACAGGGATAAGAAAATAGAGTAAATATGATACTGCGTTCGGAAGTGCTGCTATCCAATCGAAGCAAGCGAAACCACCAAAGAAATATCCGAGTGAGTACCCTTTTTGTACCGCAAAGATAATCACTAGTAGTGATGTTGCATTGAACGTAAGTAAAACCCGAAACGCAGTATTCATTATTTCACCGCCGCCTGTTCTGCACCTTGCTTCATCATGTCAAAAATCAACTCAACATAACTTGCCATAACTTGTGGGTCTTTGAGTAGCGTTCGGGCTATATCACCTTCTTTCAGCAGAGCCTGCACAACGGCTTGCTTCACCGCTTGCGGCAAGTCGCCTTTGAGGGCAATCGACTTGTCGTGCTTTTCTATCTGCTCAACCACAATTGGATTTTGGGTGACACGCGTAATAGTACCGTTGGCAAAGTTTCGGCGACCGGGTTCGTCGCCGACATCGCCAAACAGTTCGTTTAGGCGGCGAATGATATCGGCAAGAAATGCCTGTTCACGATCCGCAGGGTCGTTATAGTTGGGGCGGATAGGTTCAAGTACCTGATTAAACGCTTCTGGAAGCGGCTCTTTGTCGTATTTGATTTTGAATTTTTCTAGTACCAGTGCACTGAGATCGATGTTTTCTGGTGTTACCCCTTTCAATCGACGTGATAGCAAATGAGCAAACGCGGCAAAGTTTTCCAGTTCAGGATCACCAAACTCAATCAATTGCGCCATATAGCTATAGTGCTTCACAAATCGAGCTAAATCTGACTTAAAACGCATTAGTGCTTCGCGCTGCTTGGTGAAATCACTGCGCTGAGATTCTGCGTAGTTCGCCGCTTTTTCATCACCCGCAAGGTGCGCTTTGTTGTATTGCTGATCCCAATGGTTTGCAGCATCAACCAGCTCTTTGAGCTTAACGTTGAACACATCGGTAGGGCGTTGTGTGGCAGCTAGCAGTTTCTTGTGCGCGTGTGACTTTTTGTCAGGTGATTGGCCGAGAATCGATTTACCACGCGCTTGCTTAAACAACTCTAAATCTTGATGGTTGTATATGTTCTGTTCATCCAAAATATCTTTGATGTCATAGATGACGTTCACATCTTGCACTTCATTAAGCTGCGCGCCTTTGTCGTACTTTTTGAACGCATTGAGAATGGTTTGTGGATCGTTAACAAAATCAATCACGAAGGTTGTGTCTTTGCCTGGATAGGTGCGGTTTAGGCGAGACAGCGTTTGCACCGCTTCTACATCGGATATTTTCTTATCCAAATACATGGCAACCAGTTTTGGTTGATTAAAGCCCGTTTGGAACTTGTTGGCGACTAACATGACGCGATATTCGGTTTTCTCAAACTCATGGCGCAGGTCAGCCCCGTGCGTGTCTGGGTTTAAGTTGTACTCGGTGTACTCTTTATCGAAATCAATTTCTAGCGGGTCTTGGCTGTCTTCATCACCCAAATCTTTGCCGGGGACTTTGCCCGAGAAGGCAACCAAGGCTTGGATACCTTCAATACCATGCTTTTTAATGTATTTATCAAAAGCAAGCTTGTATTTCACCGCCTGTGGCCTGCCCGATGTGACCACCATGGCTTTGGCTTCACCTTCCAGTAGGTGAGCGATATTGGCCTTGAAGTGCTTAATAATAAATTCGACTTTTTGGCTGACCGTGGTTGGGTGCAGTGACATCCAGCGCGCCAACGCGCGGCGAGCTTGTTTGCTGTCTACGCGCTTCTCATCCAGATTGTTCTCACCAATTTTGTAGGCTGTATCGTAGTGGGTGTAATTCTCCAGCACATCAAGAATAAAACCCTCATCAATGGCCTGACGTTGGGTGTAGAGGTGGAACGATTCAGGAAGATTGTCATCTGACACTGGTTGGTTAGGGTCTTTCGGGCGGCCAAACAACATCTTGGTGCTGTGCTTGGGTGTTGCCGTAAAAGCAAAGTGCGAAACGTTCTTGGGCATGGCGCGCGCTTCTTGCACCTTAGTAAGAATGTCCTCAATGCTCATTTGCTCCAACTCTTGAGGGCTAAGGTTTAGAGTAAGCGCTGCGCGTAACCCTTTGGCTGTAGAGCCTGTTTGCGAGGTGTGTGCTTCATCGATGATCACCGCAAAGTTACTTTGTGCCAAAGATTGATTGGTCAGAATCGCTTCTAACGCATATGGGAAGGTTTGAATCGTCACTACAATGATCGGCGTGCCAGTCAATAGCGCTTCAGTCAGCTGTTTTGATTTCGACTCGCTGCTCTTTTCGCGATCAATCGCCTTAATCACCCCATATTGATGATCCAGCTGTTGCACCGCATCTTGCAACTGCGAATCCAGCACGGTGCGGTCGGTCACAATGATCACTGATTTAAAGACCGCTTTACCATCGGTGCTGCGTAAACGAATCAAATCATGGGCCGTCCAGGCTATGGTAGAGGTTTTTCCCGAACCGGCGCTGTGCTCACAAAGATACTGCATGCCTGCGCCGTTCTGGCGGGCATCATCAATCATCTTGTTGACTGCGGCTAACTGATGATAACGCGGAAAAATCTGTGTTTCCTTACGCTCAACCTTGCCATTGCTATCGGCAACCTCTTTGGTTTCGACATACACAAAGCTGTAGAAAATGCGTAGCCAATTATCTTTTTGGGCAATTTCTTGCCAAAAATAGCTGACCGGATACTCTCCATCTTCACCCGGCAAGTTGATGTGTACGGGCAAATCAGAGGTAGAACCATCATGGCCTTTATTGAAGGGCAGAAAATAGGTATTTTCTCCCGCCAGTTTGGTCGCCATGGCGATTTCTGTATCAGACATGGCAAAATGTACCACTGCACCGCGTTTAAAGGTTAACAGCGGCTCTTTACGCTTGGTTTTTGGGTCAACGGGCAGACGATCCTCTTTGTACTGCGCAATCGCCGATTCTAGCGACTGGGTAAAATCGGTTTTTAGCTCGGCGGTGGCAACGGGTAGACCGTTGATAAAGAACACCAAGTCAATTTCCCACTCGCGAGTCGGGCAATATTTCAGTTGGCGCACCACGCGCAAAATGTTGTGCTCATAACGGGCTATACGCTCTTCATTGCGCGCATCTTCGGGTTTGCGTTGGCCCATGGCAATCGTGCCGCAACCTGCAATGGTAAAGCCTTTACGCAGCACATTAATGGTGCCACCTGTTTTACTGCCAGCTTTGTGGGAAGAGAGGGCTTTTTCCAAACGCTCCAACAGCACCTGCTCGGCATTCACACCATGCAGTTTATTCAGTTTGTGCCAGGCATCTGGCTGGGTGGCCTTTACCCAATCCATGACATCTTGCGGGTAAAGGGCGCGTTGCTGGTCATAGTGGCAGGAATGGCCTTCTTTCCAGCCATTGTTCACCAACTGCTCGGTAATATATTGTTCAAAATGCACTTCATGATGTGCAGCCATTACACCGCCTCCCTGACGTCTATTTTTCCTGTGACAGCCGCGTTGATCAGCGATGTGCGGTGTTCTTTTAGAAGATCAATCGATTTATCAGTCTCTTGAATCAGTAAATCAATGTTTATCGTTGCTGCACTCAAGTAATTCGTTATTGTCTTTTGCTCATCAATTGGTGGGATAGCAATACTTGTATTAGCTAGTGAAGGAATGCTCAGGTTGTAGTTACCTACCGATGTTCTTGACTGAAATGTTAATGCTTGACGAACAGATAGTGAGTTCATCGCTTCCACTAAGAAGCTAGTATCCACTCCTTGCTTTGGTGTTAACTTTATTAGGTACGACGCAAATAAATACTGCCCATTTGAATCAAAAAGCGCGCTTTGGCCGACCAGATTAGGGTTACCGTTAGTTCTGATGACTAAAATGTCGCCTCTTGATAAAAGATAAGTTAAAGCATCAACATCACTGATATTTGCATATTTGAGATCTTCAAAATCAACATTGGTACTCTTGATGTTTGGTATCCTGAGAACAGGATAGCCAACATCAGACTGGTTACAGTCTTGAGAGGTTCCATACATAAAGTTGGAGCAAATATGCTTTATCTTTTTGACTTCCCAATGCTTCGGCACTTGCCCAATCCACTCGATGCCAGAGTCCTGCATCTCCACATTGGGATAGAGCCCCTTTGTGACCACATGGCTGATCAGTGCTTGGCGTTTTTCTTTGAGCAGCTTAATAAAGGTCTGCTTTTCCTCGATCAGACTGTCGATGCGCTGGGTTTCGCGATCAAGGAATGTGCTAACCTGCTTCTGTAATGAAATATCAATCAGTGGAACAGGTATTTCTAAAAGATCACCAGCTGTTAGGTTCTGACGAACTCCTCCACCCAGTTTGTTATAAATATTGGTTAGGTATAGAGCAAAAAAGTACCAGTAATAGAACCTTGGGTAGATGCTATTTGAACTCGCTGAAACACGGATGTATGCAGGGCTCATTATTCCTCGTTCATGCACAATCCCCACTCGGCTAGTCTTTATATTTTCAAGATCTATGAGCTTAAAAACTAAGTCATCTTTTTCAAAAATCTGATAAACAGAGTAATCAGAAGATTGAAGTCCTTGTAAATCGTCTAACGAGCGGTTTATGACACCTTTCATTGTTAGTGCAAGACGATTAGATTCTTTCATTCCTTGATTGATTTCTTTGCTACTCGTAAATAAACGTTTAGCTGGTACTGAGTTCCATTTCGAGTCAGATACGAAAGCATCTACTATGTTGCCAGCATTCATTACGCCACCTCATTCAGCAGAGCCTGAATGCGCGCTTCACATGCTTTTAGCTCACGATCAATCACACTCAACTCGCGTGGTGGCACGTATTGGTAGAAATAGCGGTTAAAGTTAATTTCATAACCGACAATGCCCACTTCGCCGTCTTTTTCATCACGCACTGAGTGATCAATAAAGGCATCCGGTACATGTGGCAGCACCTCTTGTGCGAAGTAATCTTCAACGTCGCGGTCAAAAGGAATGCTTTCGGTGTCTTTGAGTTTAGGGTCGGCGATCACTTGGCCTTTTTCATCCAGTGCAGGCTCAAATTGCGGATCAATTTTTACAAAGTGCGCAGTTAAGGCCGTAGCCAGTGCTTTTGAGCACTTACCAAAGTCACCCTTATTGTTATTCTTCTTAACCGCCAAACGTGCCCATTCATAAGGCTGAAGGCCAAGGTTATCGGTGAGGTATTGTACCCATGCCGCTTGTTGCTCTGGTTTGAGTTTTTTAAACGTATCTTGCTGCACAAATGCAGCAATGCCCGCAGCGGTAATATCTAGTTTGGCACGCAGTGGACGCTGAATGGTGACTTTACGGTAGGCAAAATCAGTAGTCTGGAAGATCTTACAGTTGTCACTGGCTTCAAAGCCATCGTACGCACGGACAATATCGTCAATCTGTTCATCACTCAGGTACTTGCGCTTATCGCCTTGCGATTTACGCATGGGAGTCCAAATATCTGCCAAGTTAATCAGTTGCACCTGATTCTTGCGTCTTGGCTCTTTATGGTTAGTCAAAATCCAGATGTAGGTGCCAATGCCGGTGTTGAAGAACATATCGGTTGGCAGGGCAACAATCGCTTCGACTAAGTCTTGTTCTAGCAGCCAACGGCGGATTTCTGATGGGCCTGAGCCTGCATCGCCATTAAACAGTGGCGAGCCAGAAAGGACTATACCCACTCGGCCACCACCATTTTCCGGCGTTTCCATTTTTGATACCAAGTGCAGTAAAAACAGCATTGAACCATCAGAAATACTCGGCAGGCCTGGCCCAAAGCGTCCGGCGTATTTGAGCTGTTTGTGCTCACGTTCTACTTCTTTCTTGGCTTTTTCCCACTTAATGCCAAATGGCGGGTTGGCAAGGCCGTAGTGAAACTTGTCGGCACGTAACTGATCGTCTGATAAGGTGTTGCCTTGCTTGATGTTATTGGCATCAAAACCGCGGATCATCATATTGGTCAGCGCCATGGCATGGGTCGCGGGGTCGAGCTCTTGACCAAAAGGCACGACTTTAGCGCTGCTGCCCATTTCTTCAATTTGGCTAATGGCATCGGAAAGGAAACCGCCCGTGCCACAGGTTGGGTCATAGATGGTGCGGATCACACCCTTTTCACTAAAGATATCTTCATCCGCCGCCAGCACCAGTTTGGTGGCAAGACGCACGGCATCACGCGGGGTCATAAATTCCCCGGCCTTTTCATTAACCGAACTGGCGAACTTTAGAATCAGCTCTTCATAAGCATCTGATAATACGCGGTCAGACACTACATCAGGATGCAAGTCGAGGTTGGCAAAATGGTTTACCATGCGATACAGCAACTTGGCTTTTTCCAGATCTTCTATGGTTTGACCAAATTTAAACTCATCAAAGATGGTACGAACGTTTTTGCTGAACTGGCTGATGTAGTGTTCTAGGTTGTCGCCGGTGTCTGACGCGCCTAAGGTTTCTAGGCTATATTCACTGGTGTTGTAAAAGGCGAATCCCGCAATTTCTGGCAACACTAAACCAAGGTCTATGCCGGATTGTTTTTCGGCCAGATAGAACTTACGAACTTCCTCACGGGTGGGTTCTAACACGCATTCAATACGACGCAGTAGCAAAAATGGCAGGATAATCCGCGCAAAATCGGTGTGTTTGAAATCACCCCATAAATCATCTGCCATACGCCAAATAGCACTGGAGAGTTTGGCGCTTTGTTCTTTGTCTTGTAAGTTCATTGATACTACCTAAATGAAGTTAAATCGTTAAAAAATCAGTGTATTGTTTGGTTATTATTTTGCGTTCTAGCTAAAGATGGCTTGCCAACGGCAAAATGCAGAACGATGTCTGTCGGTCCATTGGGTGCAAATAACATAGGTTTTTTCATCTCGCTGGGCCACTTTAGTGGTGGAGTAGCGGTTTCGCTCTTTGGCATCTTTGGCTGCACTGCGAATGTCTTCTGGCCGTGATGATTTAGCCAGTTTGAGCACGGGGAATGACAACCCAAAAATGTTGCGACAATAAGTTAGCTGCGTGAGGTTTTCTATTTCACTCAGTGGTAGAGCATGTTCAACCAAGTCTTGGATAGCTTCGGTTATCTCTGCATTGCTGATATTGTGTTGCGTTTGTGCAACTTCCCGTGTCTCTACTTCATTTTCAAGAGCAACAGAAAACGGAAAACCTTTGGCTTGAACGGATTTAGCTAAAAAGACGTTAATAGCCTGCTCAATAGGTAAGCCCAACTCAGCAAAGATACTCGTGGCTTTTTCAAGCAGTTGAGGGTCTATATTGGTTGCCTTCATATGACTCACAAAACCTACAAATTGTAATTTTTGTATCCTATAGGCTTTGCATTTTCACGGCTAGCAATAAAGTCAAAAAATGAGAAATAATTGATCTTAAAAAACTTAAAACAGGCTAACAAATCAGCAGTTACACTTGTCATGCCCTGCTAGTGAGAGGATCTTATCACTTTCGATATTGATGCAATCAGGTGCCGCAATAGAGGAAGCTTGGTCAGGTAATGGTGCCAACTTACTGATTTAGTGTATGATGGTGATTTTAAGGTGCTTGCGTGGCTTCCATTTCCATCAGATGTCCTTCCTGCTCCGCTCCTGAAGGCGTGGTGCGTAACGGCAAAAGCACTGCCGGACATCAGCGCTATCTCTGCTCTCATTGCCGTAAAACATGGCAACTACAGTTCACTTACACCGCCTCTCAACCCGGTACGCACCAGAAAATCATTGATATGGCCATGAATGGCGTCGGATGTCGTGCCAGTGCACGCATTATGGGCGTTGGCCTCAACACGGTTTTACGTCACTTAAAAAACTCAGGCCGCAGTCGGTAACCTCGTGCATACAACCGGGCAGTGATGTGATTGTCTGCGCTGAAATGGACGAACAGTGGGGCTACGTCGGTGCTAAATCACGTCAGCGCTGGCTGTTTTACGCGTATGACAGGATACGGAGGACAGTTGTGGCGCACGTCTTCGGTGAACGCACTCTGGCCACACTGGAGCGTCTTCTGAGCCTGCTGTCGGCCTTTGAGGTCGTGGTATGGATGACGGATGGCTGGCCGCTGTATGAATCACGCCTGAAGGGAAAGCTGCACGTTATCAGCAAGCGTTACACTCAGCGCATTGAGCGACATAACCTGAATCTGAGACTACATCTGGCAAGGCTGGGCAGGAAGTCACTGTCGTTCTCAAAATCGGTGGAGCTGCATGACAAGGTCATCGGGCATTATCTGAACATAAAACACTATCAGTAAGTTGGAGTCATTACCACTATTTTAATGGATTGTTAATCTTTGCATATTCAAACGGGCTGATACATTGTTCTCTGTTCGCATCCAGAAAATCTGCCCACCACTGTAGCATAAGTCGACGTTCTTCCAGATGTTCGGCTTTATGGATATACGCAGCACGTACACCATTACGCTCCTGATGGCTCATCTGACGTTCAGCCGCTTTATCTCGTGCTGTTCTGGTCTCAATACTTCCATGCCGTTGCAATTACCTCTTAAACCATTCCTTACCATTTTTATGGGTACGATAAGAAAACTTTATCGGGCACGATCGATTTTATCGATCGATTCGATCGAAAACATTCCTTTTACCTTATCTTTTTCATGGTCTTAGAATGAGCAACCCCATTTATCGTTCGGGGAAAGTGATAGCGGAGATGATTGAAATGAATAAGGTTATTGCGGTTTCAGCGCTTGCCATGGCAGGCATGTTTTCGACCCAGGCTCTGGCTGATGAAAGCAAAACAGGCTTTTATGTGACCGGTAAAGCAGGTGCTTCTGTTATGTCACTTGCAGACCAGCGTTTCCTGTCGGGGGATGGAGAGGAAACATCAAAATATAAAGGCGGTGATGGCCATGATACGGTATTCAGTGGCGGTATCGCGGCCGGTTATGATTTTTACCCGCAGTTCAGTATTCCGGTTCGTACGGAACTGGAGTTTTACGCTCGTGGAAAAGCTGATTCGAAGTATAACGTAGATAAAGACAGCTGGTCAGGCGGTTACTGGCGTGATGACCTGAAGAATGAGGTGTCAGTCAACACACTGATGCTGAATGCGTACTATGACTTCCGGAATGACAGTGCATTCACACCATGGGTATCTGCAGGGATTGGCTACGCCAGAATTCACCAGAAAACAACCGGTATCAGTACCTGGGATTATGGGTACGGAAGCAGTGGTCGCGAATCGTTGTCACGTTCAGGCTCTGCTGACAACTTCGCATGGAGCCTTGGCGCGGGTGTCCGCTATGACGTAACCCCGGATATCGCTCTGGACCTCAGCTATCGCTATCTTGATGCAGGTGATAGCAGTGTGAGTTACAAGGACGAGTGGGGCGATAAATATAAGTCAGAAGTTGATGTTAAAAGTCATGACATCCTGCTTGGTGTGACTTATAACTTCTGACGACACTGCTCCTGAACGATAATACGTATATTTAGCAATTAAGATAATTGCGTATCTTCTGCAATTAAACAGAAATACCCTGCAGTCTATTACTGCAGGGTTATCTGTTTCACAGATAATTTCTGATTTTTATTATCCTGTTCTCTTCATCATAATGTTGTCGATATACTCCGATGAATATCAGAAAACTGTTTTGTCCGGGAAACACACCCCGGATTTTATTGTTTTTATTCTTTTTTGTTGTTTCTGCAATAACCACAATTGCATGCGGATACACTGAGAAGAATGCCACAGGAAATGTGCTGCTTCTGTTTCTCCTTCTTCTCCTTGCACACAGAAATACCCTCACATCCATTACAGCGCTGTTATTTCTGTTCTGTTGTGCACTGTATGCGCCTGCGGGTATGACGTACGGTAAAATCAACAACAGTTTTATTGTCGCGTTGCTGCAGACCACGGCTGATGAGGCTGCAGAGTTTACCGGGATGATTCCTGTTTATCATTTTCTGGTCAGTGCCGCGATTCTGGTATTCATGGTGATTTTCTGGCGGACACACCACCGCGGTCACCGTAACTGGCTGGCACTGCTGCTATTCGTATTATGCTCTGTAAACAGCTGGCCGTTGCGGATGGTTAAAGGAACTGTTGTGGGGACAACTGACACATTGCGTGAAATGCAGCGTTATAAACAACTGAGTCAGCACGGGGCTGATAACTGGAAAATCCTGCCGGGTGTGCCGTTGTATGACACGATTGTTATCGTTACTGGTGAGAGTGTGCGCAGGGATTATATGTCGGTATATGGCTATCCCGTGCCAACCACGCCGTGGCTGAATACAGCTCCCGGTTTATTTATTGACGGCTATACATCGGCAGCAGCCAGTACCGTACCTTCCCTGAGCCGGACACTGATTTATGACTATGAGCAGAACCCTGATTCCGGCAACAACGTGGTGGCGCTGGCAGCAAAAGCAGGATACAGCACATGGTGGATATCCAATCAGGGAAAACTGGGAGAGCATGACACACGCATCTCTGTTATTGCTTCTGATGCGGAGCATACCGTTTTCCTCAAGAAAGGCAGCTTCGCTTCCCGTAAAACGGATGACATGTTGTTGTTACAGGAAACAGAACGTGCGCTGGCGGATAAATCCTCGCCGAAGGTGATTTTCCTGCACATGATTGGCTCTCATCCGAATCCGTGTGACCGACTTAACTCCTGGCCGAATTATTACCTGGAGCAGTATCCCCGAAAGATTGCCTGTTACCTCGCCAGCATCAGTAAACTGGATAACTTTCTCGGTCAGCTTGATGGTATCCTTCGCCGGCATTCCCGTCACTTTGCAATGCTTTACTTTTCTGACCATGGGCTGTCGGTCAGCGACAGTGCTAATCCTGTTCATCATGATGGTCATGTGCAGGGGGGCTACAGCGTTCCCCTGATTATTACCGCCAGTGACATCACGTCTCATCAGTCCGTCAGCAGGAAAATCAGTGCCCGTAATTTCGCAGGCATTTTTCAGTGGCTGACCGGTATTCGTACCGAAAATATAACGCCATTCAATCCGCTGACAGACGAAGATAATGAACCCGTTATGGTTTTTAACGGAGAGAAAAATGTGCCGGCAGACAGTCTGAAACCGCAGCCACTTATTCTTCCGGACCACAGGTAATCATATATGGCAAACTGTAATACAGTCTCTTGTACTGAAAAGGATTCTGTATAGAATAGAACCTGTATTCATATCAGCACAAGGGACCACCAAATCCCGGCAACATTCCTTACGTCAGTTATCCCGCATCACCCTGTGGGTGCGGGATTTTTTATGATGTTTCTTTTTATTGAATATATATAAATAACGAATAACTGCGGATTCTGATAATCCACCTGCAGGGAGCAATCCGGTAAACATTTAATACATCAGTTAATATCGTTTTGCCTTTTTAACAAAGAAAATATTCATGGAGTAAGTTCCCGGGCATTTGCCCGGGATGATTACTGTTTTAATGGATTATTAATCTTTGCATATTCAAATGGACTGATAAATTTTTCTCTGTTTGCATCCAGAAAATCGGCCCACCATTGTAGCATCAAGCGGCGTTCTTCCAGATGCTCTGCTTTATGGATATACGCGGCCCTCACTGAATTTCGCTCCATGTGGCTCATCTGACGTTCAACAGCATCACGAGACCACAAACCTGATTCGACCAATGAACTACAGGCCATTGTTCGAAAGCCATGACCACAAACCTCTACTTTTGTATCATACCCCATGACCCGTAACGCACTATTTACCGTATTCTCACTCATGGGTTTGTGCGAATCGTGATCACCAATAAATATCAAGTCATGGGCCCCACAAAACTGTTTTATCTGCTTTAAAATTGCAAGAGCTTGCGTTGAAAGAGGCACTAGATGCGTTGTACGCATTTTTGAGCCTCTATGGGAATGTTTCACTCCAGGAATAGGCTCCCGCTCCGGTGGGATAGTCCATATAGACGCTTCGAAATCGATCTCTGACCAACGAGCAAAACGCAGCTCACTGGACCGAATAAAGATCAGCAAAGAGAGTTCTGTCGCCCATCGGGTTAGCGGCCTACCAGTATAGCTATCTATTTTTGTAAGCAACTCAGGGATGCGCTTTAATTCAAGCGCGGGACGATGTTGTCGATTACAGGAAGCAACCGCCCCAGCCATCTCTTGTGCCGGGTTATAATCAATTAACCCACTTTGCACTGCATAGCGCATGATGGCTGTAGTGCGCTGCTGAAGACGAGCGGCCACTTCAAGACGTCCAGACATTTCTACGGCCTTAATGGGTGCTAATAAATCTCGAGTTTTTAACTCAGCGATATTACGTTCACCAAGCGCTGCAAAAAGATTATCTTCCAGACTTTTTAGCACACGATGGGCGTGATCTTCAGACCACTTTTTATTGGTGCCATGCCACTCAATCGCGACTTCTTTAAAGGTTCGTGCTTTACTCTGTTCAACCTTATCATTTTTCTTTTTGTCTCCCGGATCGACGCCATTCGCAAGCAGCTTACGCGCCTCGTCACGACGTACTCTGGCATCCGCTAGTGTGATTTCAGGATAAACCCCAAGTGCCAGCATTTTTTGCTTTCCCTCATAACGGTACTGCAAACGCCAGTACTTAGAACCATTTGGATGGACAAGCAGATGCATACCGCCACCATCAGTCAGCTTATATTGCTTATCCGTTGGCTTGGCTGCTCTGACTTTGATATCTGTTAATGCCATGCGTATTCCCTCCCTGTTGGTACAAGCATTATCGAACCGGAAATACCATCATCTGTACCAACATATGTTGGTAGATGTACGTTGATATCGGTTGACCTTGAGAGAGTTAATATAGCGGGAAAGGTAGATAAACACTGGATTTCAGGCATAAAAAAAGACCTCAGTTGAGGTCTATTTACATACTTTTGGTGCCGAAGGCCGGACTCGAACCGGCACGTATTTCTACGGTTGATTTTGAATCAACTGCGTCTACCGATTTCGCCACTTCGGCACTGAAGAGGTATGCGGAAAACGTTGTGGATTATACCTGTCGCACGCCACCATGCAAGCGCCAGCTTGCTCGCATCTCGCTAAGTGCTGAAATTTTCAGCATTACACTCAGCGATGTGTAACCTTTGTCACACTCCAGGCACCCCGCCCTGCCATGCTCTACACTTCCCAGACAACACCAGAGAAGGACCAAAAAATGTCGATGATAAAAAGCTATGCCGCAAAAGAAGCGGGCGGCGAACTGGAACTTTATGAGTACGATCCCGGTGAATTGAAGCCACAAGATGTTGAAGTGCAGGTGGATTACTGCGGGATCTGCCATTCCGATCTGTCGATGATCGACAACGAATGGGGATTTTCACAGTATCCGCTGGTTGCCGGGCATGAGGTGATTGGTCGCGTGGTGGCGCTCGGGAGTGCCGCACAGGATAAAGGTTTGCAGGTCGGTCAGCGTGTCGGGATTGGCTGGACGGCACGCAGCTGCGGGCATTGCGATGCCTGTATTAGCGGTAATCAGATCAACTGCGAGCAAGGTGCGGTGCCAACAATTATGAATCGCGGCGGTTTTGCCGAGAAGTTGCGTGCGGACTGGCAATGGGTGATTCCGCTGCCAGAAAATATCGATATCGAGTCCGCCGGGCCGCTGCTGTGTGGTGGTATCACGGTCTTTAAACCACTGTTGATGCACCATATCACTGCTACCAGCCGCGTTGGGGTAATTGGTATTGGCGGGCTGGGGCATATCGCTATAAAACTTCTGCACGCAATGGGATGCGAGGTGACAGCCTTTAGTTCTAATCCGGCGAAAGAGCAGGAAGTACTGGCGATGGGTGCCGATAAAGTGGTGAATAGCCGCGATCCGCAGGCACTGAAAACTCTGGCGGGGCAGTTTGATCTCATTATCAATACTGTGAACGTCAGCCTCGACTGGCAGCCTTATTTTGAGGCGCTGACGTATGGCGGTAATTTCCATACGGTCGGTGCGGTTCTCACGCCGCTGTCTGTTCCGGCCTTTACGTTAATTGCGGGCGACCGCAGCGTCTCTGGCTCTGCTACCGGCACGCCTTATGAGCTGCGTAAGCTGATGCGCTTTGCCGCCCGCAGCAAGGTTGCGCCAACTACCGAACTGTTCCCGATGTCGAAAATTAACGACGCCATCCAGCATGTGCGCGACGGTAAGGCGCGTTACCGCGTGGTTCTGAAAGCCGATTTTTGAAAATCATTCGCAGCGCTGATCTGAGGCGCTGCCCCCTTTCGCACATATTCTGTCTTGTCGTATCGCCAGCACGGCCTGCCGACATTGTTCGGTGACATTGGCAATATCATGGTTGATATCAATGCGCACAATATCCTGTTCATCTGCTTGTGGACGCTCCAGCGCCTCAAACTGACTTTTTAGTAACGCTACCGGCATAAAATGCCCAGCCCGCCGCTGCATTCGCGCGAGAATAGTTTCATAGTCGCCATCTAACCAGAGGAAATGAACATGGGGGCTACCCTTGCGTAAAATATCACGATACTGTTTTTTTAATGATGAACAGACAATAAATCCTGTTTCATTCTTTTTATAAAGACTGTATGAAGCATCATTTAAGCGTTCCAGCCAGGGAAGTCGATCTTCATCAGATAATGGAATACCCTGCGACATTTTATCTATATTTTTGGCTGGATGAAGATCGTCACCATCAATAAATTTAGCAGATAATAACGTGGCAACCTTGCTACCAATTAATGTTTTACCACTCCCTGAAACGCCCATCAAAATAAAGCTTTCACCCGCCATTTAAAATCTCCTGAGTCATCTTACCTGCTGCGATACTACGCCTGGTGGCATAATAATTTCACGTTTTTTTATTTCTGCTGATAAGAATTACAAGGCACATCACGTTATGCGTAACATAGTAATGTAACAATTTTCTGACGTGATCTTCATCACAAATAATGACAATTAAAACCGCTTAAATGCTTCCGAGGTGTCTACCTGACCAGTGAGGAATTTATGCAAGTGAAAACACAGTCCTGCGTTGTTGCGGGCAAGAAAACTGTTGCCGTTACCGAGCAGACGATAGATTGGAATAATAATGGAACATTAGTACAAATAACCCGAGGTGGAATTTGCGGTTCCGATTTACATTATTATCAGGAAGGAAAAGTAGGTAATTTCATGATAAAGGCACCGATGGTGTTAGGTCATGAAGTTATCGGTAAAGTTATTCATAGCGACTCATCAGAATTACATGAAGGGCAAACGGTAGCCATTAATCCGTCTAAACCGTGCGGTCACTGCAAATACTGCATTGAACATAACGAGAATCAGTGTACAGATATGCGTTTTTTTGGCAGTGCCATGTATTTCCCTCATGTTGATGGTGGTTTTACCCGTTATAAAATGGTCGAAACGTCGCAATGTGTCCCTTATCCGGCCAAAGCTGACGAAAAGGTTATGGCTTTTGCCGAACCTTTAGCCGTCGCGATTCATGCCGCACATCAGGCCGGCGAGTTACAGGGCAAGCGAGTATTTATTTCTGGTGTTGGGCCCATTGGCTGCCTGATTGTCAGTGCTGTGAAAACACTGGGGGCCGCGGAAATTGTCTGTGCCGATGTGAGTCCCCGTTCCCTTTCGCTGGGCAAAGAGATGGGGGCGGAGGTGCTCGTAAACCCACAAAACGACGACATGGATCACTGGAAAGCGGAAAAAGGCTATTTCGATGTCAGCTTTGAAGTGTCCGGTCATCCTTCATCAGTGAATACCTGCCTGGAGGTCACTCGTGCACGCGGCGTAATGGTGCAGGTAGGGATGGGAGGCGCGATGGCAGAATTCCCAATGATGACGTTGATTGGTAAGGAGATTTCACTCAAAGGCTCTTTCCGTTTTACCAGCGAATTTAATACCGCAGTGTCATGGCTGGCGAATGGCGTTATCAATCCACTGCCTTTACTGAGTGCTGAATATCCCTTCACTGACCTGGAAGAGGCGCTACGTTTCGCCGGTGATAAAACCCAGGCAGCAAAAGTCCAGCTTGTTTTCTAAGAGATAAATAAAGGAATAATACAATGAACGATCTATTTTCACTGGCAGGAAAAAATATTTTGATTACCGGTTCAGCACAGGGCATTGGCTATTTACTGGCAACCGGCCTGGGTAAATATGGCGCACAAATAATTATTAATGATATTACTGCCGAACGCGCAGAACTTGCTGTAGAAAAACTCCACCAGGAGGGTATTCAGGCCGTTGCCGCACCTTTTAATGTTACTCATAAACATGAAATTGATGCCGCCGTTGAACATATCGAAAAGGACATCGGCCCCATTGATGTGCTGGTGAATAACGCCGGTATCCAGCGCCGTCATCCTTTTACTGAGTTCCCTGAACAAGAGTGGAATGATGTGATCGCAGTAAACCAGACCGCCGTGTTCCTGGTATCGCAAGCGGTAACTCGTCACATGGTTGAACGCAAGGCAGGTAAAGTTATTAATATTTGCTCGATGCAAAGCGAACTGGGACGTGACACCATCACCCCTTATGCCGCATCGAAAGGGGCGGTAAAAATGCTCACCCGCGGCATGTGCGTCGAGCTGGCGCGCCACAATATTCAGGTCAACGGTATTGCGCCGGGCTATTTCAAAACAGAAATGACTAAAGCACTGGTTGAGGACGAAGCCTTCACCGCCTGGTTGTGCAAACGGACCCCCGCCGCACGCTGGGGAGATCCGCAGGAACTGATTGGTGCTGCGGTGTTCCTTTCTTCAAAAGCCTCTGATTTCGTAAACGGCCACCTGTTGTTTGTTGATGGCGGCATGTTAGTGGCTGTTTAACACCTACTACCCTACGTGCAGCGCGAAAGCGCTGCTTTTCTGGCACTAATAAGAGATAAAGACTATGCCATTAATCATTATTGCGGCAGGCGTCGCGCTGCTTCTTATCCTGATGATCGGCTTTAAAGTTAACGGCTTTATTGCCCTCGTTCTGGTCGCTGCCGTCGTCGGATTTGCCGAAGGGATGGATGCACAGGCCGTCCTGCACTCTATACAAAATGGTATCGGCAGCACGCTCGGCGGGCTGGCAATGATCCTCGGTTTCGGGGCCATGTTAGGCAAGCTGATTTCTGATACGGGCGCGGCACAACGTATCGCCACTACGCTGATTGCTACTTTTGGTAAAAAACGCGTGCAATGGGCGCTAGTGATCACCGGTCTGGTTGTCGGCCTCGCCATGTTTTTTGAAGTGGGTTTTGTCCTGCTGCTGCCGTTGGTATTTACCATCGTGGCATCATCTGGATTACCCCTGTTGTATGTTGGCGTACCGATGGTAGCAGCGCTCTCTGTAACCCACTGTTTTCTGCCGCCACATCCAGGGCCTACTGCCATCGCGACTATCTTTGAGGCTAATCTCGGAACGACTCTACTGTATGGATTTATCATTACCATTCCGACAGTTATTGTCGCAGGACCGCTGTTTTCTAAACTGCTAACTCGCTTTGAGAAAGCACCACCGGAAGGCTTATTTAATCCTCATCTGTTTAGCGAAGAGGAGATGCCCTCCTTCTGGAACAGTATTTTCGCTGCAGTGATCCCGGTCATCCTGATGGCTATCGCCGCCGTTTGTGAAATTACGTTACCGAAAACTAACACCGTGCGCCTCTTCTTTGAATTTGTCGGTAACCCTGCCGTTGCGCTGTTTATTGCCATTGTTATTGCGATTTTCACACTGGGCCGACGTAATGGACGCACCATCGAGCAAATCATGGATATCATTGGGGATTCTATAGGCGCTATCGCGATGATTGTGTTTATTATCGCTGGCGGCGGCGCGTTTAAGCAGGTATTAGTAGATAGCGGTGTCGGGCAGTATATTTCACACTTAATGACCGGAACTACACTTTCGCCGTTATTGATGTGCTGGACTGTTGCGGCGCTGTTGCGTATCGCTCTGGGCTCTGCCACCGTCGCGGCCATTACCACCGCGGGTGTGGTGTTGCCGATTATCAACGTTACCCATGCCGATCCCGCTTTAATGGTACTGGCAACTGGTGCGGGCAGCGTGATCGCGTCACACGTAAACGACCCTGGCTTCTGGCTATTTAAAGGGTATTTTAATCTGACGGTTGGTGAAACGTTGCGTACCTGGACGGTGATGGAAACCCTTATTTCTATTATGGGTTTGCTGGGCGTGTTAGCCATTAACGCCGTATTGCACTGAAAGAATAAAATATTGTGATGTAGTTTCGGGGGAAGATTGAAGATTCCCCCGACGTTGGGAGAAGTTATGCGCAATCACAGAATTTCTTTACAGGATATCGCTACGCTGGCTGGCGTAACAAAAATGACCGTGAGTCGTTATATCCGCTCGCCGAAAAAGGTGGCAAAGGAAACAGGCGAGCGCATCGCCAAAATTATGGAAGAGATCAATTATATCCCTAATCGCGCTCCCGGCATGTTGTTGAATGCACAAAGTTATACCCTCGGTATCTTGATTCCGTCATTTCAAAATCAACTCTTCGCTGACATTCTCGCGGGAATAGAATCCGTCACCTCTGTGCATAATTATCAGACCCTTATTGCTAATTACAATTACGATCGCGATTCCGAAGAAGAGTCGGTGATTAACCTGCTCTCTTATAACATTGACGGGATTATTCTTTCGGAAAAATATCACACCATCAGGACGGTGAAATTTCTGCGTTCAGCCACCATTCCGGTCGTGGAATTGATGGATGTACAGGGAGAACGGCTGGATATGGAGGTCGGTTTTGATAATCGGCAGGCTGCTTTTGACATGGTGTGTACCATGCTGGATAAGCGAGTCAGGCGCAAAATTCTGTATCTCGGTTCCAAAGATGACACCCGCGATGAACAGCGTTATCAGGGGTATTGCGATGCGATGATGCTGCATAATCTTTCCCCATTACGCATGAATCCACGCGCCATCTCATCCATTCATTTAGGAATGCAGTTAATGCGTGATGCCCTTAGCGCAAACCCGGATTTAGACGGTGTATTTTGCACCAATGACGATATTGCGATGGGTGCGCTTCTGCTGTGCCGCGAGCGAAACCTCGCCGTGCCAGAACAAATTTCCATTGCGGGTTTTCATGGGCTGGAGATTGGCAGGCAAATGATCCCAAGCCTCGCCAGCGTAATTACTCCCCGTTTTGATATTGGTCGGATGGCCGCCCAAATGTTGCTGAGCAAAATTAAGAATAACGATCACAACCACAACACTGTTGACCTCGGGTATCAGATTTATCACGGTAACACGCTTTAGGTTATTTTCTCTTCATTACACATATTCTCTTTGCCGGACGTTGCCTATACTCCAGGCAGGAAACTGGAGGAAATCTCATGAGCGAACCCCTGTTAATTGCCCGCACGCCGGACACAGAACTGTTTTTACTGCCGGGAATGGCTAACCGTCACGGGCTGATTACTGGCGCAACGGGGACGGGTAAAACTGTCACGTTGCAAAAACTGGCAGAGTCATTGTCGGAAATCGGTGTTCCGGTGTTTATGGCCGATGTGAAAGGCGATCTGACCGGCGTCGAGCAGGCAGGAACGGCGTCGGAAAAACTGCTCGCAAGGCTTAAAAATATCGGCGTCAATGACTGGCAACCGCATGCCAATCCGGTGGTGGTGTGGGATATCTTTGGCGAGAAAGGCCATCCGGTGCGGGCGACGGTTTCGGATCTGGGGCCGCTGTTGCTGGCACGACTGTTGAATCTCAACGATGTGCAATCTGGCGTGCTGAATATCATTTTCCGCATTGCTGACGATCAGGGATTGTTGCTGCTCGACTTTAAAGATCTGCGGGCAATTACCCAGTACATCGGCGATAACGCCAAATCCTTCCAGAATCAGTACGGAAATATCAGTAGCGCATCGGTTGGTGCCATCCAGCGCGGATTACTGTCGCTGGAACAGCAAGGCGCAGCACACTTCTTTGGTGAGCCGATGCTGGATATCAAAGACTGGATGCGCACCGATGCCAACGGTAAAGGCGTTATCAATATCCTCAGCGCCGAGAAACTTTATCAGATGCCGAAACTGTACGCCGCCAGCCTGCTGTGGATGCTTTCAGAATTGTATGAACAATTGCCTGAAGCGGGCGATCTGGAGAAACCAAAACTGGTGTTTTTCTTCGACGAGGCACATCTGCTGTTTAACGATGCACCGCAGGTACTGCTGGATAAGATTGAGCAGGTGATAAGGCTTATTCGCTCAAAAGGCGTGGGCGTCTGGTTCGTTTCGCAAAACCCGTCTGATATTCCGGATAATGTGCTCGGGCAGCTAGGTAATCGCGTTCAGCACGCTTTGCGGGCTTTTACGCCAAAAGATCAGAAAGCAGTGAAGGCAGCGGCGCAAACCATGCGGGCCAATCCGGCATTTGATACCGAAAAGGCAATCCAGGAACTGGGGACCGGCGAGGCGTTAATCTCGTTTCTCGATGCAAAAGGAAGTCCTTCTGTGGTGGAACGGGCGATGGTGATCGCACCTTGTTCGCGAATGGGGCCGGTGACGGAAGATGAGCGTAATGGCCTGATTAATCACTCTCCGGTGTATGGCAAATATGAAGATGAGGTGGACCGCGAGTCCGCCTATGAGATGCTGCAAAAAGGCTTTCAGGCCAGTACCGAGCAGCAAAATAATCCCCCCGTGAAAGGTAAAGAGGTGGCGGTGGATGACGGTATTCTTGGTGGATTGAAGGATATTTTGTTTGGCACTACCGGACCACGCGGCGGGAAGAAAGATGGTGTGGTGCAAACAATGGCGAAAAGCGCCGCTCGCCAGGTGACGAATCAGATTGTACGCGGGATGTTGGGGAGTTTGCTGGGGGGGAGAAAAAGGTAAGTCAGACGTGATCTGTGCCCCTCACCCTAACCCTCTCCCCAAAGGGGCGAGGGGACCGTTCGAACTCGTATTTGACTTTGTCAACAATAATAAAGGGAGCTTTCGCTCCCTTGTTAGATTACGATTTTCTCATTAACAGCCACAGGCTGATTAAGAAGAAGCTGGCGCTTGGCAACAGTGCGCCGATGATCGGCGGGATGCCATAAACCAACGTCAGCGGGCCGAAGATCTGGTCCAGTACGTAGAAGACAAAACCGAAGCTGATACCGGTGACCACACGCACGCCCATCGGTACGCTACGCAGTGGGCCAAAGATAAACGACAGCGCCATCAGCATCATCACCGCCACGGATAGCGGCTGGAAGATTTTGCTCCACATGTTGAGCTGATAACGTCCGGCATCCTGACCGCTCGACTTCAGATACTTCACATAGTTGTGCAAACCACTGATGGAGAGTGCATCCGGGTCCAGCGCCACCACGCCCAGTTTGTCTGGCGTGAGGTTGGTTTTCCAGGTGCCGCTCACCGTCTGCGAACCGGTGATCTGTTTCGGATTGGTCAGATCAGATTCATCAACCTGCGACAGACGCCAGACTTTATGTTCCGGGTCAAACTTCGCGGTAGCGGCATAACGTACGGATTGCAGACGACGATTCTCGTTAAAGGCATAAATACTGATGCCACCTAACTCTTCGTCACCTTTAACCCGCTCAATGTAGACGAAGTTGTTGCCATCTTTCGCCCATAAGCCTTGCTGAGTGGAGAGCAACGAGCCGCCGTACATCGCCTGCGCACGGTAGTTACGCGCCATCTGCTCGCCCTGCGGCGCGACCCATTCACCAATCGCCATCGTCAGCAAGACCAGCGGAATGGCGGTTTTCATCACCGACAGCGCCACCTGCATACGGGTAAAACCAGAAGCCTGCATGACTACCAGTTCGCTGCGCTGCGCCAGCATCCCAAGACCAAGCAACGCCCCAAGCAGAGCCGCCATCGGGAAGAAGATTTGCACATCTTTCGGCACGCTCAGCAAGGTATACATTCCTGCGCCTAACGCGTCGTAACTCCCCTGCCCGGCTTTTTTCAGCTGATCGACAAACTTGATAATGCCCGACAGCGACACCAGCATGAACAGCGTCATCATGATGGTGGTGAAAATAGTTTTACCGATATAGCGGTCAAGTACGCCAAAAGGTTGCATCACACCGCTCCTTTACGCGAAAAACTGGCGCGCAGGCGGCGGACCGGCACGGTGTCCCAAAGGTTGAGAACAATCGCCAAAGCCAGATAAATCAGGTTAACGGTCCACATCCACAGCGTCGGGTCCAGCTTACCTTTACCGCCGTTCGATTTCAGGGAGGTCTGGATCAGGAAGAACAACAGATACAGCAGCATGGCTGGCAGCATCGATAGTACGCGTCCCTGACGCGGGTTAACCACGCTCAGCGGTACGACCATAAGTGCCATCATAAACACGGTGAACACCAACGTGATACGCCAGTTCAGTTCTGCGCGAGCACGATCGGTGTCAGTGTTCCACAATGTGCGCATGTCCATCTGGTCGGTATCGTTCGGGTCGAGCGCCACCGCCTGGTGACCAATGATCGCCTGATAATCCTGGAAATCCGTAATGCGGAAATCACGTAACAGTGCAGTGCCTTCGAAGCGCGTTCCCTGGTTGAGAGTGACGACCTGGGAGCCGTCGCGCAGCTGGGTTAAATGTCCGGAATCGGCCACCACCACAGAAGGTCGTGCATTACCTTTTGGTCGAATTTGCGCGAGGAACACATCTTTGAAATCGCTGCCGTCAACGCTTTCGATGAACAGCACCGAGCTGCCATTAGTCGCTTGCTGGAATTGCCCTTGCGCAAGCGCCGCCATGCCAGGGTTCGCTTTCGCTTCTGCTAACACTTCATCCTGATGACGCGATGACCACGGTCCCGCCCACATCACGTTAACCGCCGCGACGATTGCCGTGAATACCGCAAGGATCATTGCCGCTTTCACCAGCACCGCTTTGCTCAGGCCGCAGGCATGCATTACCGTAATTTCACTTTCGGTATACAGTTTGCCCAGCGTCATCAGCAGCCCGAGGAACAGGCTTAATGGCAGGATAAGCTGCGCCATTTCCGGCACGCCCAACCCGAGAAGGGAGAGCACCAGATTCGCCGGAATATCGCCGTCAACCGCTGCGCCGAGGATCCTCACTAACTTTTGACAGAAGAAGATCAAAAGCAAGATGAAGAGTATCGCCAGCTGGCTTTTGAGCGTCTCCCGCACCAGATATCTTATGATTATCACTTTAAATACGCCCGTAAAAACTCGTCTTTTGCAGGATTTTAGCTTGTTTCATGGCTTAAACGTCATTTATTCTCTTGAGTCGTCGAAATCGTCGCTAAGATAATTATACTCAACGGATTCACCTCTCAGATTTTGTTCTGACGTGCCAATGCCGTAATAACGTTAAGATTAACACGAAGTCATCGCAACAGCGGACATGAGTTACGAAAGCTTGCAATTCTATCTGTAGCCACCGCCGTTGTCTTTAAGATTCAGGAGCGTAGTGCATGGAGTTTAGTGTAAAAAGCGGTAGCCCGGAGAAACAGCGGAGTGCCTGCATCGTCGTGGGCGTCTTCGAACCACGTCGCCTTTCTCCGATTGCAGAACAGCTCGATAAAATCAGCGATGGGTACATCAGCGCCCTGCTACGTCGGGGCGAACTGGAAGGAAAACCGGGGCAGACACTGTTGCTGCACCATGTTCCGAATGTACTTTCCGAGCGAATTCTCCTTATTGGTTGCGGCAAAGAACGTGAGCTGGATGAACGTCAGTACAAGCAGGTTATTCAGAAAACCATTAATACGCTGAATGATACTGGCTCAATGGAAGCGGTCTGCTTTCTGACTGAACTGCACGTTAAAGGCCGTAACAACTACTGGAAAGTGCGTCAGGCTGTCGAGACTGCAAAAGAGACGCTCTACAGTTTCGATCAGCTGAAAACGAACAAGAGCGAACCGCGTCGTCCGCTGCGTAAAATGGTGTTCAACGTGCCGACCCGCCGTGAACTGACCAGCGGTGAGCGCGCGATCCAGCACGGTCTGGCGATTGCCGCCGGGATTAAAGCAGCAAAAGATCTCGGCAATATGCCGCCGAATATCTGTAACGCCGCTTACCTCGCTTCACAAGCGCGCCAGCTGGCTGACAGCTACAGCAAGAATGTCATCACCCGCGTTATCGGCGAACAGCAGATGAAAGAGCTGGGGATGCATTCTTATCTGGCGGTCGGTCAGGGTTCGCAGAACGAATCGCTGATGTCGGTGATTGAGTACAAAGGCAACGCGTCGGAAGATGCTCGCCCAATCGTGCTGGTGGGTAAAGGTTTAACCTTCGACTCCGGCGGTATCTCCATCAAGCCTTCAGAAGGCATGGATGAGATGAAGTACGATATGTGCGGCGCGGCGGCGGTTTACGGCGTGATGCGTATGGTCGCGGAGCTGCAACTGCCGATTAACGTTATCGGCGTGCTGGCAGGCTGCGAAAACATGCCTGGCGGGCGTGCCTATCGTCCGGGCGATGTGTTAACCACCATGTCCGGTCAAACCGTTGAAGTGCTGAACACCGATGCCGAAGGCCGCCTGGTACTGTGCGACGTGTTAACTTACGTTGAACGTTTTGAGCCGGAAGCGGTGATTGATGTGGCGACGCTGACCGGTGCCTGCGTGATCGCGCTGGGTCATCATATTACTGGTCTGATGGCGAACCATAATCCGCTGGCCCATGAACTGATTGCCGCGTCTGAACAATCCGGTGACCGCGCATGGCGCTTACCGCTGGGTGACGAGTATCAGGAACAACTGGAGTCCAATTTTGCCGATATGGCGAACATTGGCGGTCGTCCTGGTGGGGCGATTACCGCAGGTTGCTTCCTGTCACGCTTTACCCGTAAGTACAACTGGGCGCACCTGGATATTGCAGGAACCGCCTGGCGTTCTGGTAAAGCAAAAGGCGCAACCGGTCGTCCGGTAGCGTTGCTGGCACAGTTCCTGCTGAATCGCGCTGGGTTTAACGGCGAAGAGTAAGTTTGCGTTTTACCCTCACCCTAACCCTCTCCCTAAGGGAGGGGGAACCGATCGAGCGCAATAGAAATTCATTGCTCATCTTTCAGGGTGAGGAATGCAGCAATATTTAAATCCACCACAAGAAGCCCCATATATGAAAAACGCAACGTTCTACCTTCTGGACAATGACACCACCGTCGATGGCTTAAGCGCCGTTGAGCAACTGGTGTGTGAAATTGCCGCAGAACGTTGGCGCAGCGGTAAGCGCGTACTCATCGCCTGTGAAGATGAAAAGCAGGCTTACCGGCTGGATGAAGCCCTGTGGGCGCGTCCGGCAGAAAGCTTTGTCCCGCATAATTTAGCGGGAGAAGGACCGCGCGGCGGTGCGCCGGTGGAGATCGCCTGGCCGCAAAAACGCAGCAGCAGCCCGCGCGATATATTGATTAGTCTGCGAACAAGCTTTGCAGATTTTGCCACCGCTTTCACAGAAGTGGTAGACTTCGTTCCTTATGAAGATTCTCTGAAACAACTGGCGCGCGAACGCTATAAAGCCTACCGCGTGGCTGGTTTCAACCTGAATACGGCAACCTGGAAATAATGGAAAAGACATATAACCCACAAGATATCGAACAGCCGCTTTACGAGCACTGGGAAAAGCAGGGCTACTTTAAGCCTAATGGCGATGAAAGCCAGGAAAGTTTCTGCATCATGATCCCGCCGCCGAACGTCACCGGCAGTTTGCATATGGGTCACGCCTTCCAGCAAACCATCATGGATACCATGATCCGCTATCAGCGTATGCAGGGTAAAAACACCCTGTGGCAGGTCGGTACTGACCACGCCGGGATCGCTACCCAGATGGTCGTTGAGCGCAAGATTGCCGCAGAAGAAGGTAAAACCCGTCACGATTACGGCCGCGAAGCTTTCATCGACAAAATCTGGGAATGGAAAGCGGAATCCGGCGGCACCATTACCCGTCAGATGCGTCGTCTCGGCAACTCCGTGGACTGGGAGCGTGAACGCTTCACGATGGACGAAGGCCTGTCCAATGCAGTGAAAGAAGTTTTCGTTCGTCTGTATAAAGAAGACCTGATTTACCGTGGCAAACGCCTGGTAAACTGGGACCCGAAACTGCGCACCGCTATCTCCGACCTGGAAGTGGAAAACCGCGAATCGAAAGGTTCGATGTGGCACATCCGCTATCCGCTGGCTGACGGCGCGAAAACCGCAGACGGTAAAGATTATCTGGTGGTTGCGACTACCCGTCCGGAAACCCTGCTGGGCGATACCGGCGTGGCCGTTAACCCGGAAGATCCGCGTTATAAAGATCTGATTGGCAAATATGTCATTCTGCCGCTGGTTAACCGTCGTATTCCGATCGTTGGCGACGAACACGCCGACATGGAAAAAGGCACTGGCTGCGTGAAGATCACCCCAGCGCACGACTTTAACGACTATGAAGTCGGTAAACGTCACGCCCTGCCGATGATCAACATCCTGACCTTTGACGGTGATATCCGTGAAAGCGCCCAGGTGTTCGATACCAAAGGTAACGAATCTGACGTTTATTCCAGCGAAATCCCGGCAGAGTTCCAGAAACTCGAGCGTTTTGCTGCACGTAAAGCCGTCGTTGCTGCGGTTGACGCGCTCGGCCTGCTGGAAGAAATTAAACCGCACGACCTGACCGTTCCTTACGGCGACCGTGGCGGCGTGGTTATCGAACCGATGCTGACCGACCAGTGGTACGTGCGTGCCGATGTACTGGCGAAACCGGCAGTTGAAGCGGTTGAGAACGGCGACATTCAGTTCGTACCGAAGCAGTACGAAAACATGTACTTCTCCTGGATGCGCGATATTCAGGACTGGTGTATCTCTCGTCAGCTATGGTGGGGTCACCGTATCCCGGCATGGTATGACGAAGCGGGTAACGTTTATGTTGGCCGCAACGAAGACGAAGTGCGTAAAGAAAATAACCTCGGTGCTGATGTTGTCCTGCGTCAGGACGAAGACGTTCTCGACACCTGGTTCTCTTCTGCGCTGTGGACCTTCTCTACCCTTGGCTGGCCGGAAAATACCGACGCCCTGCGTCAGTTCCACCCAACCAGCGTGATGGTATCTGGTTTCGACATCATCTTCTTCTGGATTGCCCGCATGATCATGATGACCATGCACTTCATCAAAGATGAAAATGGCAAACCGCAGGTGCCGTTCCACACTGTTTACATGACCGGTCTGATTCGTGACGACGAAGGCCAGAAGATGTCCAAATCCAAGGGTAACGTTATCGACCCGCTGGATATGGTTGACGGTATTTCGCTGCCAGAACTGCTGGAAAAACGTACCGGCAATATGATGCAGCCGCAGCTGGCGGACAAAATCCGTAAGCGCACCGAGAAACAGTTCCCGAACGGCATTGAGCCGCACGGCACCGATGCCCTGCGCTTCACCCTGGCGGCGCTGGCTTCTACCGGTCGTGACATCAACTGGGATATGAAGCGTCTGGAAGGCTACCGTAACTTCTGTAACAAGCTGTGGAACGCCAGCCGCTTTGTGCTGATGAACACAGAAGGTCAGGATTGCGGCTTCAACGGCGGTGAAATGACGCTGTCGCTGGCGGACCGCTGGATTCTGGCGGAGTTCAACCAGACCATCAAAGCGTACCGCGAAGCGCTGGACAGCTTCCGTTTCGATATTGCCGCAGGCATTCTGTATGAATTCACCTGGAACCAGTTCTGTGACTGGTATCTGGAGCTGACCAAGCCGGTAATGAACGGTGGCACCGAAGCCGAACTGCGCGGTACTCGCCATACGCTGGTGACTGTACTGGAAGGTCTGCTGCGCCTCGCGCATCCGATCATTCCGTTCATCACCGAAACCATCTGGCAGCGTGTGAAAGTACTTTGCGGTATCACTGCCGACACCATCATGCTGCAACCGTTCCCGCAGTACGATGCGTCTCAGGTCGATGAAGCCGCACTGGCCGACACCGAGTGGCTGAAGCAGGCGATCGTTGCGGTACGTAACATCCGTGCAGAAATGAACATCGCACCGGGTAAACCGCTGGAGCTGCTGCTGCGTGGTTGCAGCGCGGATGCAGAACGTCGCGTAAATGAAAACCGTGGCTTCCTGCAAACGCTGGCGCGTCTGGAAAGTATCACCGTGCTGCCTGCCGATGACAAAGGTCCGGTTTCCGTTACCAAGATCATCGACGGCGCAGAGCTGCTGATCCCGATGGCTGGCCTCATCAACAAAGAAGATGAGCTGGCGCGTCTGGCGAAAGAAGTGGCGAAGATTGAAGGTGAAATCAGCCGTATCGAGAACAAACTGGCGAACGAAGGCTTTGTCGCCCGCGCACCGGAAGCGGTCATCGCGAAAGAGCGTGAGAAGCTGGAAGGCTATGCAGAAGCGAAAGCGAAGCTGATTGAACAGCAGGCTGTTATCGCCGCGCTGTAATCAACACCGTGATGAAAACGAAGGCCGGAGCATGCGCCGGCCTTTTTTATCTCTTACAGAAATGGTAAAGAAGGCATAACTCCCCGTGAAATACTGGCTAAGAAGCCTTTATCTGGTTGTTCTTCTTTATTGATTAAAGGAAGGTCATCCAAATCGCCCAGCAAATACGTATTTTTTGCCTGCCAGTCAATCATCCATATTTTCAGCAGTGGGTAAGCCAGACCACCCGTAATCCCGGATATCACCACCAACGCACACATGCGATAAAGCATACCGTGGTACGTTAAAGTTGAGCGAAAACGAATACGCCCATCATTCAGTGACAGGTTGCTCATAAAATGATTTCGCAACGACACCGTTAAATAACTGGTGCTAACAGCAATCCCAAAATAATAGATTAACTGCGCGATTATCATTTTACGTTGCATTTCCATAAATTGCTGTAAATTCTCAATATTATCATTTGCATACCCAGAACTATCATACTCATTTAATATTTGATCGAAGATAATATAACCAGCAACAGCGAGAAAAGGTAATAAAGCTAAAAATGCGAGAATGGCATATTTTATACAATATGTAGTATCTAATTTCACCTTGAAACGGTGTATACCGAAACTGGTATTACTCCAGAGAAAACTCATTACCAGACTATATAAAGTGCCATTAAAAATACCAATGGAAACAATACCAACTATTGTCATCAGAACCACAGATATAATAACGCTACTTGAACTATTGGCATGTAGCATCTTTGTCGAGATAAAGAAAACAGTCCCCATCCCAAGGGCCATTAAAATCGGCAAGAAAAAGGTCACCCACCAGAACCCTTTCATAGAGCAATTAAAACTAAATCTTACGCCGTTGAGACTGGTCATCAAGGCCTGATAACGCAGTCCTTTTGCTGCCATAAATATAAGCAAAACCAACAGTGACAAAGTCAAAACACAGCCAATAAGCGGCATATCTGCTGACACTGTCATTAAGATTGCGAAATAGAAAAAAACAAAAACAAGACAACTAACAAAAACATTCCCACCGGTAATCCCATAAGAAAATCGTTGTCCGTTAACTTCCATATTAGCATAGAGATAACGCTTACATTTCATTAATGCCCATGGTAAATAGATACCTAGCGTTATAATCGTTAACAACACATTCACCACACAAATAAGAAAATATCTCTCACCTGTACCATGAAAAACAAACGAATGGGACGGAACATCCATATCATTAATAACTTGAGCCATAAAAATTCCCTGAATTAAAAAATCCATTGATATAATTTATATATACAGACAGTAAAATGTTCTGCCACGTTACAATACTCTTATCAGTAATAGGCTGGCAAAAACTTTATTGCTTTATAAGATGCTTGCGCACGTAAGAAGAGAGTGGTATTAAACAAATGTATAATTACTTTATTTTTATTGGGTTAAACTATGAATAACATTGCGCCGCAATCACCTGTAATGCGTCGCCTGACGCTGCAGGATAATCCTGCTATCGCCCGCGTCATTCGTCAGGTATCCGCCGAATACGGTCTTACCGCTGATAAAGGCTACACCGTCGCCGATCCGAATCTTGACGAGCTGTATCAAGTGTATAGTCAGCCTGGCCATGCATATTGGGTGGTTGAGTACGAGGGTGAAGTGGTCGGCGGCGGTGGGATTGCGCCATTAACCGGGAGTGAGTCGGACATTTGCGAACTGCAAAAGATGTATTTTCTTCCGGCTATTCGCGGTAAAGGGCTAGCGAAAAAACTGGCCTTAATGGCGATGGAGCAGGCACGAGAGATGGGCTTCAAACGCTGCTATCTGGAAACGACCGCTTTTTTAAAGGAAGCCATTGCGCTTTATGAGCATTTGGGCTTTGAGCATATCGACTATGCGCTTGGCTGCACGGGCCATGTCGATTGTGAAGTGCGGATGCTACGCGAACTCTAAAAAAATGCCCGCTAGTATGTGCTATCGGGCATTTTAATCAATTAATTAGTGGCGAACCCCGTCATCGTCTTCATCGACAAAATCTTCATCGTCGCCATCTTCGCCGTTAGGATCTTCAAAGTAAGTGCCCCAACCGTCGTACTCAACGTCAAATTTCTCCGCCAGCGTCATCAGTTGTTCAACCTGGGCATCGATCAGATCGGCATTCAACGCGCACTCGCTGAGGATGTCGCAGCAAATCACGATATCACCATCTTCAACTTCCAGCTCTTCTGGATCGGTCACTTCGTAACCGAGTTTAAACGCTTCAACTGCCGCTTTTTCCAGAGTTTCCAGATCGTCTGCGGAAAGATGGTGTTCGATGGTGTACAGCGCGTCCGGATCGCTGCCATCTTCCAGTAATTCTTCAATAATCAAACGTGTTTCTTCACGCTGTTCTTCCAGTTGTTCCGGGTTTGCCATGGCTCATTCCTCTTAATGTCCTGCCGATACTCTTATTGTCACACACCACTGACATTGCCTCCACCTTTGTGATAAAGATTTATGCTTTAGACTTGCAAATGAATAATAATTCATATAAATTGAATTTTAATTCATTAAGGCGTTAGCCACAGGAGGGATCTATGTCCGGGTTTTATCATAAGCATTTCCTGAAATTACTCGATTTCACGCCAGCTGAACTCAACAGCCTGCTGCAGTTAGCCGCGAAGCTGAAAGCCGATAAGAAAAGCGGTAAAGAAGAAGCCAAACTCACTGGTAAAAACATCGCGCTCATCTTCGAAAAAGACTCGACCCGTACCCGATGCTCTTTCGAAGTTGCCGCATATGACCAGGGTGCTCGTGTTACTTATCTCGGCCCAAGCGGCAGCCAAATTGGTCATAAAGAGTCGATTAAAGACACTGCCCGCGTGCTTGGTCGCATGTATGACGGTATTCAGTATCGCGGCTATGGTCAGGAGATTGTCGAAACACTGGCGGAATACGCTGGCGTGCCGGTATGGAACGGCCTGACCAATGAGTTTCACCCCACGCAGCTGCTGGCGGATCTCCTCACCATGCAGGAGCATTTGCCCGGCAAAACGTTCAACGAAATGACGCTGGTCTATGCAGGTGACGCACGTAACAACATGGGCAATTCGATGCTCGAAGCTGCAGCGCTTACCGGTCTGGATTTGCGTCTGGTCGCGCCACAGGCATGCTGGCCGGAAGCTGCGCTGGTTACGGAATGCCGCGCCCTGGCACAACAAAATGGCGGGAATATTACGCTGACGGAAGATGTAGCTAAAGGAGTTGAAGGTGCTGACTTTATCTATACCGATGTATGGGTGTCGATGGGTGAAGCAAAAGAGAAATGGGCTGAACGCATTGCATTGCTGCGTGATTATCAAGTGAACAGCAAGATGATGCAGTTGACCGGTAACCCGGAGGTCAAATTCCTCCACTGCCTGCCCGCGTTTCATGACGACCAAACGACGCTTGGCAAAAAAATGGCGGAAGAGTTTGGCCTACATGGCGGAATGGAAGTGACTGATGAGGTCTTCGAATCTGCCGCCAGCATTGTATTTGATCAGGCGGAAAACCGCATGCATACCATCAAAGCGGTGATGGTCGCGACGCTCAGTAAATAATTGATATCGCTATAAAGATGCCGGGAAATACAAAAACATCCCGGCGTCACATTATTTTATGCAGTGATAGTTCAATTATTCCACCCCAATTTTTTTATTGCTATACGTAAATCTTCCGGAGGATTTAATTTTCCTAACTGTTCTTCATTAATATATCCATATATATTGATTTTGCCATTCCGGAGGATTTTCATCATTCTTGTTCTAATTTTTAATTCATTACCCATCTTTTCTTCAAAAATCTTAACGACATAACCCGGAAGTTTATTTACAATTTCTTTTGTTTTTTCTTCATCACCATAAACATATCCTAACTCATTAAGATACAGCTGTTCGCCCTCATAACACTTAAGTAATTGATAGAAGTACCACTTAGCAAAATCAGGTTGCTTCATGAAAAAATCCTTCAAAAAAAATATCATTTACTAAAATGCTGACAGGCACTTCATTAAATAGTAACTTAACATCATCAAATAACCTTAGTATTAAGCGTGATTTTTCTTGATTGCTTAAGCTAAAATCATTGACATATGCAACCAACTTATCCCAAATCAATTCCTGTAATTTACGGCTATTTTTATAGGGTTCTTTATCGAGATTGAAAAATAAGGTCTCAGCTATTTTAATTTTAGATTGATCGCAGCTAAAATCTTTAGATTGATCGCGGCTAAAATCAATATGATTTATCACAGAGCATGCATGCTTTATCTTTGCTGAATCATCAAAATATTGCATGCTTTTATTAAAACACCAATCCAGTATTCTTACATCATTAATATATGGGGATTTTAAAAAAGTCTCCAGAATCGAAACGATGACCGGTGCAAGGTTAACTTTTGCATCATCTAAGGAATCAATAAGAATATGAGACAGGTTAACTTTGACGTCATTAATTTCATTGTCAGTAGCTTTTTTATTATTAATAAGATAATTATTTAATACGTTAAGGTCATCTATTTCTTTCAGTATCCCTTTTTTACCCAGCAAGTATGAAATCGATTCATTACATACATAAGGCATTAATAGCAGATGTTCTTTCCTTATTGCTAATAATGCATTATTCAATGGTTTTTCTAATAAATCCGTAATCGTAGAATCAACTGAACCTTTACAACTCACCTGCGAGTTATTTAAGTCATGAGAATTATTTAACTCCTGCGGAATATTTAATAGACGAGCTATTTCCTTGTTAGCTTCGCGTTGGTAACACGCCAGAATCTTGTTAGTAATCAGGTGTAATGAACTCTCATCTTTTCTTTCAAAGGACTTTCCTTCATAACGATTAGTCGAACCATCAGGTTGTTGAAATATAATAGCCGTATGTCCTTGACGAGTCCCCATAGTAGTGATAGTGGAAAGTGTAATTTCTATTTCCACCTTAGATAAATCCGCTCGATCCCCTTCAGGATTATTCATAACAAACTTCATTAACTCACTGCCATCATTATTTTTGATATAAGATGAGGACTCAATATGAGCCATCATATTTCTTCCCGCTTCGTTGGAGCGTTTGCTAAAATCCACATAACCCAGGGTAAATATTTTTACCAAAAACTCCAAAAATGTCTTAGGATCAAGGATATTTCTTGTATTATCCTGCCCCTCGGCATTACGGGCAAAATTATTCATTCCAACACGCCAGGTATTTAAAACTTCACTTTTTTGTTTAAAATTGTCGGCTAATGTAATGTGTTGAAAATAATTCAAATCTGATATTTTGCTCATGACGAACTCCTTGAGTTAATAAGAACGTCTAAGCATTACAAATTTTACTCACAAAAAAATATCAAAAAACGCTCTTTTCACAAACTCGCCGTAAACCTGGAGTTATTTACGGCGAAAAGTCATCACGCCATCAGCATCTTCACTACTGCTTTGCGAACCTGGGCTGGCGCGCCCACTGCGCACAGCGGTTTATGCACTTCCCCCGGATAAAACACAACAAAATCACCTTCATTAAGAATAACTGTTTTCTCATCAACGCCTTCCGGCAAAAATGCGATGTCTTTGTCTGCTAACCAGTCGGTATCCGGGGTGCCTGCAGGTTGCGTGCTGAAGGTCATGCCTTCCTGACCTTTTAACACAATCTGAATGTCGAGATAGCGGGCATGGTACTCCGCACGGCGAGCTTCGTACGGCTCGGTCATATCTTCCGAGATAAGATAAAACAGACGATTGCCTTCGATATCGTGCTTGCCCTTGGGCGTTTCTGCCGTAACGTTTGCTTTGATATGCTCAATCGCCTGGCGTAACTCTTGGGGTAGCCACGGCTGAAGATTATGAATATTTCCGATGATCATCTTTTCCACTCCTTAATTAAAACAATGTTTCATTTCTATCGTTATACGAAAAGATGATCAATTCCGCCAGCCTTAACGCGTGAATTATTGTCTTATCACAACTTATCGGCAGGCGCGTTCCCGCCTTTCGGATCAAGGCCAGCATCACTCCTTGAGAAGAGTTGTTATCGCTTCCCCCGCCATGGCAGCTGTTGCACAGAGTTGTTCGATGGAGTGCCCCTCCCGTGCCTTCGCAGAAAGCCCTGACATCACGGTACTCATAAAATCAGTCACACATTGTGCGCTTTGTGGATGCCGCCTGGCGATATAGTCATAAATGGTCGTTTCTGCGGCGTGATAATATTGAACGGCAATATCACGCGCTTGTGGATCATGACTATGAATACCTTCAAGAACCATACAGCCAGCGCAGCCGCCGTTTTGGCTATATCTGCGCGCCGCTTCTTTTAATACCTCAACCAGGCACTCGCCTACCGGACGATCATCACGAAGAATATCGGCAAGCGGAATAGCTTCCGTACCGACATATTCATTGAGTACACGGCTAAATAACCCAGCCTTACTGCCAAAAGCCGCGTAGAGGCTCGGGGGGTTAATACCAAGATAATCAGTAACTTCAGCAACACTGACAGCATCGAAACCTTTTTGGTGAAAAAGCACTTTTGCCGCAGAGACTGCCTGCTCAGGAGCGAAACGTCTGGGACGACCTGGAACGCGAGATTGTTTTTTAGTGACCATTACAAAACTTGTTGACAGAAAGTTAAAACAGTTTTGTAATGCATGTTACATAATAAATCAAGGAGTCCTTATGGGCGCTTTTACAGGTAAGACAGTTCTCATCCTCGGTGGTAGCCGTGGAATCGGTGCCGCTATCGTACGTCGTTTCGTCACCGATGGAGCCAATGTACGATTCACCTATGCGGGGTCGAAAGATGCCGCTGAACGCCTGGCACATGAGACTGGATCGACAGCAGTATTCACAGATAGTGCTGACAGAGACGCTGTTATTGATGTCGTTCGTAAGAGCGGCGCATTGGATATCCTGGTGGTAAATGCAGGTATTGGCGTCTTTGGCGATGCCCTGGAATTAAATGCCGACGATATTGATCGCCTTTTCAAAATCAATATTCATGCTCCTTATCATGCCTCTGTTGAAGCCGCCCGGCAGATGCCCGAAGGCGGGCGTATCTTAATCATCGGCTCCGTGAATGGCGATCGTATGCCTGTTGCAGGCATGGCTGCTTATGCCGCCAGTAAATCTGCCCTGCAAGGCATGGCGCGCGGGCTGGCCCGTGATTTTGGACCGCGTGCGATCACCATTAACGTCGTCCAGCCAGGACCAATTGATACCGACGCTAATCCCGCCAACGGGCCAATGCGCGATATGTTGCATAGTTTTATGGCCATCAAAAGACATGGGCAACCGGAAGAGGTCGCTGGTATGGTCGCATGGTTAGCAGGGCCAGAAGCCAGTTTTGTTACTGGCGCGATGCATACCATTGATGGCGCATTTGGCGCATAACCGACTACGCTCAATTAAGCCCAGCCATTATCCATGATGTCTGGGTTTTGTTTACTCACGTCGTCCCCCTAAAAGCGGCTCCCGGTAAATATAAATCTTCTGTTCATGTCGTAAATCTTGAGGATAACCAAATGGTAGAAAGAACCGCTGTTTTCCCTGCTGGCCGACATTCACTGTATGCTGAGCATCGTTATTCTGCGGCTATTCGTTCCGGCGATTTGCTGTTTGTTTCCGGGCAAGTAGGAAGTCGAGAGGACGGAACACCAGAACCCGATTTTCAGCAACAAGTCAGACTGGCATTTGATAATTTGCATGCGACCCTGGCTGCTGCGGGATGCACTTTTGACGATATCATTGATGTTACGAGCTTTCATACCGATCCTGAAAAACAATTTGAAGACATCATGACAGTCAAAAATGAAATATTTAGCGCCCCACCTTATCCAAACTGGACGGCGGTGGGTGTTACCTGGCTGGCAGGCTTTGATTTTGAAATTAAAGTGATAGCGCGCATCCCTGAGCTGTAAGCAACAGTGTTAGCCGTGAGTTTTCACACTCCGCCCTATAAGTCGGATGAATGGAATAAAATGCATATCGGATTGGGTGAAAGTGAAAAAGAAAAAAGCAGGAAATGTCTGCAATTATTGATACCGAACGACCGTTCCCCTCCAGAACCATAGAAAATAAAAATGCACATACTTTGACTTTTAATTCAAATAAACCGTTTGCGCTGACAAAATATTGCATCAAATGCTTGCACCGCTTCTGGCTATGAGTATAATGCCGGACAATTTGCCGGGAGGATGTATGGTTCAATGTGTTCGACATTTTGTCTTACCGCGTCTGAAAAAAGACGCTGGCCTGCCGTTTTTCTTCCCGTTGATCACCCATTCCCAGCCCCTCAATCGAGGGGCTTTTTTTTGCCCAGGCGTCAGGAGATAAAAGATGGCTAATCCGCTATATCAGAAACATATCATTTCCATAAACGACCTTAGTCGCGATGACCTTAATCTGGTGCTGGCGACAGCGGCGAAACTGAAAGCAAACCCGCAACCAGAGCTGTTGAAGCACAAAGTCATTGCCAGCTGCTTCTTCGAAGCCTCTACCCGTACCCGCCTCTCTTTCGAAACTTCCATGCACCGCCTGGGTGCCAGCGTGGTGGGCTTCTCCGACAGCGCCAATACATCACTGGGTAAAAAAGGCGAAACGCTGGCCGATACCATTTCGGTTATCAGCACTTACGTCGATGCGATAGTGATGCGTCATCCGCAGGAAGGTGCGGCGCGCCTGGCCACCGAATTTTCCGGCAATGTACCGGTACTGAATGCCGGTGATGGCTCCAACCAACATCCGACGCAAACCTTGCTGGACTTATTCACCATTCAGGAAACCCAGGGGCGTCTGGACAATCTCCACGTCGCAATGGTTGGTGACCTGAAATATGGCCGCACCGTTCACTCCCTGACCCAGGCGCTAGCGAAGTTCGACGGCAACCGTTTTTACTTTATCGCGCCGGATGCGCTGGCAATGCCGCAATACATTCTGGATATGCTCGATGAAAAAGGGATCGCCTGGAGTCTGCACAGCTCTATTGAAGAAGTGATGGCGGAAGTAGACATCCTGTACATGACCCGCGTGCAAAAAGAGCGTCTGGACCCGTCCGAGTACGCCAACGTGAAAGCGCAGTTTGTTCTTCGCGCCAGCGATCTCCACAACGCCAAAGCCAATATGAAAGTGCTGCATCCGCTGCCGCGTGTTGATGAGATTGCCACCGATGTTGATAAAACGCCGCACGCCTGGTACTTCCAGCAGGCAGGCAACGGGATTTTCGCTCGCCAGGCGTTACTGGCACTGGTTCTGAATCGCGATCTGGTACTGTAAGGGGAAATAGAGATGACACACGATAATAAATTGCAGGTTGAAGCTATTAAACGCGGCACGGTAATTGACCATATCCCCGCCCAGATCGGTTTTAAGCTGTTGAGTCTGTTCAAGCTGACCGAAACGGATCAGCGCATCACCATTGGTCTGAATTTGCCTTCTGGCGAGATGGGCCGCAAAGATCTGATCAAAATCGAAAATACCTTTTTAAGTGAGGATCAGGTTGATCAGCTGGCGTTATATGCACCGCAAGCCACGGTTAACCGTATCGACAACTATGAAGTGGTTGGCAAATCGCGTCCCAGTCTGCCAGAGCGCATCGACAATGTGCTGGTCTGCCCGAACAGCAACTGTATCAGCCATGCCGAACCGGTTTCATCCAGCTTTGCCGTGCGAAAACGCGCCAATGATATCGCGCTCAAATGCAAATACTGTGAAAAAGAGTTTTCTCATAATGTGGTGCTGGCCAATTAATTGCGGTTGGTAATAAAAGTCTGGCTCCCTATAATGAGCCAGACTTTTTACCGCTGTAATAAAGGAGAAATCATGAGCAAAACTATCGCGACGGAAAATGCACCGGCAGCTATCGGTCCTTACGTGCAGGGCGTTGATCTGGGCAATATGATTATCACTTCCGGTCAGATCCCGGTAAACCCGAAAACGGGTGAAGTACCGGCAGACGTCGCTGCACAGGCACGTCAGTCGCTGGATAACGTAAAAGCGATCGTCGAAGCCGCTGGCCTGAAAGTGGGCGATATCGTTAAAACCACCGTGTTTGTGAAAGATCTGAACGACTTCGCAACCGTTAATGCTACCTACGAAGCCTTCTTCACCGAACACAACGCCACCTTCCCGGCACGTTCTTGCGTTGAAGTAGCCCGTCTGCCGAAAGACGTGAAGATTGAGATCGAAGCGATCGCTGTTCGTCGCTAATCTTGATGGAAATCCGGGCTATCATGCCCGGATTAAGTCTGATGACAAACGCAAAATCGCCTGATGCGCTACGCTTATCAGGCCTACGTGATTCCTGCAATTTATTGAATTTATTGGCCGGATAAGGCATTTACGCCGCATCCGGCATGAACAAAACTCACTTTGTCTGCAATCTGAATCCGGGCCACCATGCCCAGTTTATTCTTTACTGCCAACCGTAACGACGGCTATAGAACCCTTTCACCAACTGGGTTAACGTCATATACCCTGCCAGAATCGCAACCAGCCACGGGAAATAGCTTAACGGCAGCGCCTGCAGTTGCAGATAACTGGCCAGCGGTGAAAAAGGCAATGCGATCCCGACAATCATCACGATCACGGTCATGATCATTAACGGCCACGATGCACAGCTCTGAATAAACGGTACACGACGGGTGCGGATCATATGCACAATCAGCGTTTGCGACAGTAAGCCCACCACAAACCAGCCCGACTGGAACAGCGTTTGCGTTTCCGGCGTGTTGGCATGGAATACCCACCACATCAGGCAAAACGTCAGAATATCGAAGATCGAGCTGATCGGTCCGAAGAAGATCATAAAGCGCCCCAGATCCGCCGGATTCCAACGCTGCGGCTTTTGAATTTGCTCGTCGTCGACGTTATCAAACGGGATCGCCACCTGTGACACATCGTACAGCAGGTTCTGAATAAGCAAGTGTAACGGCAACATCGGCAGGAAGGGCAAGAAAGCACTCGCCACCAGCACGCTGAACACATTACCGAAGTTAGAGCTCGCCGTCATTTTGATGTATTTCAGCATGTTGGCGAAAGTGCGACGTCCCTCAATAACCCCCTCTTCCAGCACCATCAGGCTTTTTTCCAGCAGGATGATATCAGCCGCTTCACGGGCAATATCTACCGCGCCGTCCACAGAAATGCCGATATCCGCAGCACGTAAGGCGGGCGCATCATTTATACCATCGCCCATAAAGCCAACCACATGCCCTTCGCGCTTCAGTAAGGTCACAATGCGTTCTTTATGCATCGGCGTCAGGCGAGCAAACAGCGTGGTGCGCTGTGCGAGATTTGCCAGTTCGTCGTCAGATAGCGTTTCAATATCACTACCAATGACCACCTCTCCCGCGTCCAGCCCCACTTCATGGCACACTTTCGCTGCAACTAACTCACTGTCGCCAGTAAGGATTTTTACGGTAATGCCACTCGCTTTTAATGCCTTCAGTGCCGGAGCAGTTGTCTCTTTTGGCGGATCAAGGAAAGCAATATATCCTTCGAGGATCAGGTCGGATTCATCCGCCCGCTGGTAATCACCTTCACGCGCTGGCAGGTATTTCGTCGCCACCGCAACCACGCGCAGCCCCTGACGATTCAGCGTATCAGTAACCCGCTTAATCTTACGCAGCATGATGTCATCGAGCGGCACAATCTCGCCATTGTGACGCACCTGCGAACACACATTGAGGATTTCCTGCAATGCACCTTTGCAAACCAGCTGATGGTGCTCGGTATTTTCTGCCACTACCACCGACATCCGGCGACGCTCGAAATCAAACGGAATCTCATCGATTTTTTGCCAACGACTGGCCAGCGAGCGCGCTGACTCTTCATCCGTACCTTCGAGCACCGCTGTATCGAGCAGGTTTTTAAGCCCGGTCTGGTAATGACTGTTCAACCACGCACTATGCAGCACGCGTTCGCTAGTTTTACCGGAGATATCGGTATGATTCTCCAGCACAATTTTATCCTGTGTCAGGGTGCCGGTTTTATCAGTGCACAGAATATCCATTGCGCCAAAGTTCTGAATGGCATCCAGATGTTTGACGATCACTTTCTGTTTCGACAACTTGACTGCACCGCGCGCCAGCGTCGAGGTAACAATCATCGGCAACATTTCCGGCGTTAAGCCTACCGCGACCGAAAGCGCAAACAGTGCCGCTTCCCACCAGTCGCCTTTGGTGTAACCATTGATTAACAGCACCACCGGAGCCATCACCAGCATAAAGCGAATCAGCAGCATACTGACGCGGCTGATCCCTTGCTGAAAGGCATTCGGCTCGCTTTCCTGCTCACTAACACGCCCCGCCAGTTGACCAAACCAGGTATTGGCACCTGTGGCAATCACCATTGCTTGTGCCGTGCCGCTCACCACGGTGGTGCCCATAAAACACAGGGTGTCGCACTCCAGCGGATTGCTGTGCTCCGGCTGGCGAGTAGTAGCGGCTTTTTCCACGGGCAGAGACTCACCGGTTAACGACGCCTGAGCGACGAACAGATCCCGCGCCTGCAAGATACGTAAATCTGCCGGGATCATATCCCCTGCCGCCAGTTTTATAATATCGCCGGGCACCAGCTGGTCGATCGGGATCTCCAGCCAGCCATTTTCGCTTTTGTCGTTAATTACGCGCAGCACCGTCGCAGTATTGCTGACCATCGCTTTCAGGGCATCTGCCGCTTTAGTGGAACGTGCTTCCTGAATAAAGTTCAGCAACGTAGAAATAGCGACCATTAGCGCGATAACGCCCGCGGCAAATAAATCTTCCGTGGCGTAAGAAATAGCGCCGAGAATGGTGAGTAAAATATTAAAGGGGTTGCGATAGCAGACCCATAAATGAACCCACCACGGCGACGGTTGTTGTGCGGGTAATTTATTTTCACCATGTTGTTCGCGGGCAGATTCCACTTCCGCCTGATTTAATCCTTCCGGATGGGTGTCGAACGTTTTCCACAATTCTTCTTCGGGCATCACCGCCATTTTCAGGCAATGCGCACTTAAGGACGGCGGGACCGCCGTATTCACTGTCTGCTGCGCGCCAGGCAATGGATCGCGATGAACCAGACGGGAAGGTAAATGGCGAATGAACCGGGTAAAAATTTCTTTAAACATAAGGAGTCCCTCCGCACTGTCTGAAACAGTACAGAAATGTCTTCAGGCGTGGCGAAGCCTTACCTGAAGGTAATAAAGCTGAGCAGGGACGTTAAAACGTCACGGCCTTACGCATCCGGTAACGCCGTGAAAAGACGGGCTTACCGGAAAAGTTTTAATCTCCGTCGAGGGAGAGGCGTGGGATCAGGTTCCATATAACCTCCGGTAAGTGAAAAAAGCGCCGCAAATAATAAGGAGAATCCAATAATATTCGTAGCATCTATGGCGATATAATACCTGCTGGCAACTAAACCAACGATAAACCAGACTTTACCCATTGCTGAATGCACGGGTAAAGTTAGGCTCAAATAATTAAACAACACGTTACGGGACAACAGGATGCAAAATCGGCTGACCATCAAAGACATCGCGCGCTTAAGCGGCGTGGGGAAATCTACGGTTTCCCGGGTGCTGAATAACGAAAGCGGCGTGAGCCAGCGCACGCGCGAGCGTGTTGAAGCAGTGATGAATCAGCATGGATTTTCCCCTTCCCGCTCTGCGCGCGCTATGCGTGGGCAAAGCGATAAAGTGGTCGCCATCATTGTTACCCGTCTGGATTCGTTGTCAGAAAATCTCGCCGTTCAAACCATGCTGCCAGCGTTCTATGAACAAGGTTACGACCCAATCATGATGGAAAGTCAGTTTTCCCCGCAATTAGTTGCCGAACATTTGGGGGTCCTGAAACGGCGTAATATCGACGGCGTAGTGCTGTTCGGTTTTACCGGCATAACAGAAGAAATGTTAGCCCACTGGCAGTCATCGCTGGTTCTGCTGGCGCGTGACGCAAAAGGCTTTGCTTCAGTCTGTTATGACGACGAAGGGGCAATCAAGATCCTGATGCAACGGCTGTATGACCAGGGGCATCGTAATATCAGTTATCTCGGCGTGCCGCATAGTGACGTGACGACCGGTAAGCGACGTCACGAAGCCTACCTGGCGTTCTGCAAAGCGCATAAATTGCATCCCGTTGCCGCTCTGCCAGGGCTTGCTATGAAGCAAGGCTATGAGAACGTAGCAAAAGTGATTACGCCTGAAACTACCGCGTTACTGTGCGCAACCGACACGCTGGCACTTGGCGCAAGTAAATACCTGCAAGAGCAACGCATCGACACCTTGCAACTGGCGAGCGTCGGTAATACACCGTTAATGAAATTCCTCCATCCGGAGATCGTAACCGTAGATCCCGGTTACGCCGAAGCTGGACGCCAGGCGGCCTGCCAGTTGATCGCGCAGGTCACCGGGCGCAGCGAACCGCAACAAATCATCATCCCCGCCACCCTGTCCTGATCGTTTCCTGAACGATAAATTGTGATCTTCGCTGCGTTTCGGGAACGTTCCCGTTTTTAAATTTTTCCGCGCAATATATTCTGCAGCCAACCAAAAATGTCATCTGCCATGGGGCTTTATGATGAGCAAAATAAACCAAACGGATATCGATCGGTTGATTGAACTGGTCGGCGGGCGCGGCAATATTGCGACGGTGAGCCACTGTATTACTCGTCTGCGCTTTGTCCTCAACCAACCGGCCAATGCCAGACCGAAAGAAATTGAGCAACTCCCCATGGTGAAAGGCTGTTTCACCAATGCCGGGCAATTTCAGGTGGTGATTGGCACCAACGTGGGTGATTACTATCAAGCACTGATTGCGTCAACCGGACAGGCGCAGGTTGATAAAGAGCAGGTAAAAAAAGCCGCCCGGCAGAATATGAAATGGCATGAGCAGTTGATCTCTCATTTCGCGGAGATCTTCTTCCCGTTGCTGCCCGCGTTGATTAGTGGTGGTTTGATCCTCGGTTTTCGCAATGTGATCGGCGATTTGCCCATGAGCAACGGTCAAACGCTGGCGCAAATGTACCCTTCCCTGCAAACGATCTACGATTTTCTATGGTTGATCGGTGAAGCGATCTTCTTCTACTTGCCGGTCGGGATTTGCTGGTCAGCGGTGAAAAAAATGGGCGGTACACCGATCCTCGGTATCGTGCTTGGCGTGACACTGGTTTCTCCACAGCTGATGAACGCTTATCTGCTCGGGCAGCAGCTGCCGGAAGTGTGGGACTTTGGCATGTTCAGCATCGCTAAAGTGGGCTATCAGGCGCAGGTGATCCCGGCACTGTTAGCCGGGTTGGCGCTGGGCGTTATTGAAACTCGCCTTAAACGCATCGTACCGGATTACCTCTATCTGGTGGTGGTGCCCGTCTGTTCGCTGATCCTCGCGGTGTTCCTCGCCCATGCGCTGATTGGTCCGTTTGGTCGCATGATTGGCGATGGCGTTGCCTTTGCGGTACGTCACCTGATGACCGGCAGCTTTGCTCCGATTGGCGCGGCATTGTTTGGCTTCCTGTACGCCCCGCTGGTGATCACCGGCGTACACCAGACCACGCTTGCTATTGATTTGCAGATGATTCAAAGCATGGGTGGCACGCCAGTGTGGCCGCTGATTGCGCTGTCGAATATCGCTCAGGGCTCCGCTGTGATAGGTATTATCATTTCCAGCCGCAAGCACAATGAACGCGAGATCTCCGTGCCTGCGGCGATCTCCGCCTGGCTTGGGGTCACTGAGCCTGCAATGTACGGCATCAACCTGAAATATCGCTTCCCGATGCTGTGCGCGATGATTGGTTCTGGTCTGGCAGGATTGCTATGCGGCCTGAACGGCGTTATGGCGAATGGCATCGGCGTAGGCGGCCTGCCGGGAATTCTCTCGATTCAACCGAGCTACTGGCAGGTGTTTGCGCTGGCAATGGCTATCGCCATCATCATCCCGATTGTACTCACCTCGTTTATCTATCAGCGGAAATACCGCCTGGGCACGCTGGACATTGTTTAATTTTCTTCGGGGCGCAATTGCGCCCCCTCGCATTTGCAGGAATAACGTAATGACTCATCTTCCCCACTGGTGGCAAAACGGCGTTATCTACCAGATTTATCCAAAGAGTTTTCAGGACACCACGGGTAGCGGCACCGGCGATTTACGTGGCGTTATCCAGCGCCTGGACTATCTGCATAAACTGGGCGTTGATGCCATCTGGCTAACCCCCTTTTATGTCTCTCCCCAGGTCGATAACGGTTACGACGTAGCAAATTATACGGCGATTGATCCCACCTATGGCACGCTGGACGATTTTGACGAACTGGTGACACAGGCAAAATCGCGTGGGATTCGTATCATTCTCGATATGGTGTTTAACCATACCTCTACCCAACATGCCTGGTTTCGCGAGGCGCTGAACAAAGAAAGCCCTTACCGCCAGTTTTATATCTGGCGCGATGGAGAACCAGAAACGCCACCGAACAACTGGCGTTCAAAATTCGGTGGTAGTGCGTGGCGCTGGCATGCGGAAAGCGAACAGTACTATTTGCATCTCTTTGCACCAGAACAGGCGGATCTCAACTGGGAGAATCCAGCGGTACGCGCAGAGCTGAAAAAAGTCTGTGAGTTCTGGGCCAATCGTGGGGTCGACGGGTTGCGCCTGGATGTGGTGAATCTGATCTCCAAAGATCCGCGTTACCCTGAAGACCTGGATGGCGACGGGCGTCGCTTCTACACCGACGGGCCACGAGCACACGAGTTTTTGCACGAGATGAACCGCGATGTGTTTACGCCACACGGGTTAATGACCGTAGGTGAAATGTCCTCCACCAGCCTTGAGCATTGCCAGCGATACGCGGCACTGACAGGCAGTGAATTGTCGATGACCTTTAATTTTCATCACCTGAAGGTCGATTATCCCGGTGGTGAGAAATGGACGCTGGCTAAACCTGACTTTGTGGCGTTGAAAACATTGTTCCGCCACTGGCAACAAGGAATGCACAACGTGGCATGGAATGCCTTGTTCTGGTGTAACCACGATCAGCCGCGCATTGTTTCTCGCTTTGGTGATGAAGGTGAATACCGCGTGCCTGCGGCAAAAATGCTGGCGATGGTGCTGCATGGCATGCAGGGAACGCCGTATATCTACCAGGGCGAAGAGATTGGCATGACCAACCCACATTTCACGCGCATTACTGACTATCGCGACGTGGAGAGCCTCAATATGTTTGCCGAGCTGCGCAACGATGGTCGTGATGCCGACGAGTTATTGGCAATCCTCGCCAGTAAATCCCGTGACAACAGTCGCACACCCATGCAATGGACCAACGGCGATAATGCCGGGTTTACGGCTGGCGAACCGTGGATTGGCCTGGGCGATAACTATCAGGAAATCAACGTAGAAGCAGCGCTGGCCGATGAGTCCTCGGTGTTTTACACCTACCAAAAGTTAATCGCACTGCGTAAGCAAGAAGCCGTCCTGACATGGGGCGATTACCAGGATCTGCTGCCAAACAGCCCTGTATTGTGGTGCTATCGCCGTGAGTGGAAGGGGCAAACCTTGCTGGTCATTGCCAACCTTAGCCGTGAGACCCAACCCTGGCAGCCAGGGAAAATGCTCGGCAACTGGCAGCTTGTGATGCATAACTACGAAGAAGCCTCACCACAACCCTGTGCCATGACTTTACGGCCTTTTGAGGCTGTCTGGTGGTTACAGAAGTAAATCTTCGCTAAGCCCCGGTAATGCCTGTCATTCCGGGGTTTTGCCTGTCAGCATGTTGTTTTTGTTGATTTTATAATCAAAAAATTCATTAAAAAATTTACATATCGCTGTAGCGCCCGTCATCCGTACGCTCTGCTTTTTACTTTGAGCTACATCAAAAAAAGTTCAAACATCCTTGATGCAAAGCACTATATATAGACTTTAAAATGCGTCCCAACCCAATATGTTGTATTAATCGACTATAATTGCTACTACAGCTCCCCACGAAAAAGGTGCGGCGTTGTGGATAAGCGGATGGCGATTGCGGAAAGCACCGGAAAACGAAACGAAAAAACCGGAAAACGCCTTTCCCAATTTCTGTGGATAACCTGTTCTTAAAAATATGGAGCGATCATGACACCGCATGTGATGAAACGAGACGGCTGCAAAGTGCCGTTTAAATCAGAGCGCATCAAAGAAGCGATTCTGCGTGCAGCTAAAGCAGCGGAAGTCGATGATGCCGATTATTGCGCCACTGTTGCTGCGGTTGTCAGCGAGCAGATGCAGGGCCGCAACCAGGTGGATATCAATGAGATCCAGACCGCAGTTGAAAACCAGCTGATGTCGGGGCCATACAAACAACTGGCTCGTGCTTACATCGAGTACCGTCACGATCGCGACATTGAACGTGAAAAACGCGGTCGCCTGAACCAGGAGATCCGTGGTCTGGTCGAGCAGACCAACTCCTCGTTACTCAACGAAAACGCCAACAAAGACAGCAAGGTGATTCCAACCCAGCGCGACCTGCTGGCCGGGATCGTGGCTAAACACTATGCACGCCAGCACTTGCTGCCGCGTGACGTGGTGCAGGCACATGAGCGTGGCGATATTCACTATCACGATCTCGATTACTCGCCGTTCTTCCCGATGTTCAACTGCATGTTGATCGACCTGAAAGGCATGCTGACCCAGGGCTTTAAGATGGGGAACGCCGAGATTGAACCGCCGAAGTCGATCTCTACGGCAACCGCGGTAACTGCGCAGATTATTGCTCAGGTCGCCAGCCATATTTATGGCGGCACCACCATTAACCGTATCGATGAAGTGCTGGCACCGTTTGTCACCGCCAGCTACAACAAACATCGCAAGACCGCGGAAGAGTGGAACATCCCGGACGCCGAAGGCTACGCTAACTCTCGTACCATCAAAGAGTGCTACGATGCCTTCCAGTCGCTGGAGTACGAAGTAAACACCCTGCATACCGCCAACGGTCAAACGCCGTTTGTAACCTTTGGTTTTGGTCTGGGCACCAGCTGGGAATCGCGCCTGATTCAGGAATCGATCCTGCGTAACCGTATCGCAGGCCTCGGTAAAAACCGTAAAACGGCGGTGTTCCCGAAACTGGTGTTTGCGATTCGCGATGGCCTGAACCATAAAAAAGGCGATCCGAACTACGACATCAAACAGCTGGCGCTGGAGTGCGCAAGCAAGCGCATGTATCCGGATATCCTGAACTACGATCAGGTAGTGAAAGTCACCGGTTCGTTTAAAACCCCGATGGGCTGCCGCAGCTTCCTCGGCGTGTGGGAAAATGAAAACGGCGAGCAGATCCACGATGGTCGTAACAACCTCGGCGTGATCAGCCTGAACCTGCCGCGTATTGCTCTGGAGGCAAAAGGCGATGAAGCCACCTTCTGGAAGCTGCTGGATGAACGTCTGGTGCTGGCACGTAAGGCGCTGATGACCCGTATCGCTCGTCTCGAAGGCGTGAAAGCGCGCGTAGCCCCGATCCTCTATATGGAAGGTGCTTGTGGCGTGCGTCTGAATGCTGACGATGATGTTTCTGAAATCTTCAAAAACGGTCGTGCGTCTATTTCGCTGGGTTACATCGGCATCCACGAAACCATTAACGCGCTGTTTGGCGGCGAGCATGTGTATGACAACGAGCAGCTGCGCGCGAAAGGTATCGCCATTGTTGAACGTCTGCGTCAGGCGGTGGATCAGTGGAAAGAAGAAACGGGTTACGGTTTTAGCCTTTACAGCACGCCAAGTGAAAACCTGTGCGACCGCTTCTGCCGTCTCGATACCGCTGAGTTTGGCGTGGTGCCGGGCGTGACTGATAAAGGTTACTACACCAACAGTTTCCACCTCGATGTGGAGAAGAAGGTGAACCCGTACGACAAGATCGACTTTGAAGCGCCTTACCCGCCGCTGGCGAACGGTGGTTTCATTTGCTACGGCGAATATCCAAACATTCAGCACAACCTGAAGGCGCTGGAAGATGTCTGGGATTACAGCTATCAGCATGTACCGTATTACGGCACCAATACGCCGATTGATGAGTGTTACGAGTGTGGTTTTACCGGTGAGTTTGAGTGCACCAGTAAAGGCTTCACCTGCCCGAAATGTGGTAACCATGACGCCTCCCGTGTGTCGGTGACTCGCCGCGTGTGCGGATATTTAGGTAGCCCGGATGCGCGTCCGTTTAACGCTGGTAAGCAGGAAGAAGTTAAGCGCCGCGTTAAACATTTGGGGAATGGGCAGATAGGTTAATCCTTCCCCCTCACCCTAACCCTCTCCCTCAAGGGAGAGGGGACCGTTCCGTGCCCCTTCCTGATTCCCGACATAATGAATTGCCTCTGGCCAGTTTTTGTCGTCGCAAGGAGGCAAATGCGTAGCATCGGGGGACTTCGCCCGTACGCACCAGAGCATTCATGGCGTCAATTGAGAAGCGAAAATGAACTTTCATCAGTACTATCCTGTCGACATCGTCAACGGTCCCGGCACTCGCTGCACCCTGTTTGTCTCCGGGTGTGTTCATGAATGCCCCGGTTGCTATAACAAAAGCACATGGCGGGTAAATTCCGGTCAGCCATTTACCAAAGCAATGGAAGACCAGATCATTAACGATCTGAATGACACTCGTATCAAACGCCAGGGGATTTCCCTCTCCGGCGGCGATCCGCTGCATCCGCAAAACGTGCCGGATATTCTGAAACTGGTACAACGCATCCGCGCCGAGTGTCCGGGTAAAGACATCTGGGTGTGGACAGGCTATAAACTCGACGAACTCAACGCTGCGCAAATGCAGGTTGTTGATTTGATTAACGTGCTGGTCGACGGCAAATTTATGCAGGATCTAAAAGACCCTTCCCTGATCTGGCGCGGCAGCAGCAATCAGGTGGTGCATCATTTACGTTAGTCACTCATCCAGCCGTTTTGTCGCGTCTTCATAAACGGCTGAGTTTTCTCTCTTACCAATAGCTATCACCAACACGAGTAACTCTTTATCATTGACGGAATAGACCAGGCGATATCCCAGTGTGCGCAGCTTAATTTTGTAGCAGTCCGGTAAATCCCGCAGTTTAGCCGATGGATTGCGCGGCCTTTTCAGCACATCCTCAAGCTTTTTTTTAAATTGTTCCCGGACTGTCACGCCCAGTTTTTGCCACTCTTTCAGCGCCCGCGGATCAAACGCCAGCTCATAGTTCATCCAGTCGGACCTTAATGGCCTCTTGTGGGTTGGCCAGTCGTTCCCTGACAGTGCGTAACAAGGCTTCTTCACTATCACTGACAGTGAGCGTTTTTACCGGCATTCGTCCATTTTCCGCAACGTACTGAAACAGCAGCCGCACTGCTTCAGTAGGCGTAATATTTAATTTTTCCAGCACCGCATAAGCCTCATTTTTCAGTTTGTCATCCAGGCGGACGTTAAGTGTGGCCATTATGCCTCCGGTAATTATGAAAAGTGTAATGCATTATAGCATTACATATGCATTACATTCATTTCTGGAAAACGCCTCGCAAAAATGAGGACGACACGCAGGAATATGCCGTGGTGAAGATAGATATTGCGGTGATTTTACGAAGGGAGAAGAAAGCGTTGGGCGGTAACGTTTCACCGCCCAATAAGGAATTAACGATACTTCTGGTGATAGGCGTTGCGGGTCGTTTTCAGTTGCTCTGCGGCAGCCTGCGCTTCTTTTACTTTACCTTCATTTGCCAGCTTCAGCGCGTCGTCAATCTGACCGACCAGAATGTCGAAACCGTGGCGGAAGTCTTTCATTTCCGGGCTGTCCGGTGATTTGCCTTCAAGCTTCGGCGGCGTCGCTTTTTGCGCATCCAGCGCCGCAGCGCGCATTTTAGTTAACGCGTCTTTGACTTGCACCGCGTTATCGGCTTTTTCGACCACTTTTAAATTGTCGTTGAGGGTTTCCATATTGTCTTCCAGATCAGCGGCAAACGACGCCGAACTGAATACCAATGAGGAGACGGCAAGAATAGCTAACAGGCTTTTACGCATTGCTCACTTCCTTTTTTATTATGGAGATTTGGCGCGGCAGGTCGCGCCAGTTTTTTTACTGCCCGGCGATTTTCATCTCCGGCAACAGCACTGAACCACACTGTATGTTACTGCGTGTTTCAATATCATTACCAACAGCAACGATATTACGCCACATATCTTTTAAATTACCTGCGATGGTGATTTCGCTCACCGGATACTGAATTTCGCCATTCTCTACCCAGAAGCCCGCTGCACCACGGGAATAATCACCGGTAATGGCACTCACGCCCTGGCCCATCAGCTCCGTCACCACCAGCCCGGTGCCCATCTCTTTGAGCATTTGTTCGAAGCTTAGCCCTTGTCCGGCAATCCGCCAGTTGTGAATACCGCCCGCATGTCCGGTGCTTTTCAGCCCCAGTTTTCGCGCCGAATAGCTGGTCAGCAGCCACTGAGTCAGGATGCCATCTTTGACGATATCGCGGCGCTCGGTGCGCACACCTTCGCTGTCGAATGGTGTAGATGCCAGCCCTTTCAGCAGATGCGGATGTTCTTCAATAGTCAGCCAGTCCGGCAGAATTTGTTTACCCAGCGAATCCAGCAAGAAGGTCGATTTACGGTAGACCGCACCACCCGCTATCGCCCCCACCAAATGACCAAACAACCCTGTTGCCACTTCATTGGCAAAAATGACCGGCGCTTTCATGGTGGAGAGTTTACGCGGTGACAGACGCGATAAAGTGCGGCGAGCACAGTCGGCCCCAACCCACTCTGGCGTTTGTAGATCGCTCATCGCACGCCCAATGGTGTAGGCATAATCGCGCTCCATATCGCCATTTTCTTCGGCGATTACACAACTGGAGAGCGAATGACGCGTTGAGCAGTAACCCTGCAACATGCCGTGGCTGTTGCCAAAAACTTTGACACCGTAGTGGCTGTTAAAGCTACCGCCTTCGGTATTGGTGATGCGTTTGTCCGCCTGCAATGCCGCCTGTTCCGCGCGGGCCGCCAGTTCAATGGCTTCATCCGGGGAAACTTCCGCAGGGTGGAACAAGTCGAGATCCGGTGCGTCAAAGGCCAGCAGCTCTTTGTCTGCCACGCCGGCACAGGGATCTGGCGAGGTATAACGGGCAATATCCAGCGCCGCCTGTACGGTGCGGGCAATGGCCTGCGGGCTTAAATCGGTAGACGATGCGCTCCCTTTGCGGTTCTGGTGATAAACAGTGATCCCCAGCGCGCCATCGCTATTGAATTCAACATTCTCCACTTCACCATAACGCGTGCTTACGCTAATGCCGGTGGTCTTGCTGACGGCAACTTCTGCACCGTCCGATTTGCCTGAGGCCAACTCCAGCGCAGTCGAAACTGCTTCTTCCAGAATCTTGCGCTGCGCTTCAACTTGAGAGATTACTTTCATTGCAAGTGCCATAATGTAGAGAGTTTCTCTGAAGTCTAACAGAGAACCGTTTTTCAGTGCGCATCTTAACTGGTAACATTAGCCTCTTTTTTTAAGGAGCCTGAGATGACTAAGCAGCCCGAAGACTGGCTCGACGACGTTCCCGGTGATGACATCGAAGACGAAGACGATGAAATTATCTGGGTCAGTAAAAGTGAAATTAAACGTGACGCCGAGGAGCTAAAACGCCTGGGCGCAGAAATTGTTGATCTGGGGAAAAACGCGCTGGATAAGATCCCGTTAGATGCGGATCTGCGTGCGGCTATTGAGTTAGCCCAGCGTATTAAGATGGAAGGTCGCCGCCGCCAGTTGCAGCTCATCGGCAAGATGCTGCGCCAGCGCGACGTAGAGCCTATTCGTCAGGCGCTGGATAAGCTGAAAAACCGCCACAACCAGCAGGTGGTGCTGTTCCATAAACTGGAAAACCTGCGCGATCGTCTGATCGACCAGGGTGATGATGCCATCGCTGAAGTATTGAATCTGTGGCCCGATGCCGATCGTCAGCAACTGCGTACTCTGATCCGTAACGCGAAGAAAGAGAAAGAAGGGAATAAGCCGCCGAAATCCGCGCGCCAGATTTTCCAGTATCTGCGTGAGTTAGCGGAAAACGAAGGGTAATTTTCGTTGTTGATGTGAGTATGGTTTGCCGGATGCGGCGTGAACGCCTTATCCGGCAATACTATATCAGGCTGAGGCCGAATTACTGCGCGGCTTCCGCTTTCTTCGCCAGCCCATCCAGCAGTTTCTGATGGATCCCACCAAAACCGCCGTTGCTCATCACCAAAATATGGTCGCCAGGCTGAGCGGTTTTCACCACCATATCTGCCAGCGTATCCACATCGCCGCTCCAGTGTGCAGGCTGAACGCAGGCTTCTGCCACTTCTGCCACCTGCCACGGAATATGCGCCGGTTGCAGCAGGAAGACTTCATCGGCACGACCTAATGAAGGTGCCAGATCGTCTTTGCAGATCCCCATTTTCATGGTATTCGAACGCGGCTCCAGCACGGCAATAATGCGCGCCGTACCGCCAACTTTGCCACGCAGCGCCGCCAGCGTTGCCAGAATCGCCGTCGGGTGATGGGCAAAATCGTCATATACCGTGACGCCATTCGCTTCACCACGCAACTCCAGGCGGCGACGAGCGTTAATAAACGAACCCAGCGCGTTAGCAGCATCTGCTGGCGCTACGCCAACATGACGGGCCGCCGCAATCGCCATCAGGCCGTTGTGCATATTATGTTCGCCCACCAGCGACCATTTCACTTCGCCCACTTTTTCGCCATCCAGCAAGACTTCCCATTCGGAAGCGTCAGTGGTCAGCTTTTTCGCCTGCCAGTGCCCCTGCTCGCCCACCAGCTCCTGCTCGCTCCAGCAGCCCATCGCCATGGTCTGTTTCAGGTTGATGTCGTTTTCCGGCCAGATAATACGGCCCTGCCCCGGAACGATACGCACCAGATGGTGGAACTGTTTCTGGATCGCCTTCAGGTCGTCAAAGATATCGGCGTGATCGAACTCAAGGTTGTTGAGGATCAGCGTACGCGGGCAGTAATGGACAAATTTAGAGCGTTTGTCGAAGAAGGCGCAGTCGTACTCATCCGCTTCGATAACAAAGAAATCGCTTTCGCCCAGACACGCCGAGACCTCAAAGTTCCCCGGCACACCGCCGATCACAAATCCTGGTTTGTAACCACACTGTTCCAGAATCCAGGTCGCCATTCCCGCCGTGGTGGTTTTGCCGTGTGTACCGGCAACGGCCAGCACCCAGCGGTCACGCAGCACAAAATCGTGCAGCCACTGCGGACCTGACATATAAGGGATGTTTTTTTCCAGTACCGCTTCCACACACGGATTTCCACGGGTCATGGCGTTGCCAATAATCACCAGATCCGGCTGCGGGTCGAGCTGGCTGGCATCGTAACCCTGAATCAGTTCAATGCCTTGCTTCTCAAGTAAGGTGCTCATCGGCGGATACACATTGGCGTCCGAACCCGTTACTTCATGGCCTAACTGGCGCGCCAGCATCGCCAGACCGCCCATAAACGTGCCACAAATTCCTAAAATATGAATGCGCATACGTCACTATCCTTTTTTAATCTGCCGCTCATTTTACGCATATGTCGGGCAAGTGAGAAACGCATTTCAGGATAATCCGCAATTTGCTGGCGCGATTCACCTGAGCGCAACATTGAGATTATTTGTTAAGATTGTTGCGGTCGCTTTACTCCATAAACATTGCAGGGAAAGTTTTATGAAAACGTTAGGTGAATTTATTGTCGAAAAGCAGCACGAGTTTTCTCATGCTACCGGTGAGCTCACTGCTTTGCTGTCGGCAATAAAACTGGGCGCCAAGATTATCCATCGCGATATCAACAAAGCAGGACTGGTTGATATCCTGGGTGCCAGCGGTGCTGAGAATGTGCAGGGCGAGGTTCAGCAGAAACTCGACTTGTTCGCTAATGAAAAACTGAAAGCCGCACTGAAAGCACGCGATATCGTTGCGGGCATTGCCTCTGAAGAAGAAGATGAGATTGTCGTCTTTGAAGGCTGTGAACACGCAAAATACGTGGTGCTGATGGACCCCCTGGATGGCTCGTCCAACATCGATGTTAACGTCTCTGTCGGTACCATTTTCTCCATCTACCGCCGCGTTACACCTGTTGGCACGCCGGTAACGGAAGAAGATTTCCTCCAGCCTGGTAACAAACAGGTTGCGGCAGGTTACGTGGTATACGGCTCCTCTACCATGCTGGTTTACACCACCGGATGCGGTGTTCACGCCTTTACTTACGATCCTTCGCTGGGCGTTTTCTGCCTGTGCCAGGAACGGATGCGCTTCCCGGAGAAAGGCAAAACCTACTCCATCAACGAAGGAAACTACATTAAGTTTCCGAACGGGGTGAAGAAGTACATTAAATTCTGCCAGGAAGAAGATAAGTCTACCAATCGCCCGTATACCTCACGTTATATCGGTTCACTGGTCGCGGATTTCCACCGTAACCTGCTGAAAGGCGGTATTTATCTCTACCCAAGCACCGCCAGCCACCCGGACGGTAAACTGCGTTTACTGTATGAGTGCAACCCGATGGCATTCCTGGCGGAACAAGCAGGCGGTAAAGCGAGCGATGGCAAAGAGCGTATTCTGGATATCATCCCGGAAACCCTGCACCAGCGCCGTTCGTTCTTTGTCGGCAACGACCATATGGTTGAAGATGTCGAACGCTTTATCCGTGAGTTCCCGGACGCGTAATCTCCTGCGCCTCTCCACACGGAGAGGCGTTTTTATCGCTGCGCAATGTTGACTCTTGTCACAGGCGAACTCTGACGATTCTCCCACAGCACCGTTAATCCACGCTGTAATGCTATAAAAATAAACAACAAAATACCGATGGCGATTTTCGTCCACCAGGAACTCAGCGTGCCATCAAAGTTTATGTAAGTCTGAATCAGTCCCTGAATCGCCACGCCAAAAAGCGTCCCTAATACCGTTCCAACGCCACCGCTCAAAAGCGTACCGCCAATTACCACTGAGGCGATAGCATCCAGTTCCACACCTACGCCCGCCAGCGCATATCCGGCCTGGGTATAAATCGAGAAGACAATCCCCGCCAGCGTTGCCAGTCCGGTGGAGAGCATATAAATGCGAATAGTGGTGCTGCGAGTGGAAATCCCCATCAGGTTCGCCGACGTTGCGTTGCCGCCAATGGCGTATACCTGATTACCAAAACGGGTACGATGCGCGAGGAAAATACCGATAACCACCACCGCCAGCATCAGCAGCCCCATCGCACTTAAGCGACCGCCGCCAGGGATTTTCCATGCAAGGCTTGAGAGCGTGTCATAAACAGGATGATTTATCGGGATCGACTCTTCCGAAACGAGATAGCTGACGCCACGCAAAAAGAACATTCCCGCCAGAGTAATAATAAACGCCGGGATCTTCAGGGCGTCGATCAAAAGCCCCATAAATGCGCCGAAAGCACAGCCCATCACCAGCACTAGCGGAAACGCCAGCAACGGCGAGAGGCCGAAATCGCCAATCACTTTTGCCAGAAACACGCCGGTAAAGGCGATCACCGAACCGACGGAGAGATCGATCCCACCGGAGAGGATCACAAAGGTCATACCAACGGCGATTATCCCAAGAAAGGCATTATCAGTCAGGATATTGCAGATCACTCTTGTGGAAGCAAAACCGGGAAACTGGGTCAGACAGTAGATATAACCCAACACAAAGACGCCGATGGTGATCATCAGTGGCAAATTACGTTTTATCACGGTTACGTACCCCTTTAATCAGACTGATAAAGCGTTGCGACTGAACAATCAGCACACAAAGCACCACCACCGCTTTTACGACCTGGTTCATCTCCGGCGGAAAGCCAGAAAGCAAAATTCCGGTGTTCATTCCCTGAATAATCAGCGCCCCCACCACCGAAAGCAGCAGGTTAAAGCGCCCGCCCATCAGCGATCCGCCGCCAATCACCACCGCGAGAATGGCGTCCAGCTCCAGCCATAACCCGGCGTTATTGGCATCGGCACCGCGAATATCCGCCGCCACGATAATGCCCGCAATCGCCGCACATAGCCCGCTCAACACGTAGGTGAGCATGACGATGATTCGCGTGTTAACTCCGGCATTTTTTGCCGCCCGAATGTTGATACCAACGGCTTCGATAAACATTCCCAGCGCCGTTTTGCGGGTCAACAGCCAGAAGAGGAGAAGCGTCAGCACCGCAATAATGACGGGCGTTGGCAGGAACAACAGCGATCCGCTGCCGAACCATGAGAGATCCGGCGAGTTAAACGTGACGATCTGCCCGGCGGTGATCAACTGCGCCACGCCGCGCCCGGCAACCATCAGGATCAGGGTGGCGACAAACGGCTGAATTTTAAGGATTGCCACCAGAATGCCGTTCCACAATCCCGCCAGGATGCCGGTGCCCAGGGCGCTTAACAAAACAATCGGCAGGCTAAATCCCGCGACCGTCATCGCAGCGGTAGTCGCTCCGGCGATAGCCATCACTGCCCCTACGGAGAGATCGATACCACCGGTGGCGATCACCAGCGTCATGCCAATCGCCAACAGCGCAACGGGTGCCGCACGGTTAAGAATGTCGATGGGGCTACCGAACAAACGCCCGTCCTGAAGCACCACTTGCCAGAAATGCGGGGCTACCAGGCTGTCGACCAGCAGCACCAGCAATAGTGCCGCCAGCTGCGGCATTCCCGTTGGCCAGCGAAAGCGCCTTTTCGACGGCGTAGTGTCCGGGAGAGATTGAGGCATCACACTGTTCTCCTTACGCCGCAATGGCGTTCATGATCGCCGGAACGGAAAGCGCTGCCAGCGGGATCTCCGCCACCTGTTTGCGATCGCGCATGATAATCACCCGATCGGCATAGCCCACCAGCTCTTCCAGTTCAGAGGAGATCACCAGCAGCGCCAGACCGTCAGCGCATAGCGTTTCAATCAGGCGGATGATCTCGGCGTGCGCACCAACGTCAATTCCACGCGTTGGCTCGTCGAGGATCAGAAATTGCGGACGAGTCAGCAGCCAGCGAGAGAGCAGCACTTTTTGCTGATTGCCGCCGGAGAGAAATTCAATCGGTTGTTCAGTGGAAGGGGTGCGAATGCCAAGCTGGCGGATAAAGCGTTCGGCAATCTCTTGCTGTTCTTTGCGGGAGATCGGTCGCAGCCAGCCGCGCTGGGCTTGTAGCGCGAGAATGATATTTTCCCGCACCGAGGCGGCGGCGATGATGCCATCGGTTTTCCTGTCTTCCGGGCAAAAGCCAATGCCAAGTACCGAAGCCTGATGTGGCGATCGCAGGGTTTGCGGTTTGCCTTTGATCAACGCCGTGCCGCTGTCAGCAGGTTTAATACCGAAGATCACTTCGGCGGTTTCGGTACGTCCTGATCCCAGCAAGCCTGCCAGACCGACGATCTCGCCGGGGCGCACTTCGAGATCAAACGGTGCGATCATTCCTTTTTTGCCGTAATTTTTGAACGCGGCGACGGGTTTGTCGCTCAACAATGTTCGTCCGGCACGCTGTAGCGCGTGGGTGTCCAGCTCGCGCCCCAGCATCATTTTTACCAGTTCGATCTGTGGTAGCTCGCGGGTTTCCCGACAGCCTACGAAACTGCCGTTGCGTAAGACGGTGATCCGATCGCTGACCTGATAGACCTGATCGAGAAAGTGAGTAACGAAGATCAGGCTGACGCCGCGATCGCGCAACTGACGCATCAGGCCAAACAGTAACTCTACTTCCTGAGTGTCGAGGCTGGCGGTGGGTTCATCGAGGATCAGCACTTTGGCGGAGAGATCGATGGCCCGGCAAATGGCGACGATTTGCTGCATCGCGACTGAAAAGCGGTTGAGCGGTTCGCGCACGTCGAGGGAGAAACCGTAAGATGCCATCAGTTCGGTGGCGCGCTTTTCCATCTCTTTACGGCGTAGAAGGCCGAAACGTTTGGGTTCGCGACCTATGAATAGATTATCAGCGACCGACATATTGGGTAGCAGGTTGACTTCCTGATAGACGGTGCCGATGCCGAGTTGTTGTGCGTGGGCGGTGTTTTTCGGTGAGATAGTCTGGCCTTCCAGCCAGATGGTGCCACGATCGGCGTGGTAGACACCGGTTAAGGCTTTGATTAGCGTTGATTTTCCCGCCCCGTTTTCACCGAGCAGCGCCATAATTTCGCCGCGACGCAGGCTGAAATCAACGTTGTCTAACGCTTTGACGCCGGGGAAAAATTTACTTAATCCTTCGGTGCGGAGGATTTCCTGGTGTTGGTTAGTATTCATAGTTTCCCCCGTTGTAAAGCGTGCGCCAGATAAGACACAACAGCGTCGCATCAGGCATCTCGCACAACCGCCGGATGCGGCGTGAATGCCTTATCCGGCGGCCCACAAATCGGCATTAGGCATTGATGCCCCTCAATACCCCATATTTTTCTTCTTCTCTAACTCTTCTTTTGCGGTATCAGGCAGGTAAAGGGTGGACTTGGTCAGCGTCAGCTTTTCAGGCATGGTGCCGTCTTTTTTGTATTTCTCCAGCGCGTCAAAAGCAGGGCCTGCCATATTCGGCGTTAGTTCAACGCTGGCGTTCGCTTCGCCATCAATCATCGCTTTGTAGATGTCCGGCACGCCGTCGATAGAGCCTGTCAGGATATCTTTGCCCGGTTTCAGGCCCGCTTCTTTAATTGCCTGAATTGCACCAATTACCATGTCATCGTTATGGGCGTAAACCATGCAGATGTTTTTGCCGTTGTTTTCCGCTTTGATAAAGCTCTCCATCACTTCTTTGCCTTTGCTGCGGGTGAAGTCACCTGACTGCGAGCGGATAATTTTGATATTTGGCGCATTCTTAATGGCTTCGGCAAAGCCTTTCTTACGGTCAATGGCGACGCTGGCTCCAACGGTGCCCTGCAACTCCACCACGTTGCATGGTTTGCCATTCACTTCTTTTACCAGCCAGTCACCAATCAACTTGCCTTCGAGGATGTTGTCGGCGGTGACAGTGGTCATATAGAGAGATTTGTCTTTCACATCGATGGAACGGTCAAGCAAGAAGACCGGGATTTCGGCATCTTTCGCCTCTTTTAATACCGGCTCCCAACCGGTCGCTACCACTGGAGCGATAAAGATCGCATCCACCCCTTGCGCGACGAAGGAACGTACCGCTTTAATCTGGTTTTCCTGCTTTTGCTGACCATCGGCAATTTTCAACGTAATTCCGCGCTTTTCGGCTTCACTTTTCGCCACATTGGTTTCTGCGGCGCGCCAGCCGGATTCCGATCCGACCTGCGAAAATCCAACGGTTAATGGAGCGGCCAACGCCATAGACGACATGGCTGCCGAGACTGCAGAGACTACAAGTAAGCGTTTCCACATAGGGTTGTCCTCGTCGGGGTAATTATTATTGGTGAAAAGATGTTCGCGAAAAAACTATAGACAATTCGTTATGTAACGGATTGCGTTACATCACACTTCAAAAAAGTAAATAAAACGTTAATCACAAGTTTGTAATCGCTTTCATCTCACTATGAAAAATGCGGCTACGGTTATGGATTTTCCTGCTCTTTAAACCATCTTAAAACTGGCTAAAAAGGAAAATGAAGAAGAAAACAAGCGAAGACATTCGGCGCGAGTTGGCTATAATACTCGGCACTTGTTTGCCACATATTTTTAAAGGAAACAGACATGAGCTTACTCAACGTTCCTGCGGGTAAAGATCTGCCGGAAGACATCTACGTTGTTATTGAGATCCCGGCTAACGCAGATCCGATCAAATACGAAATCGACAAAGAGAGCGGCGCACTGTTCGTTGACCGCTTCATGTCCACCGCGATGTTCTATCCGTGCAACTACGGTTACATCAACCACACCCTGTCTCTGGACGGTGACCCGGTTGACGTACTGGTCCCGACTCCGTACCCGCTGCAGCCGGGTTCTGTGATCCGTTGCCGTCCTGTTGGCGTTCTGAAAATGACCGACGAAGCCGGTGAAGATGCGAAACTGGTTGCGGTTCCGCACAGCAAGCTGAGCAAAGAATACGATCACATTAAAGACGTTAACGATCTGCCTGAACTGCTGAAAGCACAGATCGCTCACTTCTTCGAGCACTACAAAGACCTCGAAAAAGGCAAGTGGGTGAAAGTTGAAGGCTGGGAAAACGCAGAAGCCGCTAAAGCTGAAATCGTTGCCTCCTTCGAGCGCGCAAAGAATAAATAAGTTCTTCTAGCGTAATAACCCTGAACGCCGGGCTTCGGTTAGTAGGGGTTTTTTATGCCCGCGATAAATAAACACACCTTATTCCACCACCGCCTGCAAACGTAATAACGCCTCTTCCACCACCTCACCCGCAGCCAGACCAATACGCTTTGCCAGCCGGGCGCGTAGATCCATCATCCGCACCTGATTCACCAGCACCACGCCGTGCACATCGCCTTCTTCGCAATGTAAAGGAACGCTAAATCCGGCATAACGGGCAAAATTTCCGCCCTGCGTAATGGGGGCCACCAGCGTCATTCCCAGTTGATTAAAGGCTTGAACGGAGAGCACAAGCGCAGGTCGACCAGCACCTTGCTGTTCATGGCCGCTTGCTGGATCAAAGCCAACCAGCACAATGTCTCCCCGTTCAAATTCACTTTTCTTTACCATATTTCGTCACCCGCAGGGGTGGATTTACCCCAGACATCCTGCTCGCTAAGTTCCGTGGCGTTCATGTCACACTGTGCCAGCAGTTCATCAAGCGAGTAGCGCCTGGAGATGGGTGTCAGAATCAGTTGATTGTTGCTCACTTGCGCCTCCACGCTCTGCCCCGGCCGTAAGTTAAGTTCTTTCATCACAACATTAGGAATGACCATACCTGAACTGTTCCCCCATCTTTTTATGGTAATACGCATCTGCACCTCCTTAAGTTATACAAAGTATAACTCACGGTGCTACAGGAAACGTTTTACCCCTGCGCATTTGTGAACGCCAGCAGAGTTTTTTATGCGTTAACAGATATGGAAAGCGGCTCGGAGAGAAAAGCAAAAGGTGAGGGAATTACAAAACAGAATGCGAGTCGTCTCGCAAAAAACAACGCCACCCGAAGGTGGCGTATGCGTATGGTTACTTATCCCTGTCTAACCAGTCGCCGCTTTCAATTAGCTTTAATCCATCGACGGGTCGTTGATAAACGTACATCCATGCACTCCCGTACGGCGTCTGAATCAACTGGCGCGCGTATTCACCGCCCCTGGTGCGCAAGGCATCAAGTTCGGCCAGCGTGGCGTTGTCAATACGATAAACTTCACCGTGTACTGTTCCGTTCCCCGGAACTGCGCCTGGATAGTGGCCCAGGCTATACAACTGGTAGTTATCGATACTGAAATCGCCCAGTAACTGGGCATTGGTCATCCAGTGACTGTTGCCTTGTTTGTGGCGTAAACTGCCGTAGACAAATATTCGCATTGCTAAAACTCGAACTGATAGAGCAAATCCAGTGCCTGGTCTACACCAGACACGGCTTCCAGATATAGCTTAGGCATCAGGCGATAACGTAACGTGAGTGTTGCTATAGAGTCAAATATACCCACGCCGTATTTCACTTGCAGACCTGGCAATACATAGCCGCTGACCACCACCTGGGAGGAGTCGCCTACTCCCTGGGTGTCGAGCGCTAAATTGCTTACGCCAAACGTCTCGCCGATTTTACCCACAATCTGACCACTTTGTGCAACCCCCAGACCAATCAGCATCGAGGTCATCGCCGCACTGTCGCTCTGATCGCTCTCCAACCCTTGTCCACGTAGCAAATAAGACAAGGCAGCCTGTTGCGACATCGCCGGGTCAGAGAAGATCTCCGCTTTCGGTTCGTCCGCCAGACCAGTGACGCGAACTCCGGCGATTACGTCGTCTTCTGTAGCATCCGGGTTACGAATAGCTTCGATATTAAGATACGGTTGATCCGGCGGACCAGAGAACAGTAACTCACCCTTACGCACAATCAGATCCTGACCATAGGCATGGAAGCGCCCTTCAGGGATGTTGATCTGCCCGTTCAGGCCCAGCCCTTGTTTATCCTGTACGACGTTAAGATCGCCCGTCAGCCGCGCTTTCAGGCCAAAGGCGTCAATGCGCACATTGTTGCCGACGTGGACAATCAGGTTGCTGTTAATCGGAATCGACGCCGTTTTTGCCTCTTCCGGTTGCAGGTTATCGTTAAGCATCACCACATCGCTGGAGACGCCCACCGCGCTTTCCGGCAGCTCATGCACCACGATGCGCGCCCACGGGACATCCACGCGACCATCGAGGGTAAACAGGTTTGGTGTAGCCTCGAATACAACATCTGGTGATACATCCATTCGTACCATCGGCGGCACGGTGATACGCACTTTACTGCCCTTCGCTGTTACCCGCGCCCGCCAGTTTTCAATCTGGCTCCAGTCGGCGTCGCCGTTCAGGTAGATCTCACCCTGCTGGGTCCGTACTGTACCGGCAAGCGTCGAGCGCATACCGCTAAAGTTGACCGCAAGCTGGCTCGGCTGCATATCAAACGGCATAAAGTTGCCGTCGATATCCACACCCGTAACCTGTAGCTGCCCAAACAACTGCGGGCTTTGCACATCACCACCCAGACGTAAGTTGGCACTCACCATCCCCGCAGCTTTTTCCCCACGGGTAAAGATAGGGTTTATCATCGCAAGGTTGAAGTTACGGATATTGACGTTGCCACCAAGATTACGGCGGCCTTGCGGATCGGTCACCTGCACCTGTCCATCAAACTGGCCGTTATTGGTCAGGCGGATGGTCCAGCCCAATTCGGCACGGTTGTTACGCAATTCCGCCGTCAGATTCAGCGTCTGAAACGCCACGGGCAGCGCCGCATCGTTGACGGTTTGCGTTACCTGCACATTACGCCCCGAAAGGGTGATACTGCCCTGCGGCAGCCCCTCTTTCGTGGTGTCCCAGGCAACGTCCGCTTTACCCGTGAAGATACCGCTGGCCTGAGTGGTTTCTGGCATAAACGGTTTCAGCATGGCGAGGTCGAAGCGGTTGAGATTCACCACCGCACGCCCTTCGGCCCCCGCATCGATAGTTTGCGGCACGCACAATTCCGCATTCGGGTTAAGCCAACAGTGTGGCCCGATGCTGATTTTTTGCTCCTTATTGCGGTAATCCAGCGCAATATCGCGGGTCAGCGACCACGGGCCGACCGGCGTCTGGAAGCGGGTATTGCTAAGAGTTCCCTTCCAGCGTTCTTCTTTGCGATCAAAACTTCCTGCCAGATTAAGCTGCCCGGAAACCGGCTCGCCCTGAATCCGCAACTGTAACTCGTGCTGTTTTTCGCTGCCTTTGGCATTCAGGGTGACGAGGTTGATACTCACATCGGGCTGCGAGATTTGCTCAACGCGTACGTCAAGTTTACCCGCAATCTGATCGGTGGATTTGATATCGCCTTCCACGCGAACCTGCGCCACGGAAAGTTCCTGCCAGCGCAGGCCGCGCGCGGTGATATCTGCCAGTAGTTGTGGCGCTTCCACCGTGCCGCGAACTTTCACCAGCCCTTTCGCTGTACCGCCAAGCCCCGGCAGCGCGTTATCCAGCCCCGGCGCGTTGATGGTGGCATCAAGATTGAGATCTTTTACCCCCAGCTCGCCTTTCACTTCGGCACTGTTTGGCCCCAGTTCCAGATGCAGCCCTGGGATCTTCCACTGCATATAACTGTTGCCTTTCAGCGTGCCGTCAACGTTCACTTTGTTCTGTTTGACGTTACCGGTCAGCTTCAGTTCTGGCACCTCCATCTGCCAGGTACCGCCGTACAGGCTACCGCGGGTTTTAATCAAGCCATTGAGTTTCGACGGCCACTCCGGGAACTCTTTGGCGGTGTTAATGCCGTTAAGCGTTAGCTCACCGCGCCAGCTAATTGCCTGCTGCCAGTCGAGCAACGCCTTGAGTTCAGTTTTCCCTTCCAGCGCCGCGACGGTAAGTTTGTCGAGATTGACCTGCTGTTCATTACCTTTGGCATCAAGGGTAATGGTGGCTGGCGGGATCTCCTGTCCCTTCACTGCCGTTCGCATAGAGAGCGTGTAATCGGTCATTTTACCGGTGAGTTTCAGTTTCAGATCATCCGCCTGATACTGCTTCTCACCAGTGAACGGCCAGTAAAGCTGTTTGCTGTTCACTTCCACGTTGAGCGGCAATCCGGCTTCCGCCAGTCGCGTCTGGGCGCGTAAATCCATATCCACCGGACCGGAAAGGTTTACGCCAATCTCCAGCTGTTCGCGCAGCGCGCCGCCCACTTTCAGCTTCACCTTTTCACCTTTCAACGGCTCCACGTTCAGTGTGCTGTTGAGGGTGATATCCACCGGCCAGTTGTCTGACAGCTGCGCCGTGCCGCTGGCGTTGACGATCCCTTGACTGGAATCGATATCCAGGGCGTCCAGTTTAGTATTACCGTCGATGCTGCTCACTTTCAGCAGCATGGTGCTCACGGTGATGTCCGTGTCACCCGTCACGCGCAGCTGCTCGCCCTTAAACTCTTCAATGTTCAGGTTAAGCGGCAAATGCACGTCGGTCATTTCCGGCAATACCGGGCGAGAAAAGAGATCTTTCAGCGTTTCGCCGAGCGGTTTTTCATCAGGCTGCGGATTTTCAATCTTCGGTTCGACCACTTCTTCCTGCGCCACGTCCGCCACCTTCGGCAAGGCAATCAGCAAGCCTTTCAGCGACGTCGGTTTCAGGGTCAGAGTTTTCTCCTGCCAGTTCAGGCCGGAGGTGAAGTCCATCACCGATACCGTGGTGTCATCAATCTTGATGTTGACGTTGTCCAGCGCCACCCGTGTCAGGGTAATGGGATACGGCGTGGAGAGATCCAGCGGACCGCTATCTTCCTCTTCTTCAACCTGTTCAGAAGGAGGCATTTTTTTACTGTCGATGTTGACCTGAATGTCTTTCAGCGCCAGGTCATTAATACAAACGCTACTGTTCCACAGGCACTCAAGCCCGACCGCCAGATGCAGATTGCCCGCTTTTACCGCCACGCCTGGCTGCTCATAACGAACGTCAGACAAGGTGAGATCGCGCCAGCCGCCGGTGACCTTGCCAATATCCAGTCCTGGCACCCAGCGATCCGCCGCTTTAAATACCAGATGCAGGCCGCTAGTGGTGCCCACCAGAAACGCCACCGATCCCAGCAACAGTAAGATAACGATAACCACGCCGAGGCTGATTTTTTTCCATAAACTCATAATTCTGGCCCCAGACCGATGTAAAACTGTAACCCGTGCTCGTCTTTATCCGCGACCGGTACGGCAAAATCGAGCTTGATTGGCCCGACCGGCGATTCCCAGCGCACGCCGACCCCGGTACCGGTTTTAAAGTCGCTGCGGCGAATATCGCTTACCGCTTCGCCGCTATCGACAAACACCGCGCCCCACCATTTTCCGGTCACGTTGTACTGGTACTCCAGCGATCCGGTTATCAACTTCGAGGCCCCTTTCAGGTCACCGTTGGCGTATTTCGGAGCGATTGATTTGTATTTGTAGCCGCGAATACTGCGATCGCCCCCGGCGAAGAAACGCAGATCCGGCGGTACTTTGTCGAAATCACCCGTTTCAATCCAGCCCAGCGTGCCGCGTGTCACAAAACGATGGCGATCGTACAGTGTGCGGATCCAGACGTTCTGCGCCTGGAAAACGGAGAAATCGACATCTGAGCCCCAGGCCGTGTTGGAGTAGTCGATAGAGTAGCGTTGCGAGTCGCCCCAGGTTGGCATCAGGCCACCGCGAGAACGCGTGCGGCTAATCATCACCCCAGGATAAAACAGCATCGTGGTGTTGGTAATTTCACCCTGGGTAAAGTGATCGAGGCTCCAGCGCAGGTTAATGGCACGCTGCCAGCCGCTGGAGAGATCCCAGTAGCGAGAAGCCACCAGCGTAGTGGAGTCAGACTCGGTATCGTTCAGGTCAGTGCGCTTAAAACCGCCCTGCACCAGATAATATTGTTCCAGTGGATTCTTCAACAGCGGCATTTTATAGCTGAAGTCGAGGATCTGTTCCGGCGCGGAAATACTGGTACTGGTGGTCAGACTGTGACCATAAGAGTTCATCCACGGCTTTTTCCACGTCGCTTTCACGCGCGGTCCCACGTCCGTAGAGTAACCGACCCCGGTTTCGATGGTGTTTTCAGTTCGCGGCGAAACCACGCCCGTCAATGGTAATACTTTCGTTTCGCGCGATTTATCAAATTGTGGAGCCACTACGACCGAGTTAAACCAGCCGGTAGCAGAAAGTCGACGGTTCAGCTCTGCCAGATCTTTCGATTCGTACTCATCGCCCTCTTTAAACGGCACCAGATTTTGCAGGTATTCATCGCGGATTTGTGATCCTTCAAAGGTCACATGCCCAAAGCGGTAACGTTCGCCACTGTTATAATCAATATCCCAGAAGGCTTTATGCAGGCCGAGCGCAATGCCCAGCTGCGCTTTGGTAAATTCGCTATCGAAATAACCTTTACGCAACGCAATGCTGGTTAAGGACTTTTTGAAATTTTCATAATCGCCCTGGTTCAGTACCGTACCAATAGCCGGGCGAGTATCGAGCAATTTCAAATAGTCTTTATCGGTCCGCGCGCCGCCGCGCAATACCACATCGGTGCCGCCAATTAACACCGGCACGCCTGGCGTGACTTTGGCGATCAATACCTGACGCCCTTTCTTTGGCGGTGGACGGAGATCAAATTCAATGGTCGGCTGGTAATAACCCAGCGCTTTCAGACCTTCGCGGATGGCATCATCGACGCGTGCGCGAAAGCGACGGTCTGGCGTCACTTCATCACTTTCAATCGTAGAAAGCTGCGCACGAACGTTCTTTTCCAGCTGTCCCGATAACCCCTCGACCTGTAGACGGATGTTCGCGGCGACGGCAGATCCGCTTAAGCAGAGTAAGCTTACACAGCATAACTGTCGGATATAGCGCACATTTTCTCCTGAATATCCTTTTTTCCTGCCCCTGGAACGCCGTTAAACGGCTTAACAAAAATCCAGTAATATGGATTAAAAAGCAGACTAAACCCCAAATATTTCTTATGTTTTACTTTAGACCTATTCACAGCGGTTATTGTGTGCAAATACGCCTCTTGTTACAACCTTAACCCCAATGACCGATTTTCGGGAGAGCGACACCATGAGTTTATTTGATAAAAAGCATCTGGTTTCCCCCGCCGATGCCCTGCCTGGACGTAACACCCCGATGCCCGTAGCCACGCTGCATGCGGTCAACGGTCACTCAATGACCAATGTACCTGACGGAATGGAGATTGCCATTTTTGCGATGGGTTGTTTCTGGGGTGTGGAGCGTCTGTTCTGGCAGTTACCCGGCGTTTACAGCACCGCCGCAGGCTATACCGGCGGCTATACGCCAAATCCGACTTATCGGGAAGTGTGCTCCGGCGATACTGGCCATGCCGAAGCGGTGCGCATTGTTTACGATCCATCCGTCATCAGCTATGAGCAGTTGCTACAAGTATTTTGGGAGAATCACGATCCCGCCCAGGGAATGCGTCAGGGCAATGACCACGGTACGCAGTATCGTTCAGCGATTTATCCTCTGACCCCAGAACAGGATGCCGCCGCTCGCGCCAGTCTGGAACGTTTTCAGGCGGCGATGCTTGCCGCCGATGACGATCGTCGCATCACCACGGAAATCGCTAACGCCACACCGTTTTATTATGCCGAAGATGACCACCAGCAATATCTGCATAAAAACCCGTATGGTTACTGTGGAATTTGCGGAATTGGCGTCTGTCTGCCGCCGGAAGCATAGCGTTACGGGTACAAATGTAGATTGTTGATAAAGTGCTATTTGTCTATGCCGGATGCGGCGTAAACGCCTTACCAGGCCTACAAAATCGTCCAAAATCAATAAATTGTGGGGACTGCGTAGGCCTGTTCGGCATAGCGCATCAGCCAGTTTTTCATTTTTCAGCTGTCTGAATTTTAACCCTCTGGCGGCTTTACAGTACCTTACGCTATACTAGCCACTGAAAATGCCGGTTCACTTTCTTCGAATCGGCTTTCAATGTGTATTTCACACAAATTAATCAACTTCCCCTTCCGAGGATCTGGCCTGAAAGGTCGGATAAGATATGTTAAACAGTATTTTAGTCATACTCTGTTTGATCGCTGTAAGTGCGTTCTTCTCGATGTCCGAGATCTCGCTTGCCGCCTCACGCAAAATCAAACTTAAACTGCTGGCTGATGAAGGCAATATAAATGCCCAACGCGTTCTGAATATGCAGGAAAATCCCGGCATGTTCTTTACCGTGGTCCAAATCGGTCTGAACGCAGTGGCGATTCTCGGCGGTATCGTCGGTGATGCGGCATTTTCTCCAGCTTTTCACAGCCTGTTCTCCCGCTATATGTCGGCAGAACTCTCTGAGCAACTGAGCTTTATTCTCTCTTTCTCGTTAGTGACTGGCATGTTTATCCTGTTTGCGGATTTAACCCCGAAACGCATCGGTATGATTGCGCCAGAAGCTGTGGCTTTGCGTATCATCAACCCGATGCGCTTCTGCCTGTACGTTTGCACCCCGCTGGTGTGGTTCTTCAACGGACTGGCGAACATAATCTTCCGTATTTTCAAACTGCCAATGGTACGTAAAGATGACATCACTTCTGATGACATCTACGCGGTAGTGGAAGCCGGTGCGCTGGCAGGCGTGTTACGTAAACAGGAACACGAGCTGATTGAAAACGTCTTTGAGCTGGAATCCCGTACCGTTCCGTCTTCAATGACACCGCGTGAAAACGTGATTTGGTTTGATCTCCACGAAGATGAGCAAAGTCTGAAGAATAAGGTGGCGGAACATCCGCACTCTAAGTTTCTCGTCTGTAATGAAGATATTGACCACATCATCGGATATGTCGATTCTAAAGACCTGCTGAACCGCGTGCTGGCTAACCAAAGCCTGGCACTGAACAGCGGCGTACAAATTCGCAACACGCTGATTGTGCCGGATACGTTAACCCTTTCAGAAGCGTTGGAAAGTTTTAAAACCGCAGGTGAAGACTTCGCGGTGATCATGAACGAGTACGCGCTGGTAGTGGGGATCATCACCCTCAACGACGTGATGACCACGCTGATGGGCGATCTGGTCGGTCAGGGGCTGGAAGAGCAGATTGTCGCCCGTGATGAGAACTCATGGCTGATTGACGGCGGCACCCCGATTGACGACGTCATGCGCGTGCTGGATATTGACGAGTTCCCGCAGTCGGGCAACTACGAAACCATCGGCGGCTTTATGATGTTTATGCTGCGTAAGATCCCGAAACGCACCGATTCGGTGAAATTCGCCGGCTACAAATTTGAAGTGGTGGATATCGATAACTACCGTATCGACCAACTGCTGGTGACCCGGATCGACAGCAAGGCCACCGCCCTTTCGCCAAAACTGCCTGACGCTAAAGATAAAGAAGAAAGCGTCGCGTAACCCCCAGAAACATCAACGGCTCCTGAATCAGGAGCCGTCTTATTACTGCATAGCACTTTGGTTAAGCCATCTCTGTTTGCAGACGCATAACCTGACGGTTAACTTCGGACATCACTGACAAATGCAGCTTATCCTTCACTTTTGGGATAAGAATCTTACCCTTATCAAATTCAAAAGCGCCAACGTCCTTGATGTATAACCGTCCACGGAACAGGATCTTTACGTACTTCGCCACCTGAAGTGGGTTGTACCGTTGGAAAATTTTCATTGTTATCTCCTGCTGAGTATTACGCCTGTGCGGTGCCACAATCGGCCCAACGATTATGAGGCGCAAATTTTAATGCCTAGTGACTATAGACTATCCGGGCAATGTTTCCACCGCGTATAACTTTTTTTACCTAAAGGTTACAATTATTCAGAATTATCTTTTTACCGAAGCGCGGTCTTCAGTATAAGCATTCATTTTTCATATGATTTGTGCGCTTGACCGCAAACTGGCATCACACTTGCGGGAAATTCGATAAATAGCACATATGATTAAAACTCAGACCCAAGTGGTCGGATCACCTGCATATCATAAGAAGGAAACACCATGACCCTACGCAAGATTCTGGCACTCACCTGCCTGCTGTTGCCGATGATGGCTTCCGCACATCAGTTCGAAACCGGTCAGCGAGTGCCGCCGATTGGCATCACCGATCGTGGCGAGTTGGTGCTTGATAAAGATCAGTTTAGCTACAAAACCTGGAACAGCGCGCAGTTAGTGGGAAAAGTGCGAGTACTGCAACATATTGCTGGTCGCACCTCTGCAAAAGAGAAAAACGCGACGCTGATTGAAGCGATTAAATCAGCAAAGTTACCGCACGATCGTTACCAGACCACCACCATTGTTAACACCGACGACGCAATTCCGGGTTCCGGCATGTTTGTGCGCAGCAGTCTGGAGAGTAATAAAAAGCTTTATCCCTGGTCGCAGTTTATTGTTGATAGCAATGGCGTCGCACGCGGTGCCTGGCAGCTGGATGAAAAAAGTTCCGCTGTAGTGGTGCTGGATAAAGACGGTCGCGTGCAATGGGCCAAAGACGGGGCGCTTACTCAGGAAGAGGTGCAGCAAGTGATGGACCTGCTGCATAAATTAATTAATAAATAGACACTCTGAACCCCGGATTCAGGAACGACTCGCGCGGAGTGTAATCCAGCGGTTTACCCTGCCAGTCGTGAACGTGCGCTCCGGCAGCCGCAGCCACAGCATGACCAGCGGCGGTATCCCAAATATTCGTTGGCCCGAAACGCGGGTACAGCTGCGCCTGTCCTTCCGCCACCAGGCAGAATTTCAGCGAAGAGCCGATGGACGTGGTCTGATGTTCGCCAAGCTGTTGCAGATACTCTTTCAGCTCCGCATCTGCATGGGAACGGCTGATCACCACCAGCGGCGGGCGCGCATCGCGGACCTGAATCTGCTTGCGCACACCGCACTCTTCTTTCCAGGCTTTGCCTTCTGCCGCGCTGTACATTACGTTCATTACCGGCGCATACACCACACCTAAAATCGGTTTGCCGTGGTCGATGAGCGCAATGTTAACGGTGAATTCGCCATTACGTTTAATAAACTCTTTAGTACCATCCAGCGGGTCTACCAGCCAGTAACGCTGCCAGTGCTGACGGACTTCCCAACCGGGAGGATCTTCTTCAGAAAGGACCGGAATATCCGGTGTCAGCGTACGTAAACCGTCCATGATAACGGTGTGTGCGGCAATATCCGCTGCCGTTACCGGAGAATTGTCCGCTTTGCTGACGACGTCCATCGGTTTCGTCCCGTCGTAGACCTGCATAATGGCATCGCCTGCATTCCGTGCAAGCTGGCATACTTGATCTAACATTTCTCCACCTCGTCTCTGTGAGCGGTGTTAACTTATTGTTTTACTTATACCCTATCGTTAATGAATGCGCCAACTGTGATAGTGTCATCATTTTCAAAGCGTAAAATTGTGGCATTCTTCACTGTTCTATAAGTAATACGTTTATTCTCCCTTTTCTTTCGTATTCCCGATGATAAAAGGATGTCCCTGATGATTAAGTTTAGCGCAACGCTCCTGGCCACGCTGATTGCCGCCAGTGTGAATGCAGCGACGGTCGATCTGCGTATCATGGAAACCACTGATCTGCATAGCAACATGATGGATTTCGATTATTACAAAGACACCGCCACGGAAAAATTCGGACTGGTACGTACGGCAAGCCTGATTAATGATGCCCGCAATGAAGTGAAAAACAGCGTACTGGTCGATAACGGCGATTTGATTCAGGGGAGTCCGCTGGCAGATTACATGTCGGCGAAAGGATTAAAAGCAGGTGATATTCACCCGGTCTATAAGGCATTAAATACGCTGGACTATACCGTCGGCACGCTTGGCAACCATGAGTTTAACTACGGTCTGGATTACCTGAAAAATGCGCTGGCGGGAGCGAAATTCCCTTATGTAAATGCCAACGTCATTGACGCCAGAACCAAACAGCCAATGTTTACACCGTATTTAATTAAAGACACCGAAGTGGTCGATAAAGACGGAAAAAAACAGACGCTGAAGATTGGCTATATTGGCGTCGTACCGCCGCAAATCATGGGCTGGGATAAAGCTAATTTATCCGGGAAAGTGACGGTGAATGATATTACCGAAACCGTGCGCAAATACGTGCCTGAAATGCGCGAGAAAGGTGCCGATGTCGTTGTCGTTCTGGCGCATTCCGGGCTGTCTGCCGATCCGTATAAAGTGATGGCGGAAAACTCAGTTTATTACCTCAGTGAAATTCCGGGCGTTAACGCCATTATGTTTGGCCATGCTCACGCCGTTTTCCCGGGTAAAGATTTTGCTGATATCGAAGGAGCTGATATCGCGAAAGGCACGCTGAATGGTGTTCCGGCGGTAATGCCAGGCATGTGGGGCGATCATCTTGGTGTGGTCGACTTACAACTCAGTAATGACAGCGGTAAATGGCAGGTAACACAGGCGAAAGCGGAAGCACGACCGATTTACGACATCGCTAATAAAAAATCCCTCGCGGCGGAAGACAGCAAGCTGGTAGAAACACTCAAAGCCGATCACGATGCCACACGCCAGTTCGTCAGCAAGCCAATCGGTAAATCTGCCGACAATATGTATAGCTATCTGGCACTGGTGCAGGACGATCCGACCGTGCAGGTGGTGAACAACGCGCAAAAAGCGTATGTCGAGCATTACATTCAGGGCGATCCGGATCTGGCAAAACTGCCAGTGCTTTCAGCTGCCGCACCGTTTAAAGTTGGTGGTCGCAAAAATGACCCGGCAAGCTATGTGGAGGTGGAAAAAGGTCAGCTGACTTTCCGTAATGCCGCCGATCTTTATCTCTACCCCAATACGCTGATTGTGGTGAAAGCCAGCGGTAAAGAGGTGAAAGAGTGGCTGGAATGCTCTGCCGGACAGTTTAACCAGATTGATCCTAACAGCACGAAACCACAGTCACTCATTAACTGGGATGGTTTCCGCACTTATAACTTTGATGTGATTGATGGTGTGAATTATCAGATTGATGTTACCCAGCCCGCCCGTTATGACGGCGAGTGCCAGATGATTAATGCCAATGCGGAAAGGATTAAGAACCTGACCTTTAACGGCAAGCCGATTGATCCGAACGCCATGTTCCTCGTTGCCACCAATAACTATCGCGCTTACGGCGGCAAATTTGCCGGTACGGGCGACAGCCATATCGCTTTTGCTTCACCGGATGAGAACCGCTCGGTGCTGGCAGCGTGGATTGCTGATGAGTCGAAACGTGCGGGGGAAATTCACCCGGCGGCAGATAACAACTGGCGTTTAGCACCGATAGCCGGCGATAAGAAACTGGATATCCGTTTCGAAACCTCTCCGTCAGATAAAGCCGCAGCGTTTATTAAAGAAAAAGGGCAGTATCCGATGAATAAAGTCGCGACCGATGATATCGGGTTTGCAATTTATCAGGTGGATCTGAGTAAGTAATACACTTCTTTTTCGGCCTGCAAATCATCAACCGCATCCGGCATTTATTGGCGGATGCGATGCTGACGCATCTTATCCGCCCTACAAGCCATGAACCTTAGTCCGGATAAGCGCAGCGCATCCGGCAGTTATGCCGCACGTTCATCCCGCACCGCTAACACCTCGGGCAAATTCAACTCAATCCAGTCCGCCAGTGCAGCAACCTTTTCGCTCACCTGCTCGCCCAGCGGCGTGAGGCTATATTCCACATGCGGCGGCACCACCGGATACGCGATACGGTTAAGAAAACCATCCTGTTCTAATGCCTGTAACGACTGCGCAAGCATCTTTTCACTCACCCCGCCCATTTTGCGCCGCAGGTCGCTAAAGCGATGAGTACCTTCGCGTAGCGCCACCAGAATCAACACCCCCCAACGGCTGGTGACGTGTTTCAACACCTCGCGCGACGGGCACTGTTCGGCGAAGAGGTTACCCTCTTTCAGTTGTTGCGACAGGCTAACCTGACTCATTTCATACTTACCTTTTTGTACGTACTTACTAAAAGTAAGTTTAGGTGGTAGCGTATTTAAACACAAGACAAACCGATGGAGGCTTCCCATGATCGCAATTACCGGCGCAACCGGCCAACTTGGTCACTATGTTATTGAATCCTTGATGAAAACGGTTCCTGCCAGCCAAATAGTGGCTATCGTTCGTAATCCGGCAAAAGCCCAGGCACTGACAGCACAAGGCATTACCGTGCGTCAGGCTGATTACGGCGATGAAGCCGCACTGACATCTGCGCTTCAGGGAGTGGAAAAACTACTGCTGATCTCTTCCAGCGAAGTGGGTCAACGTGCCCCGCAGCATCGTAATGTTATTAATGCCGCAAAGGCGGCTGGTGTGAAATTTATCGCTTATACCAGTCTGCTTCACGCGGATAAATCTCCGCTCGGCCTCGCCGATGAGCACATTGAGACGGAGAAAATGTTGGCTGATTCTGGCATCGTTTACACCCTGCTGCGCAACGGCTGGTACAGCGAAAACTACCTCGCCAGCGCCCCGGCAGCACTGAAACACGGCGTATTTATCGGTGCGGCGGGCGATGGCAAAATCGCCTCAGCAACGCGGGCAGATTATGCGGCAGCTGCGGCACGCGTGATTAGCGAAGCAGGTCACGAAGGCAAGGTTTATGAACTGGCAGGTGATAGCGCCTGGACACTGACACAGTTAGCGGCGGAACTCACCAAACAGAGCGGCAAACAGGTTACCTATCAAAATCTGAGTGAAGCTGATTTCGCCGCGGCACTGAAAAGCGTCGGACTGCCTGACGGACTGGCGGATATGCTGGCGGATTCTGACGTTGGCGCATCGAAAGGTGGTCTGTTTGATAACAGCAAAACGCTTAGCAAATTGATTGGCCGCCCAACGACAACGTTAGCCGAAAGCGTAAGCCATCTTTTTAATGTTAATAACTAGTTAATTAAAGTGGCATCCTCCCGCATCCTCTCTGATAATGACGGGATGCCGGGAGCAATCATGTCTGCTTCCTGAACTTTCTTCTGACAGATCAATGGATGCCAGTAATGATTAGCGGCGTGCTGTACGCCCTATTAGCAGGGTTGATGTGGGGGCTTATTTTTGTCGGGCCGTTGATCGTGCCGGAATACCCGGCGATGTTGCAGTCGATGGGGCGTTATCTGGCGTTAGGGTTAATTGCGCTACCCATTGCCTGGCTGGGACGCGTGCGTCTGCGTCAGTTGGCGCGTCGCGACTGGCTTACCGCCTTGATGCTCACTATGATGGGCAACCTCATCTATTACTTCTGCCTTGCCAGTGCCATTCAACGTACTGGCGCGCCTGTTTCCACGATGATTATCGGCACCCTGCCGGTGGTGATTCCCGTTTTTGCCAATCTGCTTTATAGCCAGCGCGACGGCAAACTCGCGTGGGGAAAACTCGCCCCGGCACTGATTTGTATTGGCATCGGCCTGGCGTGTGTGAATATTGCTGAGTTAAACCACGGACTCCCCGATTTTGACTGGGCACGTTATACCTCAGGCATCGTGCTAGCGTTAGTTTCCGTGGTCTGCTGGGCATGGTATGCCCTGCGCAACGCCCGCTGGCTGCGGGAAAATCCCGACAAACATCCAATGATGTGGGCGACGGCGCAGGCGCTGGTCACGCTGCCGGTTTCTCTCATCGGCTATCTCGTCGCCTGTTACTGGCTGAATATGCAAACGCCGGACTTCTCCTTACCCTTTGGCCCCCGTCCGCTGGTGTTTATTAGTCTGATGGTTGCGATAGCCGTGCTTTGCTCATGGGTTGGCGCACTCTGCTGGAACGTCGCCAGCCAGCGATTACCGACAGTGATTCTCGGGCCGCTGATTGTTTTCGAAACGCTGGCAGGTTTGCTGTACACCTTTTTACTCCGCCAGCAAATGCCGCCGCTAATGACGCTGAGCGGTATCGCGCTGTTAGTGATTGGCGTGGTCATCGCGGTCAGAGCAAAACCAGAAAAACCTTTAACTGAATCTGTCTCAGAAAGTTGACACGCTGGCAGTGAGTTAAATAAGCCTCTGCTACGTAAGGGTTATAGCTTTTGCCTTAAAGATGCATTTAAAATGCATCTTATCTTATTAAGAATGAGGTATCAGCTATGGCTTATCGCGACCAACCTTTAGGTGAACTGGCGCTCTCTATTCCTCGCGCTTCGGCTCTGTTTCGTAAATATGATATGGATTACTGCTGTGGCGGTAAGCAGACGCTGGCGCGCGCGGCGGCACGTAAAGAACTGGATGTTGACGTCATTGAAGCCGAACTGGCAAAGCTTGCTGAACAACCGATTGAGAAAGACTGGCGTAGCGCCCCGCTGGCGGAAATCATCGACCACATTATTGTGCGCTATCACGATCGCCATCGCGAGCAGCTGCCGGAGCTGATCCTGCAAGCGACTAAAGTCGAGCGCGTTCACGCCGACAAACCAAGTGTGCCAAAAGGGCTGACAAAATACCTGACTATGCTGCATGAAGAGCTTTCCAGCCATATGATGAAAGAAGAGCAAATTCTCTTCCCGATGATCAAACAAGGCATGGGCAGCCAGGCAATGGGGCCAATCAGCGTAATGGAAAGCGAGCACGATGAAGCGGGCGAACTGCTGGAAGTGATCAAACACACCACCAATAACGTCACACCGCCGCCGGAAGCCTGCACCACCTGGAAAGCGATGTATAACGGCATTAATGAACTGATTGATGACCTGATGGAGCACATCAGTCTGGAAAACAATGTACTATTCCCGCGCGCGCTGGCGGGTGAGTGATTTGTTCGATCAACGATCCTGACATGGGCAGGATCGTTGATTATTCAGTCATTCAGTGGAAGTAATTCATTGTTGTAACTGGTGTACTTACCTTCAACGGTAAGCAAACTGCCGTTTTTATCAAGATGCGCCGCATCGAGTTGTCGAGTCTCATTACGCCGCTTCGCATCACGTACCAGCCCATCGCCTACGTAATAAATATAGTGGTCATCATGAGCAAAGGTATCTGATAATTGACCATTGGCGTATTTAAACCACGTCCATTGGCCTTTCAGTTCAAAATGCTCAACCGTGTCTTCATCAATAAAATACGTATAGCGATCGTCATGTGCTAAATAATTTAATGGTGTGCCATCGGGGCTTTTATACCACTGCCATTGCCCATTAATATCAAAAATAGTCACATCATCGCGCGCGATGAAATAAATTTTGTTCCCTACAACATTAGCACCTTTCTGTAATTCTTGTTGTGGGTCTGGTAAATGTATGACCGACAGCGTTTTTTCGACCGCAGATATATATTTCACCAGATAGAGCGAATCTTTATATTGCGCCACATTCTCCGTCAGCGGGCGAAAATATTCCGGATCAACATCAGGAATTGTCGCAACCCGGCAGTCATTAGCACGCCTGGAAGCATCACGCGTCATCCAGGTTACTTTATCCCGCTGTAGGTCAAATATACTTCGGCAGTTTTTACCGAACGCATAACGTTTCTCCCCGTCTTTATCGCGATAAATTAGCAGTGAACCGGCTATCCAGCGCACAATATGAAAGGTATCCGGATCGGCGTTGATGGCATCTCCATTCACAAAGACCTGCGATTTAGTCCGCCAGATTGTATCCCAGGGTCCCGGATTACTTTTGCTTTCGCAGCTATTAGGTGAATAAATAATGGGACGACGTGTCCAGGGTTTAATGTCAAGAATAGAATACCCTTGCGCACTACCTAACCAGCGCCCCTGAAAGTAAAGATTGCGACGATCTTTCAGCACATCCGCGGAATCAAGTGAATTCATCCTTCCCCCCACCTGTTGCAGCGAATCCATATCGACCTGCTTTTCGCCGTGATTATCATCCGTGCGTTCGCCATCAAAATAGAGGCTGTCTTTATCGGCAGCAAAACGCCCCCATGCGCGGAATGTTGCGGCATCGACTTTCGGTGTTCCCGGCGGGTTCTGAACTATTTTCCCTGCCCATAAAATATGGCGGCCATCAGTCAACCAGTCGAAACGCCAACCACCGTTGGTTCTGATATAAGCGCCACCATCCACCCGCACAAAATCATTATTGATATCATCAGGAGAATCATATTCATCATCAGTGCCGTCAGATACACGGCGCAGTTGTTTGAACCTCACCTGCGGTAAATGAATATCCGGAAAATAGAGTCCGTAACCATCGCTATCTTCAACAATATATTTTGTTCCTTGCCCCCACGGTTGGTAATAAAAAGAGGCAGATGGTACGCCGGAGCAGGCTATTGAATTGAGTGAAAATAAAGCCAGTGCGAGACAAACGGGTTTAATTGGTAACATAGCGTCATCCTGATGCTGTTAGCGTGAATAGGTTATTTAAATAAGGGTTTAAGCCCGCTCGGGGGTTGCTTCACCGATAACCAACCTCCCTTGCCTAAGTTATAACGCAGCCATTCACCTTGTTGGGCGTGTTCTTTCCCAATTCCAGTCGCTTGTTGAGTGTAAAGCTGCCCGTCTGTTGATATAAACGTGTTAGTTAATCCCCAACTACCCCCTGCTTCAAGTGAGTCGGAGAGATCCTCTGGCTTGAGATTAACCAACTCACCTTCGCCCAGGGCGTTAATTGTGACTTTATATATTTGGTTCTTATATAAACCGGTATTCCGAACAAACAGATAAAAATATTCCGGATCAACTCCCGCCAGCGTTTCATAAATACACTCACTGCCCGCTGGAGTGGCTTCATATTTGAGCCAGGACACGTTATTCAGACCAATATTAAAAGGTGCACAGCGATAGCTGGTATCCTCCAGCTCATAGTCACGCTCGCCGCTTTTATCGCGATAAACTAAGCGTTCGCCAGGCATCCAACGTTTAATCTGAAAAGTTTTGCGATCGGCGGGCAGTGGCTTGCCATTAACAATCACCTGCGAATTTGTCTGCACAACAAATTGCAGGGAGGAATCATGCCGCAGGATTTGAAATCCGTCAGCGCTTCCCAACCAGTGCCCCTTATGCCAAAGACTATTTTTATCACGCAGTAAATTCCAGATGTCCGTCTCTTCAAGCGTTGACATATCCACCTGCTTATCACCGCTATTATCATCGGTACGCTGACCATCAAAATAGATACTGCGTTTATCAGCAGCGAAAGCGCCGAATGCCTGAAAACTGGCAGCGTCGACTATAGGTTTACCGGGGGGATTTTTCAGGACTTTGCCAGACCAAAGAACAGAGCGTCCATCGGTGAGCCAGGCATGTTCGCAATCCCCCTCATCATCGCAATCGAACTTATCGGGATTAAAATCGGACAGTAACCGGGAATCTTGTTTATTGGCTAAATTGGCAATACGCCAAAGGCGGGAAAAATTAATATCTGGTAATTCGGAGAGGATCTCATCTTTTTCCCCCTTCTGTTCGACAACATAAACCGTGCCTTTCTCCTGCTGGCGGTAATAAAAATCCGCGCCCCAGGAAGGTGAAATAGAGGGAGGTAATGCGGCGATTAATAACCAACTGCGCTTAACCATAATGAACTCTGCAACGAGTGGCAAAGATCCACGGTAAGCTCGCGCCTGAGGGCTGTCTATGATGGTAGATTTTTTTAGGAATATATAAAGACAAAGGCACCCGCAGGTACCTTTCAGAGTTATAAACGCGGCATTACTTCGCCATGCGTTTTTTACCAATAAACAGCCAGCCCAGCCCCAGCGCGATAAACCACAGCGGGGTAACCAGCAGCGCCTGGCGGGTGTCATCTTCCAGTGTCAACAACACCAGAACAAACACAAAGAACGCCATACATACCCAGCACATCAGCTTGCCGAGTGGCATCTTGTAGATCGACTTCTCATGCAGATGAGGACGCTGTTTGCGATACACCAGGTACGAGCAAAGGATAATCGTCCAGACAAACATAAACAGAATCGCGGAAACGGTTGTAATCATCGTGAACGCGCCAATCACGCTGGGATTCACATACAACATCACCACGCCGCCGAGCAGACAGATACAAGAGAAGGTCAGCCCTTTCGCGGGTACTGCGCGCTTAGAGAGTTTAGCGAACGCTTTCGGTGCCACACCTTCCTGGGCCAGACCAAACAGCATACGGCTGGTAGAGAAGACACCGCTGTTAGCGGAAGACGCCGCAGAGGTCAGCACCACAAAGTTGATCACGCTGGCAGCCGCAGGCAAACCTACCAACACAAACAGTTCAACGAACGGGCTTTTCTCCGGGACTACCGAACTCCACGGCGTCACGGACATAATCACAATCAGCGAGAAGACGTAGAACATAATGATACGGATCGGAATGGAGTTAATCGCGCGTGGCAGTGATTTCTCTGGATCTTTGGTTTCCGCAGCGGTGGTACCTACCAGCTCAATCCCTACGAAAGCGAAAACCGCTATCTGGAATCCAGCAAAGAAGCCACTTAAGCCTTTCGGGAACCAGCCGCCGTCATTCCACAAATGTGCAAATGATGCTTCCACACCGGTCGGTGACTGAAAGTGCATCGCCACCATGACCAGGCCGACAACAATCAGCGACACGATGGCGACGATTTTGATCATCGCAAACCAGAACTCCATCTCACCGAACATTTTTACCGTGGCGAGGTTTAGAACCAGTAACAGAATGATCACGGATAACGAAGCAACCCAGTCAGAAAGCCCAGGGAACCAGAATTGCGCATAGGCGGTAATGGCAACCACGTCTGCCATACCGGTTACAACCCAGCAGAACCAGTAAGTCCAGCCGGTGAAATATCCTGCCCACGGCCCGAGTAAATCGGAAGCGAAGTCACTAAAAGATTTGTATTCCAGATTCGAAAGCAGCAATTCCCCCATTGCCCGCATCACGAAAAAGAGCATAAAACCGATGATCATATAAACGAAAATGATCGACGGCCCGGCAAGGCTAATCGTTTTGCCGGACCCCATAAACAACCCTGTACCAATGGCACCGCCAATGGCAATAAGCTGAATATGTCGGTTTGTGAGATTGCGCCGTAGCGACTGTTCAGCCGGAGCCTGATCATCGGCAACGACTTTTACCTGATCTACCATGTTTTTTTCTTCCTGTACCTGTCTGTGTTGTTCAGGCTCTACGGCCTTTAGTCAGTCTATGATACGACGAATCTGTATCGGGACTCATCGATATTAGGTAACAATACGCGGGATGAATACTAAGATTTAGATCTAATGTTAATTTTATGTTTAAAGTGAGTGTCATATCACGGTGATAACGCGAAACAGCTCACAAAAATACACGCTTACGGGGTCTTTGCAACATAAAATAGCGCCGTTTGGCAAACTGAAGGGTTTATTGCTGAATGCCTGCTCCCCTCTGGTTCGAGGGGAACAGAATGCGCTGCTTAGAGGATTTCCAGCAGTTCGACTTCAAACACCAGGGTGCTGAACGGAGGGATGGACGCGCCTGCGCCACGCTCGCCATATGCCAGTTCCTGCGGGATAGTCAGTTCCCATTTAGAACCTACCGGCATCAGAGTCAGTGCTTCAATCCAGCCAGGGATCACGCCGTTAACCGGGAATTCAGCTGGCTCGCCGCGAGCAACGGAGCTGTCAAACACGGTGCCGTCGATCAGTTTACCGGTGTAATGAACACGAACGCGGTCGGTACGTGCCGGAATTGCGCCTTCACCCTGGTTGATCACGCGGAATTGCAGGCCAGATTCGGTGCTATTTACACCTTCTTTTTTGGCGTTTTCTTCCAGGTATTTCACACCTTCAGCAGCCATCGCCTGGAAACGCTGACGACGAACGGCATCGGCGCGTTCGTGGATTTCACGCAGCGCGCGGTGCACCACATCAACCGGAACAGCCGGATGTTTGCCTTCCAGCGCATCAGCAATGCCTGCAACCAGTGCTTCTGGCAGCAGCCCTTCCAGGCCAGATTCACTCAGTTGTTGCCCTACCTGCAAACCAATGCCGTAGCTTGCTTGCGCTTCGATGGTGTCAAAAGTTGGGGTGGTCATCGTATTTCCTTTCTTAGGGTATAAAGTAGCGGGCAGCATATCAGCCACACTTCTTTGGGTAAAACTTTGTCGCGGGAATGATGACAAATCCCGGGGAAAAAGAAACAATAGCAATATCCCGTATGAATATAATAAAGGCGGGTTTACCACGGACATCATAGCGTTAGCTTATTCATAGGCTATGATTGAGGAACAAGACGCGGAGCAGGAGGAAACCATGCCCGGGCGCTTTGAACTAAAACCAACCCTGGAGAAAGTCTGGCACGCGCCGGACAATTTTCGCTTCATGGACCCGCTGCCGCCGATGCATCGCCGGGGAGTCATTATTGCGGCAATAGTGCTGATTATCGGTATTCTTCTGCCTGGAGATGAAACACGCCAGATGCCTGTTGTCACCCGCGAAGCGCAGTTAGATATGCAATCACCCCCCCCAGGTGAAGCACAGCTACAGGCACATTTAGTGACGCCGCAAAACGATCCGGATCAGGTCGCCCCGGTCGCGCCGGAACCTATTCAGGAAGGTCAACCTGAAGAGCCACCTGTTGCAGAGACACAATCTTTCCAACCGGAAAGTGGTATCGATCAACAGTGGCGGACATATCGCGTAGAACCAGGCAAGACCCTTGCCCAGCTGTTCCGCGACCATAATTTGCCGCCTACAGACGTGTACGCTATGGCCCAGGTCGAGGGCGCGGATAAACCACTCAGTAACCTGCAAAATGGTCAGATTGTTAAAATCCGTCAAAATGCGAATGGGGTGGTTACCGGCTTAACCATTGATACGGGAAATAATCAGCAAGTCCTGTTCACCCGCCAACCTGATGGTAATTTCATCCGCGCACGCTGATTACCCACGGGCAGGGTTCACCAAAAGCCAGCTCAGGATGGTCTCTTTGATCACCCTGCGTCTGGCTTCCAAAGCCTCAGGTGAAACCATGCTAATGTGATAAACCATCCCCAGTGTGTACTGGTTTATTAAATAATATGCACCCAGTGCGGCGATATTAATGTTGATTTGTAAGGGATCAATATATTTCTTAAAGGTTTTCTGCCGCTGCCCTTCTTCTAATAATGAAGCCATTGACTGCAAATGTGCATGGTTAATTTCAGCGAGGCGTTTTGATTTTTTATAATGCACACCCTTACTTTGGTTTTCACTATGGACAATTTTTAAAAACCACGGGTTATTGATGTAATAATCCCAAGTAAAATCAATTATTTTCTCGATCGCAATAACCGGCGAAAGCCCTGAAATGTCAAGCTCTCTCTCTTTTTCGCGAATATCGTTCCAGGTATATTCCAGTACTTCAATAAACAAATTTTCTTTATTACCAAAGTGGTGATAAACCGTCTGTTTACTGCACCCTGCTGCCTTAACAATATTATCTACTCTGGCCCCTTCGTAACCATATTCGGCAAATTCATTAACCGCGCATAGCAGCAATTTTTCCTTCAGGTTTTGTGCGTGACTGGTATCAAGATACATTCCACTTCCCCACTTCCTCTTCGTGATGGCTATCATAACCGGATTTGATCTCAGCGACAGCAAAAAGGATAAAAGTCGTAATTTCATTGAGTTATCAAATTACCTGTGATCACTCTCGCATATCAACCAACTAGATGGTTGATCTTTTTACCTTCCAGTCGCAAGCTAATCATCACTCAAGGAAACAATATTCAAAAGAGGGTCATTGTATGAAATCCACTCGTCCTGTTGCTGTCATCACTGGTGCTGCACGTGGTATTGGAAAGGGTTGTGCGCTGGAACTTGCTCGTAGCGGGTTTAACCTGCTGATTAACGATCGCCCTGATGCCGACAGCGTAGAAAAACTGCATATCACACAACAAGAATGTATGGCAGAAGGCGTGGAGGTCATTTGCTTCCCTGCCGATGTTGGCGATCTCTCCCTGCATGAAGAGATGCTCGACGCGGCGCAAAACCAGTGGGGGCGTCTGGACTGTCTGCTCAACAACGCAGGGATTTCAGTGAAAAAGCGCGGTGACCTCCTCGATCTCGAGCCAGACAGTTTCGACCAAAACATTGCCATCAATACCCGCGCGCCGTTCTTCCTCGCTCAGGCATTCAGTAAACGTCTGCTCGCACAGCCGAAACCGGAAGCGGAGCTGCCGCACCGCTCGATTATTTTTGTCAGTTCAATCAACGCCATCATGCTGGCGATGAATCGCGGCGAATACACCATTGCCAAAACCGCCGTTTCTGCCGCTGCTCGTCTGTTTGCTGCTCGCCTTTGTAATGAACAAATTGGCGTTTATGAAGTGCGTCCTGGTCTCATCAAAACCGATATGACTATTCCGGCAACGGCCTATTACGACGAACTGATTGCCAAAGGTCTGGTGCCGTGGGGACGTTGGGGTTATCCGGCTGATATTGCTTCCACTGTCCGCGCGATGGCGGAAGGTAAACTGATTTACACCTGTGGTCAGGCGGTCGCCATCGACGGCGGCTTAAGTATGCCGCGCTTCTGAGGCTGAATCATGAGAGATCTGTTACAACGCCCGGATTTATTCAGTATCAATACCGCGACACTGGGCTATAAAACGCCGCTGCCCGCCATTATTGATGCCTGCGCCGCACGCGGTATTGGCGCCATTGCCCCCTGGCGCAGGGAGTTGCAGGGTGAAGATCTCCAGCAAATCGCCCGCCAGCTTGCTGCCAGTAACATAAACGTTTCCGGTTTGTGCCGTAGCACCTACTACACCGCACCGACGCTGGCGGAGCGCAAACTGGCGATTGACGATAACCGCCGGGCGCTGGACGACGCCGCTGTACTGAACGCCGCCTGTTATATGCAGGTGGTTGGCGGTCTGCCAATGGGAACAAAAGATCTGTACGAAGCGCGGGAACAGGTGAAACAAGGGATTCGCCAGTTGCTGCCACATTCGAAAGATGTCGGTGTGCCAATTGCACTGGAGCCACTGCACCCGATGACTGCTGCCGATCGTTCTTGTCTGTGCACGTTACGTCAGGCGCTGGACTGGTGTGATGAACTCGATCCCGATGGCGAATTTGGCCTCGGCGTGGCGGTAGATGTCTACCATGTCTGGTGGGATCCGGATCTCGTCAGTCAGATCCTGCGTGCCGGAAAACGCATCCTCGCGTTTCATGTTTCCGACTGGTTAGTGCCGACCACCGATCTGGTCAATGACCGTGGAATGCCGGGAGATGGTGTCATCAATATTCCGTCAATTCGTCGGCTGGTTGAAAACGCCGGATTTAATGGCGCTATTGAACTGGAAATATTCTCACCGTATTGGTGGCAGCAAGATATTGACAGCACACTGGATATTAGCGTCGATCGCATCGCGCATTATTGCTAAGGAATAATCATGAGTGACCAACCCGTTCTGTTCAGCAGAGCGGCGGCTTCTTGCCGCCTGACATTGAACCGTGAAGATAAATGTCATGCTATTAATGAAGAAATGATCGAATCTCTCGACCATTATTTAAATGAAATTGAAAACGACACCACATTACGATTAGTCGAATTAACGGCAACCGGCGATAAATTCTTTTGTGCAGGCGGCGATATTAAATCGTGGTCAGCCTATTCGCCATTAGATATGGGCAGAAAATGGATTAAACGCGGCAATGACGTTTTTAATCGCCTGCGCAATTTACCTCAATTAACGGTTGCGAATCTCAACGGTCATACCATCGGCGGTGGTATTGAACTTGCCTTGTGCTGCGATATTCGTATTGCTCGCCCCAGCGCGAAATTCTCTAATCCGGAAGTAATGCTCGGCATGGTGCCTGGCTGGATGGGCATTGAACGCGTGCTTAATCAGGTCGGTCCGGTGGTCGGTCGCCAGATGCTGATGCTGGGTAAACGCCTGACGGCGCAGGAAGCTCAGGCGGCGAATTTAATTGATGAAGTGGTAGAAAAAGAACAGGTGGAAAGCTGGATGGCGAATCAGTTAGCGCAGCTGGAAAAATGTGGTCCGGTGGCGCTTGCACATATTAAGCAACTGATTCTGGCACTGGAAAATAAACATGCCGATTACCCGCACCAGCTACTGGCCGGATTAATGTCCGCCACTCAGGATTGCCAGCAGGCGACGCGCGCCTTTGCCGAAAAAAGTAGCGTGAGCTTCCATAATCAATAAGGAAATTGTATGCGTAAGATAACAACCGCCGAGGCACTGGCGGCGCAAATTCAGGACGGTGCGACTATTGCTATTAGCGGTAACGGCGGCGGTATGGTGGAAGCCGACCATATTCTGGCTGCTATTGAAGCGCGTTTCCTGCAAACCGGACACCCGCGCGATCTGACATTAATCCACTCGCTGGGTATTGGCGATCGCGACAGCAAAGGCACTAACCGTTTTGCTCACGCCGAAATGCTCAAACGCATTATTGCCGGACATTTTACCTGGTCGCCCAAGATGCAGGAACTGGTGAAAAGCAATGCTATTGAAGCCTACTGTTTCCCTGGTGGCGTGATTCAGGCGTTGCTACGGGAGATCGGTGCCGGACGTCCGGGGCTTTTTACCCACGTTGGGCTGGGATCGTTTGTTGATCCACGCAATGGCGGCGGTAAGTCGAATGAATGCACTACCACCGACCTGGTAGAACTGATTGAAATCGATGGTGAAACCAAACTTCGTTATCGCCCTTTCAAAGTGGATTACGCGATTTTGCGTGGCACTTATGCCGATCCTCGAGGCAACGTCAGCCTTGAAGAAGAAGCGATTGATATGGATAGCTATTCCATGGCGCTGGCAGCACACAACAGCGGCGGCAAAGTGTTCGTACAGGTACGCGATGTGCTGGAAGCTGGCGCGATTGAACCACGTCGGGTCAAATTACCGGGGATTCTGGTTGATGGCATCGTTGAGCACCGCGAACAACCGCAAACCTATCTTGGTGGTTACGACCTGACCATTAGCGGTCAACATCGCCGTCTAAGTTCTAACGACGCTATTGAACTGGTTAGTCATCCGGTGCGTCGCCTGATTGCCCGTCGGGCAGCACGGGAACTGGTGGCAGGCGCTTCAACCAACTTTGGCTTTGGTATTCCGGGCGGTATTCCAGGCGTAGCGCTGCGCGAAGGCGTGCCTTATCAAAGTTTGTGGCTGAGTGTAGAACAGGGTGTACATAACGGCATGATGCTGGATGATGCTCTGTTCGGCTGCGCCCGTAACGCCGATGCCATTATTCCATCACTCGATCAATTCGAATTCTACAGTGGCGGAGGGATCGATATCACCTTCCTCGGCATGGGAGAGATGGATCAGTACGGTAACGTCAACGTCTCCCATCTCAATGGCAATCTGATTGGCCCCGGCGGATTTCTCGAAATTGCGCAAAACGCCCGTAAAGTGGTGTTCTGCGGCACGTTCGACGCCAAAGGTAGCAAGATTGATGTAACGCCAGATGGCTTGCATATCGCCCAGTCAGGTCAAATCCCTAAACTGGTTACCCAGGTGGAAAAAATCACTTTTAGCGCCGCCTACGCACAGCAAAGTGGTCAGGAAGTGTTGTATATCACTGAACGTGCAGTATTCCAGTTAACGGCAGAAGGCGTTGAATTAATTGAAATCGCACCAGGTGTGGAGATTGAGCGCGACATTCTGCCGTATATGGCCTTCCGTCCAATTATCAATCAGCCACGCCTGATGGAAAGTAGCCTGTTTACGCCGATGGAGGATGCATGAGCCAGCTTGATGACACCCTCCTTGATGCGCTCACACACGTCACTTTTCCAAAGGGTTTTGTGTCAGCAGAGCCAGCGTCAATTGTCACCGTTGAGGATGTTGATTACCCGATCTGGCAAGTTGATGCGCTGGTCGTTGGTAGCGGCGCAGCAGGATTACGTGCGGCAGTTGAACTTAAACGCCGCCAGCAAAATGTGCTGATCGCCACCGCCGGGTTATATATGGGGACATCGGCATGTTCTGGCTCTGATAAACAAACACTGTTTACCGCCGCTACCGCGGGCAACGGCGACAACTTCACCAAACTGGCAGAGGCACTGGCGAGCGGTGGGGCGATGGATCACGACACCGCTTATGTCGAAGCGGTAGGTTCTCTGCACACTCTAGGCGGGTTGCAATATCTTGGTCTGGAATTACCGGAAGATCGCTATGGCGCGATTCTTCGTTATCAAACCGACCATGACGAAGCCGGGCGTGCAACCTCGTGTGGGCCGCGTACCTCAAGGTTAATGGTGAAAGTGCTGCTGGAAGAAGTACAGCGTCTTGCTATCCCAATGTTGACCAGTGCAACAGTGATTAAACTGCTACATCAGCGTGACGAAAACGGCGAAGACCGCGTGGCGGGGGCAATCCTCGCGACCGGTCATCGCGCCCATAACCCATGGGGGCTGGCAATTGTGACTGCGCCCAATGTGGTACTGGCAACAGGAGGGCCTGGCGAGCTTTATCGCGACAGTGTGTATCCACACAAATGTTTCGGCTCACTGGGGCTGGCGCTGGAGGAAGGTCTGACGCTCACCAATCTGACCGAAAGCCAGTTTGGTATCGGCACAACGCGCAGCACCTTTCCGTGGAATTTGTCCGGGACTTATGTACAGGTGATCCCATATATCTATTCCGTGGATGCCGGGGGTAACGAGTATAACTTCCTCGCGGATTACTATCGCACCACCCAGGAGCTGGCTTCAAACATTTTCCGTAAAGGCTATCAGTGGCCGTTCCACGCCACGCGGGTAATGGATTTTGGCTCCAGCTTGTTAGATATGGCAGTAGCGCAAGAGCAGCAATCAGGGCGTCAGGTATTTATGGATTTCAATCGTAATCCTGAACCTGTGCCGGGTGACCTGCCGTTCTCATTAGATCGACTGGACGACGACGTTCGCGCGTATCTGGAAAATAACGACGCTCTGGCACCATCGCCCATCGAACGACTGCAACGAATGAATCCGCTGTCTATCTCGCTGTATAAGATGCACGGTTACGATCTCACCACGCAGCCATTGCAGTTTGCCATGAATAATCAGCATATGAATGGCGGCATTGAAGTCGATATCTGGGGACAAACATCTCTGCCCGGTTGTTTTGCAGTGGGGGAAGTTGCTGGCACACACGGCGTCACCCGACCTGGCGGCGCGGCGTTGAATGCCGGGCAGGTTTTTGCTGTTCGTCTGGCACGTTTTATTGGTTGCACGCAAAAGCGGAATATTGATGGAGATATAGCACAGCTGGCAGCTCCGGCACTGGCTTCTATAAGAGAGATCATTACTCAGGCGCACGATAACGGGACCGGGATGCCGTTGTCGGTTGTGAGAGAAAAAATTCAGGCACGAATGTCTGACCATGCGGGATTTATTTGCCATGCCGATAAAGTCCGACGTGCCACTCGTGATGCCCTGCTATTGAACGAATTTGTGCAACGACATGGATTGGCAATCAAACATGTGGGTGAAGTTGCCGAGCTGTTTATGTGGCGGCATATGACGCTGACTTCTGCCGCCGTCTTAACTCAACTGACACATTATATTGATGCAGGTGGTGGTAGCCGGGGAGCACGTATTATTCTCGACAGGGATGGAAATTCTATTCCGCAAACACGAAATGGTTTTTGTGATGCCTGGCGCTTTCGTTCAGAGCGTACTGAGGATAAAAAAGATAAACTGCTTATTCATTATTGCAACAGTATCTTTCACGTCAGAGAAACACCTGTCCGTGAGTTTCCCACTATCCGCGGCATTTGGTTTGAAAAAAACTGGCCTGGCTTTCTTAATGGGACAATTTACCAGCCACAGGATGAATGATATTGCAAAGGTTAATCACTATGCGAAATATAATTAGATCTATTAATGCTCTGCTTGCAACATTGAATATTACCATTTTGGCGATCATTGTGGCATGTGTGACATGGCAAGTGGTAGCACGATTTATATTTAAAAGCCCCAGTATATTTACGGATGAACTCAGTCGTTTGCTTTTTATTTGCCTTGGCCTTTTTGGTGGTGCCTATACCGCGGGGCAGAACCGGCATCTGGCGATTGATCTGCTTCCTATGATGCTGAAAGGAAAAGCCCGGCGTCATTTATTTTTGTGTATTCAGATTATCGTTATTATCTTCTCTACCATCATTATGGTATATGGTGGTGGGCTATTAACGCTGGACACATTCGATTCAGGTCAAACCTCACCCGCTTTAGGCTGGCAGATGGGATATATCTATATGAGTATCCCGATTAGTGGTGTTCTTATTATTATATACACCATAGATATGGTTTTAACAGAACTTAAACAACCACTCTAAAGATAATAAACAACAACCAACCATAGTAGGAATGGAGAAATTATGGATTACTGGTTACCGATTATTGTGTTATTTGGTGCCTTCTTTTTTATGTTGGCATTAGGTGTACCTATTGTTTATGCCATTGGTTTATCCACACTGGCATCAATTTCCACACAACTCGATTTCAACTCAGCATTGAGTGTGGTTTCCCAAAAGTTAGCCTCCGGGTTAGATAGCTTTACATTATTGGCAATTCCATTTTTTATTTTGTCTGGCAACATTATGAATCATGGAGGAATAGCGCGACGATTAATCAACTTTGCCAGAATTCTTGGCGGTCGACTGCCTGGCTCACTTGCTCACTGTAATATTCTTGCCAATATGCTGTTCGGGGCAATTTCTGGTTCAGCTGTTGCTTCGGCGGCTGCGATGGGCGGCGTCATGCATCCGCAACAGGTTAAAGAGGGCTACGACCCGGCATTCAGTACTGCGGTTAACGTTGCCTCTGCCCCGACGGGTTTGCTTATTCCACCAAGTAATACGTTAATCGTCTATTCACTGGTCAGTGGTGGTACTTCTATTGCCGCACTGTTCCTGGCGGGTTATGTTCCGGGAATTTTGCTGGGTCTGGCACTGATGGTAATAGCCGGTATTATCGCGGTACGTCGCGGTTATCCAAAGCCAGAACGCCCGACTTTACGCCAGGCTGGCGTTGCGATATGGATGGCTATCCCCAGTATTTTCCTGATTATTTTAATTATGGGGGGTGTATTAAGTGGTATTTTTACCCCGACAGAGGCCTCCGCAATTGCAGTAATTTATACCCTTTTCCTTGCACTGGTTCTTTATCGTGAAATCTCAGTTAAAGATTTACCTAAAATATTTCTGGAATCCGTTATTACCACTGCAATTGTCTTGTTATTAATTGGTTCTTCGATGGGAATGTCATGGGCGATGTCAAACGCTGACGTTCCCTTCCTGATTCTCGATTTGCTTAACACTATTTCTGACAACCCAATAATAATCCTGCTTATTATCAATATTATCCTGTTGATTATCGGCACTTTTATGGATATGACACCGGCGGTACTGATTTTTACGCCGATATTTTTACCGGTTGTCACCGAACTGGGCATGGACCCGATTCACTTTGGTATTGTCATGGTACTGAACATGTGTATCGGTATTTGTACTCCGCCTGTAGGCAGTGTGTTATTTGTCGGTTGTAGTGTATCTAAATTACCGATTAATAAAATTATCAAACCTATGCTGCCATTTTATGCCGTGATGGTATTGGTGCTGGCAATGGTGACCTATATTCCGCAAATCAGTATGGCATTGCCAAGAGCACTGGGTTACTGATGCGCATTCACTGGCGGCACCTGCCGCCATATTTATTAGAAAAGGAACATCTATGAAAATAAAAGTATCCGCTGGCATTATCGGTGCTGTTCTTATGTTATCCGCAAGCCAGTCCTGGGCAGTGACATTAAAACTGAGTCATAATCAGGATAAGTCTCATCCTGTTCATAAAGCGATGGAGTTCTTTGCGAAAAAGAGCAAAGAGTACTCTAACGGTGATATTACTATTCGTATTTATCCAAATGGAACATTGGGTACTCAACGAGAAACAATGGAGCTGATTCGTTCTGGCGCTATTCCACTGGTAAAAACCAACGCGGCAGAAATGGAAGCATTTGAAAATTCCTATAAATTATTTAGCCTGCCTTATTTGTTCCGCGATCGTGATCATTATTATCAGGTCATGCAGGGCGATATCGGGAGAAAAATCCTCGACTCAACGAAAAGCAAAGGTTATTTCGGGCTGACTTTTTATGATGGAGGCGCCCGCAGTTTCTACGGCAATAAACCAGTACTGAAACCAGACGATCTCAAAGGCATGAAAGTCCGTGTCCAGCCAAGTCCTGGCGCAGTTGAAATGATCAAAGTCATGGGCGGTAACCCGACGCCACTGGATTACGGCGAGTTGTATACAGCCTTACAGCAGGGTGTGGTCGATATGGCAGAAAACAGCGTGATGGCGCTGACCACCATGCGTCACGGTGAAGTGGCAAAATCCTTCAGCCTTGACGAACACACTATGGTTCCCGATGTGGTTCTGATGAGCAATGCTGCGTTTGATAAACTTAGCCCGGAAAATCAGGCAGTTATATTAAAAGCAGCTAAAGAATCAATGAGCTACATGAAAGACTTGTGGAGCGAGGAAGAGAAACAAGAATTTGCAAAACTGGATAAAATGGGCGTGAAAGTCTACCAGGTAGATAAAGCTCCGTTTATCGAGAAAGTACAGCCAATGTACGCAAACTTCGCTAAGGACAACCCAGCCCTTGCCCCAATGCTGGCTGATATTCAGGCAGCTAAGTAATTATCTTCGTAGGGCTGCTTATTGTGGCCCTTATCGATATCTGCAAGTGCTCGCTACAAAAGCAAAACGCCGACCAATGGTCGGCGTTTTTACGTCTCGTTGAATAACGAATTATTCAGCTACTACGTTTACGATCACTTTCGCGAATACTTCGCTGTGAACCTGGAAGCTCACTTCGTGTTCGCCAGTGGTACGCAGAACGCCGTTCGGCAGACGAACTTCGCTCTTAGCCACTTCAACGCCAGCTGCAGTTACAGCGTCAGCGATGTCGCGAGTACCGATGGAACCGAACAGTTTACCTTCGTCGCCAGCTTTAGACGCGATGGTAACAGTTTCCAGTGCATTGATTTTCTCAGCGCGAGCATTAGCTGCTGCCAGAACTTCAGCCAGTTTAGCTTCCAGTTCAGCGCGACGTGCTTCGAAGAATTCAATGTTTTTCTTGGTAGCTGGAACAGCTTTACCCTGCGGTACCAGGAAGTTACGAGCATAGCCCGCTTTAACGTTTACCTGATCACCCAGGCTACCCAGGTTTGCTACTTTATCAAGCAGAATAACTTGCATTACCTTATCCTCTCAAAGTCGTATTAATGGACCGTGACCGATTACTGATGGCGATCAGTGTACGGCAGCAGGGACAGGTAGCGAGCGCGTTTGATAGCGCGAGCCAGCTGACGCTGGTATTTTGCACGGGTACCGGTGATACGGCTTGGGACAATCTTACCGCTTTCGGTGATGTAGTTTTTCAGCGTAGCGATATCTTTATAGTCGATCTCTTGAACGCCTTCCGCGGTGAAACGGCAGAACTTGCGACGACGGAAATAACGTGCCATATGGCTAGTCTCCAGAATCTATCAATTCAATCTGCTCGGCATGCAAAACCATTTTGCTCAGTCCGTTCTTTGCCTTGTGGCATGAAATGAACCCCTGAACGGTTATGCGACTGCCGACCGTTATACTGTGAGTAATGGCCTGGTTTTCGTGTCCGCTAACAATAACGGGCATTTGGCACCACGCCTGCCGGTGAAAACCGGCTTCCTCCTGCACAGAACGATGCTCAAGCACGAACTGGCAGTGAGGAATTCCTGATGGACTGACCTTTCGAAGGGGAGTCCTGCACACGGTGCCGGACAACACCAGACGGTTGGTCATCAGAAATTACTCTTCAGAATCCCCAGCTTCAGCATCATCAGCGGTTTCGTTTGCGAAATCATCGCGACGCTCACGGCGCTCGTCTTTCGCTTTAACCATCGGAGATGCTTCGGTAACAGCGTGCTTGGTACGCATAACCATGCTGCGGATAACGGCATCGTTGAAGCGGAAGGTAGTTTCCAGCTCATCGATCACTTCCTGCGGAGCTTCAACGTTCATCAGAACGTAGTGTGCTTTGTGCAGTTTGTTGATCGGGTAAGCCAGCTGACGGCGGCCCCAGTCTTCCAGACGGTGGATCTTGCCTTCTGCACCAGTGATGGCAGCAGTGTAGCGCTCGATCATGCCCGGAACCTGTTCGCTCTGGTCAGGATGGACCATAAAAACGATTTCGTAATGACGCATCGAATTGCTCCTTACGGATTATTCAGCCTCCTGTCTGGGTCAGCCGAATCCCGGGGAGGCAAGGAACGTGTTAAAGGTCGGCTGAAAAATGACGCGTTATAGTACTGACATACCCCGCTAAACTCAAGGCCAGCCGACAAATAAATCTCATCTTTCACCAAATCGTACTAACACGCTGATTTGAAGTTCATCACACTTCATCATGGTGTTTTTTTGAACAACTGCATCAGAAATGGTCACCATCCACTTCTTTATCATTGATTAAAATTAAATCAGAAGATCACCACAAGAGGAGAGCACACAAAGTCAGCCGTTGAGGAGGTATCTATGTTCAGTCGTGTTTTAGCCCTTCTGGCTGTGCTTTTGCTAAGTGCAAATACATGGGCAGCCATTGAAATTAATAACCACCAGGCCAGAAATATGGACGATGTGCAAAGCTTAGGCGTGATTTATATCAACCATAACTTCGCCACTGAAAGTGAAGCACGTCAGGCATTAAATGAAGAGACAGATGCGCAGGGCGCAACGTACTACCACGTGATTCTGATGCGGGAACCGGGGAGTAACGGCAACATGCACGCCAGCGCGGATATTTATCGCTAGCACCAGGTATAACCAACGAAACATTGCCATAGTTTGCTTTGCCCCCTTCGCAGGGGGCTTTTTTTGAAAAACGGCTGCGGAATCAGACCAGTTATCTCCCGAAGAAGGAAATTTCCGCAGCGCGTGTTTTACTTCTGCCCGTAATAAGCGTTGGGACCATGCTTACGCATGAAGTGTTTATTCATAAGATAGCTGTCGATGTGATTCAGTTGCGGGTTTATACTGCGCGCAATCCACGCCATTTTCGCCACTTCTTCCATCACCACCGCGTTATGCACCGCATCGTGGGCATCTTTCCCCCAGGCAAACGGCCCGTGCTGATACACCACAATTCCCGGCGTATGCAACGGCTCGGCGTCACCCAGCGTTTCGATAATCACTTTGCCGGTGTTCAGTTCGTACTCACCCTGCACCTCTTCTTCGCTTAATCCGCGCGTACACGGGATATCACCAAAGAAGTAGTCGGCGTGCGTAGTGCCTAACGCCGGGATCGCCAGCCCCGCCTGCGCCCATGCGGTAGCATGAGTGGAGTGGGTATGGACAATGCCGCCAAGCGACGGATAACGACGGTAGAGTTCGAGATGCGTCGCGGTGTCGGAAGACGGGCGATATTCCCCTTCCACCACCTTGCCGCTCATATCAACCACCACCATATCGGCCGCTTTCATGGTTTCGTAGGCAACGCCGCTGGGCTTGATCACCACCAGCCCGCGTTCGCGGTCAATGGCGCTGACGTTGCCCCAGGTAAAGGTCACCAGCCCATAGCGCGGCAGATCCATGTTGGCTTCAAATACCTGCTGTTTTAGCTTTTGCATTATGCCGCCTCCACCATGCCCGCTTTCGCCATGCGCGCTTTCACCCAATCACGCGCTTTCGCCACTTCTGCTGCCGGGTCTTCCGCCGTTTCGCTCCACATCTCAATCAGGTACGGCCCGCAATAGCCACTCTGTTTGAGCGTTTCGAAGCAACGTTCGAAATCCACTACGCCTTCGCCAAACGGCACATTTTTGAAGACGCCTGGTTTGGTGTCTTTCACATGCACCGCGACGATATGCCCAATTCCGGCCTGCAATTCCATCTGCACGTCGTTGTCCCACGCCGACAGGTTGCCGATATCCGGGTAGAGCTGGAACCACGGGTTGTTGAGATAGTGCGCATAGCCCAGCGCCTTGCTGATGGAGTTCATCAATGGATAATCCATGATCTCCATTGCCAGCGTCACCTGCGCGCGGCTTGCCATCTCAACGCTCTCTTTCAGGCCGTCACGGAAACGACGACGCGTTTCGTTATTGGCTTCCTGATAGTAAACGTCATAGCCCGCCAGTTGGATTACGCGAATGCCAACGTCCTGGGCGAACTGGATAGCTTTACGCATAATCTCCAGCCCCTGCGCCCGTACCGCGTCATCTTCGCTGCCCAGCGGGAAACGACGATGAGCAGAAAGGCACATGGACGGCACGCGCACGCCGGTTTCAACAATCGCATTCACCAGCGCCAGACGCTGCTCGCGGCTCCAGTCGAGGCGCGACAGGCGATCGTCAGTTTCATCTACCGACATCTCGACAAAATCGAAGCCTAATTTTTTTGCCAGTTGCAGCCGTTCCAGCCAGCACTCCCCGGCGGGGAGCGCTTTTTCATAGATGCCAAGCGGGATTTGTTTGGACAACATATCCGCTCCTTAACCCCACAGTTCGGCGATGGAACGTTTGAACTGACGTGCGGCTTCCACCGGAGAAGCGGCATCACGGATACTACGGCCCGCGATAAAGACGTGAATCGGAATGCCTTTGAACAGCGGCAGATCTTCCAGCGCCAGGCCACCAGTGACGGTCACTTTGAAGCCCATATCGGAAAGACGTTTGATCGCGGTAATGTCCGCTTCGCCCCACGCTACGCCTGCGGCCTGTGCGTCACGGCTGCGGTGATAAACCACCTGCTGAATGCCTGCGTCGCGCCACTGCTGCGCCTGTTCCCAGGTCCAGTAACCGGTCAGTTCGATCTGCACGTCGCCGTTAAACTCTTTTGCCACGTCCAGCGCACCTTTGGCGGTGTTGATATCCGCACAGCAAATCACGGTCACCCAGTCAGCGTTGGCTTCGAAGCACATGCGAGAAAGGATTTTGCCTGCATCGGCAATTTTGGCGTCAGCCAGTACGATTTTGTGCGGGTACAGCGCTTTCAGGTCACGAACCGCACGCACGCCTTCGCCTACGCAAAGAATGGTGCCCACTTCGATAATGTCGACTTCTTCGGCAATCAGGCGAGTGGTTTCGTAGGCGCTATCCATAGTCTGGTTGTCCAGCGCGACTTGCAACATCGGTAATGACATTTTCAATTCCTTCTTAAGCTGCCGCGTTGGTGCGGTCAATGAGATCCAGTACTTCCTGCTCGGTACGGCAGGCACGTAAACGGTCGAAATTCTCTTCATCTTCAAACAGGTTAACGATCTGCATGATGCCCACTTCCTGGTGAGTGTTGGCATCGACCGCCGCCATGGTGATGAGGATATCCACCGGATCGTTATCTTCGTGGTTGAACTCCAGCGGCTTTTTCAGCGTTACCAGAGAGAAACCGGTTTTCTTAACGCCCTCTTCCGGACGCCCGTGCGGCATTGCCAGTCCCGGTGCGATAACGAAATAAGGACCAAACTGTTCAACGCCATCCAGAATCGCCTGGTAGTAACGCGGCTCTACCACATCTGCCGCTACCAGCAGGTCAACACCGATTTTCACCGCTTCCTGCCAGGTATTTGCTTCGGCCTGCAGGCGGATAGATTTATTTTCAGCCAGCGAATCACGTAATTTCATGGCGCGTCCTTACTTCACATCCTGCGGGAAATGCGCTTTGATCACTTCCAGCAGTTTCGGGCCAAAGTCAGCAGGAGAGAGCATGTTGCGCACGCCAACCACATATTTGTTGCCGGTCACGGTGATTTCGCCCGCAATGTGCGTAGAAGCGATGATGATATCCGCGCCGCTCAACTCGCTTTTGTATTCGCCAACCGCGCAGCTGTTTACCGTGTGGTCAATGTTTGATTGGGTTAAAAACTGGTCCACTTTCATCTTCATGATCATGGAACTGCCTTGTCCGTTGCCACACACAGCCAGAATACGTACGGTCATAATCAAAACTCCTTATTAAGCAGACTGTTCTGCCAGTTGTTTTTCTGCATCTTCTTCTGCGCGCAGTGCGCGGCCAGCGAAGAACATATAAGCCAGTGCAATTACAATGATGACAGCCATAAAGGCGATACCGATGGAGAAGAAGCCCTGCATCATCGGCGGTGCCAGAATCGACCAGTCCGCCATACCCATCCAGGCACTCATACCGGTAAGTTTCACCGCCCAGACGCAACCAAAGATTTCGATCATCCCCATCACCAGACAAATCTTCAGCGCCGCACGCCAGCCGCCGAAGTGGTTAGCGAACACGCCGATGGTGGCGTTGGAGAAGAACATCGGGATAAAGCCGGGGATAATCAGGATCGAGGAACCGCAGGCGACCAGGATGCCAACCGCAATCAGCTGACCGATGGTGCCCCACATAAAGCCCCAGACCACGGCGTTCGGCGCGAAGCTATAAATAGCCGCACAGTCAATCGCCAGAACCGCGCCAGGGATCAGGCGCTGAGAGATACCGTTAAACGCTTCAGAGAGTTCCGCTACAAACATGCGCACACCCTGAGTGATGATGAAGATCGCCACCGCGAAGGAGAAACCGGTTTGCAGGATATACACCGTCCAGTTCACTTTGCCTGCCATCGCCTGCACGGTGTCGATACCGAAGGAGAGCAGAATGGCACCAAAGAAGATGGTCATGACAATCGCCGTGGAGACGATGTTGTCGTGGAAAATATTCAGCCAGCCTGGCAGTTTGAGGTCTTCAACGCTTTCCTCTTTTTTGCCAAGGAACGGCGCAACCTTATAGGCAATCCATGATGCAAACTGTTGCTGGTGACCGATGGAGAAACCGCAGCCGTCCGTCACTTCCTGAGTCGGCTTGTACATCATGTTGGAGGTTATGCCCCAGTAGAGCGAAACCAGAATCGCCGTGCAGATAATGGTCGTCCACATGGAATAGCCGAAAATAAACAACGTAACGGCAATCAGTCCCGCCTGCTGGAACATGATGTGTCCAGTCAGCATGATGGTACGAATACCGGTAATGCGACGCAGCAGCACGTAACAGATGTTCAGCGCCAGCGCTAACAACACCGCGTAACCTACCCAGCTATAGGCATCGCCCATGCGGTCGATGGTTGCCATCATCGACGCGTAAGTATCGGAAATTGCGCCGTTAATGCCGTAGACTTCGGACATTTTCGCCACCACCGGTTTGAAGGTGCTGGTGAGGATGCCGGACCCTGCCTGCAACAACATGAAACCAATTATGGTTTTAATCGTGCCTTTAATAATAACGCTGACACTTTTGCGCAGTAGGATGTAGCCCAGACAGGTCACAATACCCAGCAACAACGGGGCATTGGTCATGACCTGGTTAAAAAACACGGTAAAGATGTTGTAGAGGATCTCCATAACGATCTCCTGAAGAAGAGGTAACCGGGTATTCCACACACCCGGAATGTTGTGCATTCACTCTAATTTTCAAAAGTAATCACAACAAGATTATTTATGATTAAATGTGACGCGACCCGCAAATAATTCCACATGGATAGAGTGGGATTCACACAACGAAATAATTATTCATTTAAATTCATTTAGTTAATTGAATTACACATTCCATTAAATCTTTCCACACTCAAAATCAACAACAACTTCCCTGGCAAAAAGTCAAAAAATGGTCATTGCCTTCCTGAAAAAATAGTGTCAGGATTAATCAAAACCAATCACATGTTGATTCGAATTGAACTATCATGAAGGTAAATGGCGATGAGTAAAGTGAAAAGTATCACCCGAGAATCCTGGATCCTGAGCACTTTCCCGGAGTGGGGTAGCTGGCTGAATGAAGAAATTGAACAAGAGCAGGTCGCCCCTGGCACATTTGCGATGTGGTGGCTAGGCTGCACCGGGATCTGGCTGAAATCAGAAGGTGGCACCAACGTTTGCGTTGATTTCTGGTGCGGCACTGGCAAACAAAGTCACGGTAACCCGTTAATGAAACAGGGTCACCAGATGCAGCGCATGGCTGGCGTGAAAAAACTGCAGCCAAACCTGCGCACCACCCCGTTTGTTCTTGATCCGTTTGCGATTCGCCAGATCGACGCGGTACTGGCGACTCACGATCACAACGATCATATCGACGTTAACGTCGCTGCTGCCGTGATGCAGAACTGTGCTGATGACGTACCGTTCATTGGGCCGAAAACCTGCGTTGATTTGTGGATTGGCTGGGGCGTACCGAAAGAGCGTTGCATCGTCGTTAAACCGGGCGACGTAGTGAAGGTAAAAGACATTGAAATTCATGCACTTGATGCTTTCGACCGCACGGCACTGATCACCCTGCCTGCCGATCAAAAAGCAGCTGGCGTACTGCCGGACGGCATGGACGATCGCGCGGTAAACTACCTGTTCAAAACCCCAGGCGGTACCCTGTATCACAGCGGCGATTCCCACTACTCTAACTACTATGCAAAACATGGTAATGAGCATCAGATCGACGTGGCTTTAGGTTCATACGGCGAAAACCCACGCGGTATTACCGACAAAATGACCAGTGCTGATATCTTGCGTATGGGCGAAGCGCTGAATGCGAAAGTGGTTATCCCGTTCCACCACGACATCTGGTCAAACTTCCAGGCCGATCCGCAAGAAATCCGCGTGCTGTGGGAGATGAAAAAAGATCGTCTGAAGTATGGCTTCAAGCCGTTTATCTGGCAGGTGGGCGGCAAATTTACCTGGCCGCTGGATAAAGACAACTTCGAGTACCACTATCCGCGTGGTTTCGATGATTGCTTCACTATTGAACCGGATCTGCCGTTCAAGTCGTTCCTGTAATCTGTCGTTTATACCGGATAGCGTGGAGTAGTTCGCGCTATCCGGCGTAGTATTTCCTGGCTATTTCAAATATCATCTAAAAAAATCAAATTTTATCGGAATAGCTCATGACTGAAGCACAAAGACATCAAATCCTCCTGGAAATGCTCGCACAATTGGGCTTTGTGACCGTTGAGAAAGTCGTTGAGCGTCTGGGAATTTCGCCTGCCACTGCACGACGCGATATCAATAAACTTGACGAAAGCGGCAAACTGAAAAAAGTGCGCAATGGCGCAGAAGCTATTACCCAGCAGCGCCCACGCTGGACGCCGATGAATCTGCATCAGGCGCAGAATCACGATGAAAAAGTACGTATTGCTAAAGCGGCCTCGCAGCTGGTTAATACGGGCGAAAGCGTAGTCATCAACTGCGGCTCCACCGCGTTTCTGCTTGGGCGGGAAATGTGTGGCAAGCCAGTGCAAATCATCACTAATTATCTACCGCTGGCAAATTACCTGATCGATCAGGAGCATGACAGCGTGATCATTATGGGCGGACAGTACAACAAAAGTCAGTCCATCACTTTAAGCCCGCAGGGCAGCGAAAACAGTCTCTATGCCGGGCACTGGATGTTTACCAGCGGCAAAGGGCTGACAGCAGAAGGGTTGTATAAAACCGATATGTTGACGGCAATGGCAGAGCAGAAGATGCTGAGCGTGGTAGGGAAACTGGTGGTACTGGTTGATAGCAGTAAGATTGGCGAACGCGCGGGAATGCTTTTTAGCCGTGCCGATCAAATCGATATGCTGATCACCGGCAAAAATGCTAACCCGGAAATCCTGCAACAACTGGAAGCGCAAGGGGTCAGCATTCTGCGTGTTTAAAGATGCTGGCGGAAAAATGTCACGGCAGCATCTAACGCCTCAGGCGTAATGCGGTGACGCACGCCAGGCTGCCATGAACAGGTTAGCAGTTTATCCCGTCCCGTCTCGCTTAAGGCCTGCTGCAAACGTAGTGATTCGTCGGCAGGCACGACGTCATCGTCAAGGCCATGCCACAGCAGTAGAGGTCTGTCACCAAGTTGTTCCAGGTGGTTTGTCGCTTCCCACTCTGCCAGCGGCGCGACAATGTTATTGAATTCATTCTGCTGTGCTGCCGTTTCAGGTATCAGCGGTGGAAACAGTGAACGGGCGAGCAATGTAAAATAGCCCGATCCCATCATGCTGGCGGTACATTTCACCGTGGGGTGGCGAGCGGTAATTCCCAGTGCCGTCATCGCGCCCATCGACGCGCCACCGACTGCCAGACGGTCATCAAGCAGCCAGTTTTCTTCGGCTATTGCCGCACGTAAAGTAGTGAATTCCTGCATACTTTGTAGCAAGATTTGCCAGAATTGATTTAACCGCCGCGCTGCGTCGCCACTAAAACGACTACCGTGATCGGGCGCATCCGGCATGATCACCCGCAAACCAGCCTGCGCCAGCGCAACGGCAAAATAGCTATACACCAGACTGGACGAAGTAAAGCCGTGATAAAAAATCGCGCACGGTAACGGGGTATCTTTTTGCCCGACAGGATAAGCATGAAGAACGGGAATATCTGCCAGCTCGCGTGATTCTATTTCAATCATCTGTCTCTCCTTTTTGTCTGGTATGACATGAAGAAATCCTTAGCACAAGTTTCTGCTGGCGGTATTAGTTCATAATGTTGAGATGTGGGTTACGCTTTCATCACGTTTTCATTCGAAAATCGCGTACCAGGTAACAATTCGGGAACATTCCCCCAAAGTTAAATTAATAAGGCACTACACTATGGTTAGCAGGAAACGTAATAGCGTTATTTACCGGTTTGCCAGTTTATTATTGGTGTTGATGTTAAGTGCCTGTAGCGCACTGCAAGGTACGCCACAGCCAGCACCGCCAGTAACCGACCATCCGCAAGAGATTCGCCGCGACCAGACGCAAGGGTTACAGCGAATAGGTAGCGTAAGCACGATGGTTCGGGGTTCTCCGGATGACGCATTAGCAGAAATCAGAGCGAAAGCTGTCGCTGCAAAAGCTGATTATTACGTTGTCGTCATGGTGGACGAAACCATCGTGACAGGACAGTGGTATTCACAAGCCATTTTGTACCGTAAATAAATCAGACAACTTACATAGTCAGCTTTACATTGCTTTGCGTCCCTATGCGTTTACCTGTGCACAATAAATTACCGGCTGGAAGCCTGGGCGTTTATTACCGCGATGGAATGCCCTGCAACATGTGGGGAAACGAAAAATGGAGCTGACGATGAAACAATTACTTGCCTCACCCTCGCTGCAATTAGTGACTTATCCTGCGAGCGCCACGGCACAGTCTGCAGAATTCGCCAGTGCTGACTGCGTGACGGGCCTGAATGAAATAGGTCAGATCTCAGTTAGCAATATTTCAGGGGATCCGCAGGACGTGGAACGTATCGTGGCGTTAAAGGCCGATGAACAAGGTGCGTCATGGTACCGCATTATTACCATGTACGAAGACCAGCAGCCTGATAACTGGCGCGTACAGGCGATCCTGTATGCGTGAGTATCATCTACAGCAAATGAACAATGCCGGATGCGGCGCGAGCGCCTTGTCCGGCCTACAATTTTAAAATATTTCATTTAGTTAATCGAAACCAGCGTCGCATCCGTCGTATACGCTTACAAACACACTCCTCCCGTCGCCCGCAGCAATAAATCATTCTGGATCTGCTCTGACAACCGTACGCCGCCGCGCGTATCTAACATCACCTGACACCACGCCTGCGCCATTGGCGGAGAGGCATATTTCAACATTTGCGCACCGCAGCCCAGCAGGAATAGCTGATGAGTAATCTCTCGCCCCAATTCTTCAGCTGGCTTACGCAGCTGCTGCTGTAAACGACGAACCGCGCGATCAAAATAGCGATCCTGCCCTTTCACTTCCACAAATGCTTCCGACAATAAGTCGTATACGCCCGCTTGCTTATTGAGAACGCGCAGCACATCCAGGCACATAATATTGCCGGAACCTTCCCAAATACTGTTTACCGGCATCTCCCGGTAAAGCCGCGGCAGCTCGCTCTCCTCGCAATAACCAATGCCGCCCAGCACCTCCATCGCTTCGGCCACAAACGGAATACCATGTTTGCAGATCACAAATTTCGCCGCAGGCGTAAATAAACGCGCCCACAGAGCTTCTTTGGCATCGGCACGCCGGTCCCACGCTCGCGCAAGACGAAACAGCAACGCCGTTTGCCCTTCAAGCTGAAGCGCCATGCGACTTAAGACATGACGCATAAGGGGCTGTTGGATCAATGGATTACCAAAAACATGGCGTTGATGTGCATGATAAATCGCCAGCGAAAATGCACGGCGCATCATGGCATGGCTACCCAGGGCGCAATCAAAACGCGTCATCCCACCCATTTTCAGGATCAGACGAATTCCTTCCCCTTCCTGCCCCAACAACCAGCCAATGGCATCCTGAAACTCCACTTCGCAGCTGGCGTTAGAGCGATTACCCAGCTTATCTTTCAGCCGCTCGAGGCGAATCGCGTTGCGTTGCCCGTCAGGCAAAAAGCGCGGCACAAAAAAGCAGGACAAACCGCCCGTAGTCTGCGCCAGCACCAGATGCGCATCGCTTTGCGGCACCGAGAAAAACCATTTATGCCCCACCAGCCGATAAGAGCCATCTTCCAGGCGCTCTGCGCGGGTGGTGTTGCTCATGACATCGGAACCGCCCTGCTTTTCCGTCATTCCCATGCCAATCAACAAACCGCGTTTTTGCCCACCTGGCAATAAGTGAGAATCGTAGCGATCGCTCAACAGCGGCGTGGTCCAGTCCTGAAACGGCGCGGGTAACATCTGTAACAGCAATGGCGTGGCGGCAAAGGTCATCGTTATCGGACATAACGACCCAGCCTCAACCTGCGCATGTAACATAAAACGCGCCGCGCGCGCCACAAATGCGCCGGAGCGAGCGTCTTCTTCCCAGGCAAGATTGTGCACCCGATTGGTACATAGCGCCTGCATCAGCAGGTGCCAGGCGGGGTGAAAACGCACATCGTCCAGACGGCGTCCTTGCGCATCGTAGCGCAATAATTCAGGCGGATTCACATTCGCCAGCCGCCCCAGTTCAAGGGATTCAGCCGTCCCTAACTGCTGACCAATACTGGCTAGAAAATCGCTATCCCAGCCAGCACCTTCACGCGTTACCGCTTCGCAGAGCGCGCCATCAGACAGGTATAAATTGCTATTATTTAATGGTATAGGTTGATTAAAAACGGTGTGAGTTTGCCAGTGCACTGTGTCTCCCTCCATCAATGGCAGTCACCATTAGTATGGTCACTGCCATGGATTCATGACAGAAAGAGATTGCTAAAACATTCTTATCCAGCAATGTAATGCGGAACGAAACGTGAGGTGTCTTTGGTGATCAACGTGTTATCTTCACGGATCCCCATTCCGCACGCTTCATCATCGACAATCCAGCTACCGATGAGTGTGTAGCTATCGCCAAATCGCGGCAGAGGTTGAAACGCCTGGTAGATCATCGGTTCATCGGCGTAATCACCATCAGCGTGGTCAACGACGTTATTCTGACCGTCGAAAATGGTGACGTTTCCGCCTTCGCGCGAGTAAATCGGTTTACGCACATAGCTTTCGCCAGCGGCAATCTGCGGTTTTTCACCCTCAAACCAGGATGCAAGAAGGTTAGGATGACCAGGGAAGAAGCGCCAAAGCAGCGGCATTAGCCCTTTATTACTCAAGATACTTTTCCATAACGGCTCCACCCATTGCTCACGACGCTTGCGCAGCAGCGGACCGTTATCGTCACGCATCATCCACTCCAGCGGATACAGCTTAAATGCACGCTGGATGACATTATCATCAAGATCGGTCAGTACTCCGCCGACGCCCAAACCGAGATCTTCAATGTAGATAAACCGCGACTCCTGCCCTGCCTGCTGGGCGCAGTCCTGCAAGTACAGCACGGTACTCCTGTCTTCATCGGTGTCCTGACAGCAGCAAAAATAAAACGGTTCCCGACTGTAAAGCTCACTAAAGCGCGAAATCAGGCGTTCCTGAATGGCATTGTACTGATCGGCATCACGCGGAATAACGCCGCTGCGCCGGGCATCTTCCAGCCACAACCACTGGAAATAAGCCGACTCGTACAATGAAGTTGGCGTATCGGCGTTGTACTCCAGCAACTTAACCGGTGCATTACCACACCAGGCAAAATCCATACGGCCATACAACGAAGGATCGCGTGCGTGCCAGCTTTCGGCGATCACATCCCAGTACAACGGCGGGATCGCCAGTTGCGTCAGGATCTCTTCATCTTTAACCGCACGATCCACCACCTCCAGGCACATCTGATGCAGTTCCGCAGTCGGTTTTTCGATCTGCTCTTCAATCTGGCGCAAAGTAAAGCGATAAGCCCGACTCTCATCCCAATAGATTTCATTGTCGATGATATGAAAGTCAAATCCGTTATCGGCGGCAATCCGGTCCAGATCCCGCCGCACAGGAACGTTGTGTCTCAGCATGATTAGCCTCCCCAATGCCCACGGGCGCTGGAAGAACGACCATAGCCGCCGCGAGAAACGGTTGACGCTTTTTTGGTGGTAAAGCCGCCCGAAGAGTAAGACTCTTTTTTGCCAGAACCGGAGCGCCAGGAGTAATCACCGGAAGTGTTGCGCCAGACGGGGCGGGAAGCAAATGAGGATCCGCCGCTGTTATAGACGAACGGCTCATCGCGATCTTTACGAATAACCCGGCTTAACAAAAATCCAGAAACGACCGGGATCCAACTCTGTTCAACATTGTCGTAGTAACAATTTTCATACTTAGACTGACAATTCTGCTGAGTCATATTCTTCGGAACATCGGCATAAAACGCCGCTTTGGCGTTGTTCCAGCCATGAGCACAGATATCTGAATTATTACCGTCATCAATACAATCCTGCACAGTCGAGTAAAACGTTCCGTCGCCGTCGTTATCGACATCGCCACTATCGCCACAACCTTTCAATACGAAAAAAGCGGCACCGCCCATTAGCGCCAACGTTAAGTATTTTTGTGCGTAGCGATTGCGACGCGGTTCAAAAGGATTATTCGGTCTGCCAATGCGACTGATCGCTCCGTGACCAATTTTACTGTTATTTCTTGATTTGCGTTTTCTGGCCATGATCGTCCATTACCATGTCATACAAGCTGCGTTAAAAATACCACCAGCCAGTGCGGCGGTTCCCATAAACATTCCTGCTGCGGTATTGTGATTAATAATTTTTTCGCTTAATGCGGGCATATAAAGTCTGACGCCAGCAAAAACGAGTAACTGAATCACCAGTGCAATCCCGCCCCAGGCGAAATAATCCGGAATACTCACCGCATTGATTGCCGCACTGGATAAGGGGATCACGTAACCCAACAATGTACCGCTGAATGCCAGTGACGCCGCGGTATTATTGTTTTTGATTAATTGCCATTCGTTGTGCGGTGTAATTTTGGAGTAGATAAACAGAAAAATAATCACCATAGCCACGCCAATAAAAAAATAGGCGCTAAAGGCAAGAAGTGAATCCAGTATATGCATCGTAAACGTCCTTGTAATTAACCAATAATATGAAGTGATGTCAGTGGGATATCAACACCCAGCGCGCGCGAAAATAACCACTCCGGCTCGCCGAGATCGTTAAAAGATTCCTCACCATTTAACAGTAAATATTCACAGGTATCTTCGGTCACCTGCCGTTCATAGCCCATGGTAAAATTATGCACTTCCCATTTGGCGTGGTTTTGATTTTCAACTTTTTCCAGCATATAGACGGGTTCGATATTCCCCGGTTCTTCGCTGTTAAAAAATCGCTGCCAGCGTTTTTCCTGCCAGTTTAAGGTTATAGCCCCCATCGCTTTGGCGTTGATCGCCTCGCGCCAGTGACTCTCTTTACTGATACCGTAGCTCTCTTCATAGACAAAGAGCTTGATATCATCAATGTCATCAATATTTTCGCCGCCGGTGGTATTGATTTGCAGAAACTCATCGCCTGAAGTGTAGTAGCGGAAAATCTGGCTACCGCCGCCCAGATCGATGCGGCTGACGGCGGCTACCGTAAATTCCTCACCCGGCAGCGCAATCAGCAATTCATCTTCCAGCAAACGAAACGCTAACGTGTCGAGCGTAAAGCCACTATTGAGATGAAGTCCCAGCGGACCACGAGCGATAGCAGGCTTATTATCCTTGCCAAACAGACGCTGGAAAAAACCAGACATATTTTATCCTTATAATAGTTGCCAGCCTTGCAGTGAGGCTGGCAAAAAATTACTCGCCCTGTTGGCGTTGCAGTCTTGCTAATACATCCTGGGCGATACTTTTATTGCTACCGCCAATTCCGGCTTCCGCCAGCTTTTCATCGAGATCGCGACCGTCTGCGACTTTTTCCAACTGTGCGGCAGCATCCAGGCGAGCCTGACGTTCGGCCTGACGCGTTTGCAGGCGTTTTAAGGATTCTGCCGCTGTCGAAACGCTGGAAGATGCGCCAACGGTAGAGGTCGTTACAGCCTGTTGTGCACGCTGCATGGCTTCAGTGGCTTTAACGACTTCCATTTGCTGCTCAAACTGAGCGATACGCTGCGCTGTCGCTGTAACTGCTTTTTCCACGCCATCACGAGAGACTTCCAGATTCGACAACACTTGCTCTTCAGCGGTAATGAGATTCTCAAGGCGCGCGATTTCTTCAGCAACTTCGTTAATCAACGACGGATTCACGTTCTTGCTTAACGCTTCCAGCGCACGAGCTTCCAGACTGGCTTTGCGCTCACGTAAATCTTTCAGCTTATCGTGACTTAATTTCACTCGCGCCAGCAGATCAACGCGAGATTTTCCGGCTTTATCGAGTTCAGCTTTAGCGTCACGAATATGCTGTTCCAGCATGCGCACGCCCTGGGTTTCTTCAATGGACTCTTCCGCCTGGGAGATAAACGATTTCCCCAGCGTAAATAAACTTTTTAAAATCCCCATAAATACCCGTCCTTGTAATTAGTGTGAATATTCTTCTGTAATTTCAGCCAGATCCAATGCGTTATCTACCAGCGAGGTTATCTCAAGCAGAATATCTTCAAGAGAAGATTTAAGCGATAACGCACCGAAAACAATGTAATACTCTTCCTGTTGCACGCTGGAGATCCCTACCGATGACAACGGCATCATCTTCTGATTTCTTAATAAGAAGGTATTAAATTCATCTGGATTGCTGATACTACTTACCGGACAAATAAAGGTTTCGATGATCATTTGGCGGGAAGTAAAAAGAATATTGATTTGCAAATCGCCATAATCATTCATTTTAATAATTAATGCGCTTTCGCTATTTGTTACATCAATATTTTGTTCAGGTACAGTTTGCAGCGCCGTCGCCAGCGCCAACGGATTCCATGTCATATATTATTCCATATAGATTAAGTTTAAATATTAATAAAATGAATATTTACAGTACGTAATTATCTTACCAGCTATAGACAAAAAAAAACCATCCAAATCTGGATGGCTTTTCATAATTCAGAGGAACTAGCTGCGCTGACGAACCGCTTCAAATAAGCAAATTCCGGTTGCAACCGAAACGTTCAGGGAAGAAACACTTCCTGCCATTGGGATGCTGATCAACTCATCGCAATGTTCACGGGTCAGGCGACGCATACCTTCACCTTCCGCGCCCATCACCAGCGCCAGGCGTCCGGTCATTTTGCTCTGATAGAGTGTATGATCCGCCTCGCCTGCCGTACCGACGATCCAGATATTCTCTTCCTGCAACATACGCATGGTGCGCGCCAGATTAGTCACCCGAATCAGCGGAACGCTTTCTGCCGCACCACAGGCCACTTTTTTCGCCGTGGCGTTGAGCTGTGCGGAGCGATCTTTCGGCACAATCACCGCATGAACACCAGCGGCGTCCGCGCTACGCAGGCACGCGCCGAGGTTGTGCGGATCGGTTACGCCGTCGAGGATCAGCAGGAACGGTTGATCGAGCGAAGCGATCAGATCCGGCAGATCGTTTTCCTGATACTGCCGTCCTGGCTTCACACGAGCGATAATGCCCTGATGCACGGCACCGTCGCTTTTCTCGTCGAGATATTGGCGGTTTGCCAGCTGGATAACCACGCCCTGGGACTCAAGGGCGTGAATCAGCGGCAACAGACGTTTATCTTCACGGCCTTTTAAAATAAAGACTTCCTGAAAACGTTCAGGGGCGCGCTCCAGCAGGGCCTGCACTGCGTGGATGCCGTAAATCATTTCGCTCATTAATGTACTCGTTGTTTACGTTTTGCCTGATGCGCTACGCTTATCAGGCCTACATGATCCCTGCAATGTATTGAATTTGCGTGATTATGTAGGCCGGATAAGGCGTTCACGCCGCATCCGGCATGAACAAAGCGCATTTTGTCAGCAATCTAACCCTCTTCTGTTTGAAGAGGGTAATGATCACTCTGCCACTTTTTTCTTCGCCGCACGCTTCGCTTTGGTCGCTGCGGCTATTTTCTGCGTTTTCGCCGATGGCTTTTTCGCTTTTCTCGCGTCTTTCTTCGCCGCTTTCGGCTTCGTTTTTTTCTCGCCGCGGAAAGCGCTGTCTGGCTCAAAGTTTACCTTTTTACCGACCTGACGACGCTTGCCGCCTTTTTTACCTGCATCGCCTTTTTTCGCTTTCTCGCGCGCCGTTTTACCGACGTTGCGCGGTGCGCGTTCGCTGGAGATCAGGCTAAAGTCGATTTTACGCTCGTCCATATTAACCGCTTCGACGCGAACTTCCACGCGATCGCCCAGGCGATAAGTCTGGCCGCTGGATTCACCCATCAGGCGTTGCCCTACCTGGTCAAAGCGATAGTAGTCATTGTCCAGCGAAGAGACATGGACCAGACCATCAATGAACAAGTCGTCCAGACGGACGAAGAAGCCAAAGCCAGTGACGCTGGAAATTACGCCTTTAAAGACGTTACCTACCTGGTCGAGCATGAAGTCACACTTCAGCCAGTCAGCTACATCGCGTGTTGCTTCGTCGGCACGACGTTCCGCCATCGAACAGTGCTGACCCAGTTGCAGCATCTCTTCCATCGAATAATGGTAGCCGCCGGTTTCAGTGGTGTTGCCCTGATGCCCCTGCTCTTTCGCCAGCAGATATTTAATGGCGCGGTGCAGCGTCAGGTCAGGATAACGACGAATCGGCGAAGTAAAGTGCGCATAGGACTGCAATGCCAGACCGAAGTGACCACGGTTTTCCGGATCGTAAATCGCCTGTTTCATCGAGCGCAGCAGCATAGTTTGCAGCATTTCTGCATCAGGACGATCGGCAACCGATTCCAGTAACTCTGCATAGTCGCGCGGTTCCGGCTTGTTACCGCCCGGCAATTCCAGCCCCAGCTCCGCCAGCACTGAACGGAAAGAGGTAATCGCTTCGGTGCTCGGCTTGTCGTGAATACGGAACAGTGCCGGTTCTTTGGCTTTCTCAACGAAACGCGCCGCCGAGATATTCGCCAGAATCATGCACTCTTCAATTAACTTGTGGGCGTCGTTACGCTGAGTCTGTTCGATACGTTCAATACGGCGTTCAGCGTTGAAAATGAACTTCGCTTCTTCGCTCTCAAATGAGATCCCACCGCGTTCTTCACGGGCTTTATCCAGCACTTTATAGAGGTTATGCAACTCTTCGAGATGCTTAACCAGCGGGGCGTACTGCTCGCGCAGATCCTGATCGCCCTGCAGAATATGCCAGACTTTGGTGTAGGTCAGACGTGCGTGAGAGCTCATTACCGCTTCATAGAATTTGTAGCCAGTCAGGCGGCCTTTCGACGAAACCGTCATCTCGCACACCATACACAGGCGGTCTACCTGCGGGTTGAGCGAGCACAGGCCGTTAGAGAGCACTTCCGGCAGCATCGGGATAACCTGCGAAGGGAAGTACACCGACGTACCACGGTTACGCGCTTCTCTGTCCAGCGGTGTTGGCGGACGCACATAGTAGCTGACGTCGGCAATCGCGACCCATAAACGCCAGCCGCCGCCGCGTTTTTTCTCACAGTAAACTGCATCGTCAAAGTCACGGGCGTCTTCGCCATCAATGGTGACCAGCGGTAAATCGCGCAAATCGACACGGCCCGCTTTTGCTTCTTCCGGCACTTCTTCTTTCAGCCCGGCAACTTGTTGCTCAACAGCCTGCGGCCAGATATACGGAATTTCATGGGTACGCAGAGCGATATCAACCGCCATGCCGGTGCCCATATTGTCGCCAAGTACTTCGACGATTTTACCCACCGCTTTGGTACGGCGAGTCGGGCGTTGGGTCAGTTCAACCACCACCACAAAGCCCATCCGCGCGCCCATGATCTGATCGGGCGGGATTAAGATATCGAAGCTCAAACGACTGTCGTCAGGAACCACAAAGCCGACGCCCGCTTCGGTAAAGTAGCGACCAACAATCTGGCTGGTTTTTGGCACCAGTACGCGGACAATACGCGCTTCACGACGACCTTTACGGTCAGCGCCCAGCGGCTGCGCCAGCACCTGATCGCCATGAATGCAGGTTTTCATCTGCTCGCTGGAGAGATACAAATCATCTTTACGCCCTTCAACCCGCAGAAAGCCGTAGCCATCACGGTGGCCAATAACGGTACCTTTCACCAGGTCGAGGCGTTCCGGCAGCGCATAGCACTGACGACGAGTGAAGACCAGTTGACCATCGCGCTCCATCGCGCGCAGGCGGCGACGCAGGCCTTCAAGCTGCTCTTCGCCTTCAATGTGCAGTTCTACCGCCAGCTCATCACGGCTGGCCGGTTTTTCACGTTTGGTTAAATGTTCGAGGATAAATTCCCGACTAGGGATGGGATTCGCGTATTTTTCAGCTTCGCGTTCCTGGAAAGGATCTTGTGACATCTCGGTTCCTCCGTTGTCATCTCTGATGAAGATTTTCGTCACTCCACCAGCAATAATTTATAAAGCGGTTGATTCTCTTCAACCAAATCGGCAAGCGTGTAGTTATCCAGTTCCGTAAGAAAACTTTGCACGGCCTTAGAAAGTGCCTGTTTCAACCGACAGGCAGGTGTAATGTGGCAAAACTCACTGCTGCAATTCACCAGCGATAAGGGCTCCAGCTCGCGCACCACATCACCAATACGTATCGCACTCGCCGGTTTACCCAGACGAATGCCGCCATTTTTTCCACGAACAGCAGTCACGTAGCCGGCACGACTAAGTTGATTGATTATTTTGACCATATGATTACGGGAGACGCCGTAGACGTCAGTCACTTCAGAAATACTGGTCATCCGCCCTTCTGGCAATGACGCCATGTAGATCAGCGCACGTAATCCGTAATCAGTGAAACTCGTTAACTGCACATCAACCTCAAAAGGGAAATCGGGAAAAAATACATTTATATTGATGATAAACCAGCCACAAGCTGTGTCGCTAATTTATTTCAGTTCGGGGAAGGAAAAAAGCGAGGATTTAACACTGTGTCGGATAGCGTAATGGCTTACCCGACACAGCAATGTATCACACTGTTAGCCCGGCAGGCAAAATATCTGCCAGGCGTACCAGAATTACGCGTCGAACGGGTCGCGCAGAATCATGGTTTCAGTACGATCCGGACCGGTAGAGATGATATCGATCGGCACACCGGTCAGCTCTTCAATACGCTTGATGTAGTTCAGCGCCGCCTGCGGCAGGCCGCTACGATCTTTCACGCCGAAGGTGGATTCAGACCAGCCCGGCATGGTTTCGTAAATCGGCTCTACACCTTTCCAGTCGTCAGCTGCCAGCGGAGTGGTAGTCACTTCACGACCATCCGGCATACGGTAAGCCACGCAGAGTTTCACCTCTTTCAGGCCATCCAGAACGTCCAGCTTGGTCAGGCAGAAGCCAGACAGGGAGTTCAGCTGTACCGCACGACGAACGGCAACGGTGTCCAGCCAGCCGGTACGACGACGACGACCCGTAGTTGCGCCGAATTCGTTACCCTGCTTGCAGAGGAACTCGCCAGTTTCATCAAACAGTTCAGTCGGGAACGGACCTGCACCCACACGAGTGGAGTAAGCTTTGAGGATACCCAGAACGTAATCAACATAACGTGGGCCCAGGCCGGAACCGGTCGCCACGCCACCAGCAGTGGTGTTGGAAGAAGTTACGTACGGATAAGTACCGTGGTCGATATCCAGCAGCGTACCCTGCGCACCTTCAAACATGACGAAATCGCCACGCTGACGCGCCTGGTCGAGCAGATCAGAAACGTCAACAACCATAGAAGTCAGGATGTCGGCAACAGCCATCGTATCATCCAGAACTTTCTGGTAATCAACCGCTTCAGCTTTGTAGTAGTTAACCAACTGGAAGTTGTGATATTCCATCACTTCTTTCAGTTTTTCAGCGAAGGTTTCTTTGTCGAAAAGGTCGCCAACACGCAGACCGCGACGTGCCACTTTATCTTCATAAGCAGGCCCGATACCACGACCGGTGGTGCCGATCGCTTTCGCGCCACGCGCTTTCTCACGCGCGTTATCCAGCGCAACGTGATAATCAAGGATCAGCGGACATGCTTCAGACAGCAGCAGACGCTCACGAACGGGGATGCCACGGTCTTCCAGTTCTTTCATCTCTTTCATCAGCGCAGCCGGAGACAGCACAACACCGTTACCGATGATGCTGGTTACATTCTCGCGGAGAATACCTGATGGAATAAGATGGAGAACGGTTTTTTCACCGTTGATTACGAGAGTATGGCCTGCGTTGTGACCGCCCTGGTAGCGTACAACATATTTAGCCCGTTCAGTCAGAAGATCGACGATCTTACCTTTACCTTCGTCACCCCATTGGGTGCCCAGTACGACGACGTTGTTACCCATTTTTCAAAATCACCGTTTGCTTAAAAATGGATTCTACCATCGCTTTTTCAGAGTTACAGCACTTTTTGCACTCAAAAATGACCTCGATCAGTCTGTTTTTTGTTCAGCCAATCGTTTTCCTCAACATGTAGTAGACCACAACGCCCGCAACCACAAGTCCACCGCCAAAACGACGTAAAATATTATCGGGCAAATTGGTCATCGCAGAGATCATCTTCTTCCATGCCTTCGGGTAAAGCATCGGCCCTAAACCTTCCAGTACCAAAACCAGGGCAAGCGCCAGCCAGATTGTCGAATTCATTCATTATCCTTATAGAAAAAGAAAACCACCGACATCCCTGAGGATGCGGTGGCTTTATTGACCTGTACCGCAGTCGTTATATTAACGCGTTGCGGAGGTCGGCGTCTTCATGTAGCGGAAGAAATCGCTGTCCGGGCTCATGACCATCACGTCCTGATTGCCAGAGAAGCTGTTCTCATAAGCACGCAGGCTACGGATGAATGCGTAGAAGTCCGGATCTTTACTGAATGCATCAGCAAACAGTTTGGCTGCTTCGGCATCGCCTTCACCGCGCATGATGCGGCCCTGACGCTCAGCTTCTGCCAGCGTTCTGGTCACTTCATAGTCGGCAGTTGCACGCAGTTTTTCCGCTTCTTCCTGACCTTGTGAACGGTGACGACGCGCTACCGCTTCACGCTCGGCGCGCATACGGTTGTAGATCGCTTCAGACACTTCGGTCGGCAGGTTGATCTGCTTAATTCGCACATCGACAACTTCAATACCCAGCGCCGCCATACTGTTCGGGTTGATGACCGGAACTTTGCCCTTCGTCTCAGCCGTTACGCGCTCTGCCGCTTCGGCAATGGCGTTATCTGCCGCCGGGGTAGTAACTTCATCTTCTGTACCCGCAGAACCGGAGTTCAGCGCGTCACGTACTTCGAGGGTCAGACGACCACGGGAATCGGTGACGATGTCTTTCACGTCCAGGCGACCAATTTCAGAACGCAGACGGTCAGAGAACTTACGTTTCAACAGCACTTCCGCTTGCGAAATGTCGCCACCGCCCGTTGCCAGGTAGTAACGGCTGAAATCGCTGATGCGCCATTTGATGTAAGAGTCGACGATCAGGTCTTTCTTCTCTTTGGTCACAAAGCGGTCGGCCTGGTTGTCCATGGTCTGAATACGTGCGTCGAGCATTTTCACCGTTTCAATGAACGGTATCTTGAAATGCAGACCCGGCTCATAAACCAGAGGTTTGTTGTCATCGTCACGCAGTACCTTACCAAAACGCAGCGTAATACCGCGCTCACCTTCTTTGACGACAAAGACAGACATGTAAAGCACTACCAGCACGATGATGATAATCGCGATAACTGACTTACGCATCGTTATTCCCCCTGACGCTGGTAGTCGTTACGCTGCGCGTTGGCGCGGCGTTGGTCCATAATATCGCCCTGACTGGTGGACGACGTGTTGCTTGCTCCACTGGTTGTGGAGGAAGAGGCTGGCGGCAGACGCAGCAGATTGCTGGCACCGTTATCGCTCTTCGCCGCAGGGGCGTTACCACCTTTCAGCATCTGGTCTAACGGCAGAACCATCAGGTTGCCACCTTTGTCGTTAACCAGCACTTTGCGGGTGTTGCCCAACACTTTTTCCATCGTCTCGATATACAGACGCTCGCGAGTAATTTCCGGCGCAGCTTTATATTCCGGCAGAAGTTTAGCAAAGCGCGCCACTTCACCCTGAGCTTCCAGGATGGTCTGGGCCTTGTACGCACGCGCCTCTTCGAGGATACGTTGCGCCTGACCGTTCGCACGCGGCTGAACTTCGTTGGTATACGCTTCTGCTTCACGAATGTATTGCTGTTCGTTTTCACGCGCGGCAATCGCATCGTCAAACGCCGCTTTTACTTCTTCCGGCGGACGAGCTGCCTGGAAGTTGACGTCCAGCAGAGTGATACCCATATCATACGGACGAATCGTCTCTTCCAGTTCGCGCTGAGTATCGCTACGAATCACGGTACGACCTTCCGTCAGAATGCGGTCCATGGTGTATTTACCGATAACCCCGCGCAGGGCGCTGTCGGTAGCCTGACGCAGACTGTCATCCGGGCTGGTCACGCTATACAGATATTTTTCCGGATCGGTGACGCGGTACTGCACGTTCATCTCAACGCGCACTACGTTCTCGTCCGACGTCAGCATCACACCAGAAGCGGCCAGTTCACGCACGGCTTCCACGTTCACCGGTTTGACTTCGTCGATAAACGTCGGTTTCCAGTTCAGACCCGGCTCAACCAGATGGCTGAATTTACCAAAGCGTGTTACCACGCCGCGTTCGGCTTCTTTAATGGTATAGAAACCACTGGCCGCCCAGATAATGACAATCGCTGCCGCTGCGATGGTAACGACGCGACCGCCAAGCTGCGGGCGCGGGCCTTGCGATGAACTGCCACCGCCAGATCCGGTGCCTTTACCGCCGCCCAGACCACCGAGCTTTTTGCTCAGTTTGCGGAAGATATCATCTAAATCAGGTGGCCCTTGATCGCGACCGCCTTTGTTTCCATTTCCCTCAGAGTTGCCGCCAGGTTTGCTGCTTCCCCACGGGTCGCGGTCTTGTCCGTTATTACCGGGCTGATTCCACGCCATGTTTGTGCTCCATATTTGTTATGCGGTGATCCCTGTTGTCTTTCGACGCCAGAGGATATGACTCCACGCTTCAGACGCTACGCCGTTAGATCAGGTAATCGATCAACGCCGGTTCTTGTTTACAGAGGCGACGCCAGTCAACGATCGGCATACGAACTTGCAGACTTACGCTGCCGTCCTCCTCCATCCACTCTTTTTCTATTGCCTGAAGCTGATAAAAACGACTTCTCAGACGCCCTTCCTGCGGTGGCAGACGCAATGTATGCTGCGCCACCTCGCCGGAAAGCCGCTCCGTCAAAGCCTGAAAAAGCTGTGGTATCCCCGCTCCGGTCTGTGCGGAAAGCCAGACACGGATCGGTTTGTTCTCTTCGTCCCGATCAATACGCGGTTCGAAATCTTCCAGCATATCGATCTTGTTCATCACCAGCAGGGTTGGGATCTCGTGAGCGTCGATCTCTTCAAGAACCGTATTCACCGCTTCGATGTTTTCTTGTACACGTACATCCGCCGCATCAATGACGTGCAGCAGCAATGTGGCTTGCCGCGTCTCTTGTAACGTGGCTTTAAATGCCGCCACCAGATCGTGCGGCAGGTGGCGAATAAACCCTACGGTATCTGCAAGTACGGTTTCACCGACATCTGCAACGTCAATACGCCGCAACGTCGGGTCGAGGGTGGCAAACAACTGGTCTGCCGCGTAGACCCGCGCTTCGGTGATGCGATTGAAAAGGGTAGATTTACCGGCGTTGGTATATCCCACCAGCGAAACAGTAGGAACGTCGGCTTTGATACGCGATTGCCGCCCCTGCTCACGCTGCTTTTCAACTCTTTCCAGGCGCGACTGTATCTGCACGATGCGATTACGCAACAAACGACGGTCGGTTTCGAGCTGGGTTTCACCCGGACCACGCAAACCTATCCCGCCTTTCTGTCTTTCAAGGTGGGTCCAGCCACGCACCAGGCGCGTAGCCAGATGGCGCAACTGCGCCAGCTCAACCTGCAACTTACCCTCATGGGTACGCGCACGTTGGGCGAAAATATCTAAAATAAGGCCGGTGCGGTCGATGACACGACACTCGCACAAACGCTCCAGGTTACGCTCCTGCGCCGGGCTCAGGGCATGGTCAAAAAGAACGACCGAAGCTCCCGTCGCTTTTACGGCTTCCGCAATTTCAACTGCTTTACCTTCACCTACAAAATACTTTGGGTGCGGCGCTTTACGGCTACCGGTAATCACCTGCAATGCTTCGACACCGGCGGAAGAGACCAGAGATTCAAACTCCTGGAGGTCTTCCATATCTTTGTCTTGCGTAAAATAGATGTGTACCAGTACCGCCTGCTCACCAGCATCATAACGGTCAAACAAGCGTATAACCCTCTAAATAGATCAGCGGGGAACGCAGGATCGCTGGCTCCCCGTGTAAAAAAACAGCCCGAAACCTTATTCGGTTTCTTCGCTGTCCTGTTGCGCGGAAGTATTCTGCGCGCTGCTACCATGATGGTAGTTACTGCTGGTACCGCCACCGGCGTTGTTACTGTGATGAGAAACCGGGCGAGACGGGACAACAGTAGAAATCGCGTGCTTGTAAACCATCTGACTGACCGTGTTTTTCAACAGGATCACGAACTGATCAAAAGACTCGATTTGCCCTTGCAGCTTAATACCATTCACCAAATAAATAGAAACTGGAACACGTTCCCGACGCAGTGCGTTCAGGAACGGATCTTGTAAAGATTGCCCCTTAGCCATTCTCTCTTTTCCTTATATGCTTATTTGTACTTTGAACCTTTCGATTCTGAAAAAATTGCGCACGATACGTCTCAATTGTACACATTCAGCCTGCGATAGCACCAACAACCTGTAATACTTCGTCACGCGCTTGTTCTGGTTTTTCACTGTCAAGCCAGTGAACCCCTTCCCAACCACGCAGCCAGGTTATCTGCCGCTTCGCCAACTGTCTCGTGGCGCAAACACCTCGATAAACCATTTCATCGTATGAGATTTCGCCTTCAAGGTAAGACCACATCTGGCGATAACCCACGCAACGAATGGAAGGCAAATCCGTATGCAAATCTCCTCGGGCAAAAAGCGCCCGGACTTCTGCTTCAAAACCTGAAGCCAACATCTGATGAAAACGCTGCTCAATTCGTTGATGGAGCAGTTCACGGCTCGCCGGGGCGATGGCGAACTGATGCACCTGATACGGTAGAGCGTCTCCTGACGTTTGCGTCAGTTCCGTTAAAGTTTTACCCGAAATGAAAAAAACTTCCAGTGCCCGGGAAAGCCTTTGTGGATCATTTGGATGAATCCTTGCTGCCGCAACCGGATCGATCTCCTGAAGTTGACGATGCAATGACTCCCAACCTTGCTCTGCCGCCTGTTGCTCAATTCTGGCCCGCACTTCCGGGTCTGCCGACGGTAGCGGCGACAACCCTTCCAGCAATGCCTTGAAATACAACATCGTACCGCCCACTAACAGTGGGATCCGCCCCGCCGCGGTGATATCGGCCATTTCCGCCAGCGCATCGCGGCGAAAATCAGCAGCCGAGTAAGCCTGCGACGGATCGCGAATATCCAGCAATCGGTGCGGCGCGGCGAGTAACTCTTCAGCGTTCGGCTTCGCCGTCCCGATATCCATCCCTTTGTAAATAAGGGCAGAATCAACGCTTATCAACTCTACTGGTAAAATTTTACGCAGCTCAATGGCTAACGCCGTTTTACCGGAGGCCGTCGGCCCCATCAAAAAAATCGCCTTAGGCAGGCTCGCCTTACTGATATCACTCATCTTTCAGGGCTTTTATCGCCGGATGTAAATCAACAGATTGTAACAGACCACCCGGCGGCGTTTTCACAAGTTGCGGACATAACCGTTCCACGTCCGCCAGCAGGGTTATGGCCTGTGCCATTGACCACTGCGCATGTTCGCTCATCAGATTTCGTGCAATCCACTGCGCAATATTGCCAGGTTCGAATACGGACTGCTTCGCCAGGTAGCCTATCAGTTCAGGAATCAAGATTTGTAAATTTTGTTGGCGTAAGGGTAAAGGCACGGCCCTGATGGTCACATGCTGCGCATCGGACTGGAAATCAATACCCAATTCCGCCAGGGCAGACTGCGCTTTTTCTAATGCCGATTTTTCTTCGCCAGAAACTTTTAGCCGCAACGGAATAAGCAGCGGTTGGGCGCAAACTGGCGCTTCACCCGGCGTCAGTTGCGCCTGACGCAGCCAACGTTCTGCCACTGGCAAGGCTAAAAGTGAAATGTTTCCGTCGCGCTCCAGCAAGGCACAGTCGGAATGGACGATAGTCAGTACCCGACCAAAACTCTGACTGTTCGCCGCAAGTGCAGGTTCCTGCGGTTCTGGCGCTTTTGGTTTTTGCATCGGCGCGGGCGTTTGCAAAAGCTGGCGATACACTTCACCTTGCTGTTTCTGGTAACCTGGCTGCGCATTCGGCCAGGGGGCAGCCGGACGACTGCCTGAGGCGGGCGCAGGAGTGTAACGCGGAGCTACTGGCTCACGAACTGCCGGTTCAGCAAAATGATTGCGCCCCGCCGCCACGCGGTTTTCCGGAATAGCACGCGGTGCAGGTTGGGGTTCATCGTCCAGCGGTAGCGGCGTTTCCAGTTGCTGTTGTAGCACGCTCAGCACGCCCTGATAGATAAAATCATGCACCAGACGCGACTGATGGAAACGCACTTCGTGTTTGGCAGGGTGCACGTTGACGTCCACCTGATGTGGGTCGATCTCCAGATACAACACAAATGCCGGTTGCTGATCGGCCCCCAGTTTGTCTTCACAGGCCTGGCGGATCGCGTGATTGATCAGGCGATCGCGCATCATGCGACCGTTCACGTAGCAATACTGAATTTCTGCCAGGGCGGGCGTGGTGTGATTCGGATCGGCCACCCAGCCGCGCAGGGTGAGATCGCCGTGTTGCCATTCAATCGCCAGCGCTTGTTCGAGAAAAGCGGTGCCGCAAATCGCGCCTAAGCGCCGTTCTTTTTGCCCGCCTTCCGGCACTGCACGGTACTGACGCACAATTTTACCGTTATGCGACAGGTTGATCGTGACGTCGAAACGCGCCAGCGCAATGCGGCGAATAATTTCATCGATATGGTTAAATTCGGTTTTCTCGGTGCGCAGGAATTTGCGCCGCGCCGGGGTGTTGTAGAACAGATCCAGCACCTCCAGCGTCGTTCCCACCGGATGCGCCGCCGGTTTAACCGTCACGTCCATATCGCGCCCTTCGGCATAGGCCTGCCAGGCTTCCTGCTGTTCTGCGGTGCGTGAAGTGAGCGTCAGGCGGGAAACCGAACTGATACTCGCCAGCGCCTCACCGCGAAAGCCCAGGCTGATAATGGCTTCGAGATCGTCCAGAGAGGCGATTTTACTGGTGGCATGACGAGCCAGCGCCAGCGCCAGCTCATCTTTTTTGATACCGCAGCCGTTATCACGAATGCGGATAAGTTTCGCCCCGCCACGTTCGATATCAATATCGATACGCGTCGCACCTGCATCGAGGCTGTTTTCCACCAGTTCTTTGACTACCGACGCAGGTCGCTCGACCACCTCACCTGCGGCAATCTGGTTCGCCAGTTGTGGCGGTAAGACCTGAATTGGCATCAATCGTCCTTAGTTTGGCAGCGTACGATCTGGCGTCGTCACCGTACTGGCAGTTTGTGCCGTTGCACCCTGCGGCGCAGATTGCATCGGATGCGCAAGGAAATAATTGCGCAGACCTTTATAAATGGCTTCTGCCAGCTGTTGTTGGTAATCGTCGCTCGCCAGCAAACGTTCTTCGCTGTTGTTGCTGATAAAACCGGTTTCGACCAGTACTGATGGGATATCCGGCGAACGCAGAACGCCAAGGCTGGCGTGTTCTGGTCGACGTTTATGAATTTCGCCAATGCGTTGCAACTGACTGATCATACTGGTCGCTACATCATACCCTACCCGCTGGGAATGACCGAACTGTAAATCCAGCACCGCCTGGCTCAAATAGGGGTCAGACTGACTGTTCGCCAGCACATCGCCCGCTCCGCCCAGTAGCTCCGACTGTTTCTCATGCTGTTCCAGCCAGCTTGCCATCTCGCTGTTTGCACGACGGTTAGAGAGCACCCATACGGAAGCGCCAGTCGCACTGCGGTTTGGTGCGGCATCAGCGTGAATCGACACGAGGAAATTGGCGTTTTGCTTACGTGCCACATCGCTGCGCCCCATCACCGAAATAAAGTAATCCCCGTCACGGGTTAAAACGCCTTTAAACATTGGATCGTCATTGAGCAAAGTACGTAATTTACGTGCGATGGCGATGGTGACATTTTTCTCCCGCGTACCACCGGGGCCGATAGCGCCAGGATCCTGACCGCCGTGTCCGGCATCAATAGCGATGATAATTTTATCGCCAGTGTTAGCCGTCGCGCGCGCTGCCGGACGCGTTACCGTATTACTGCTGATAACACCCGTAGTGCGGTTACTTTCCGTTTTAAACGGATTGCGCGCCGGTTCGCTGACGCGCGGTGCGCCAACCGCAGGCGTTTCAACGCGTTTCGCAACCACAGGCGGCGGAGGAGGCGGTGGCGGCGCATCGGCGTTAATCGTAAAGACGACAGTGTAATTGCTGCCATTCTGCCGCTTCACCGCTTCGGTTTTACCATTTTCGGTAAGATCGACCACCAGCCGTAGCGTTTGTGCATCTTTAGGCGTTCCAGAGCGAATCGCCTTCACCAGATTATTGCCGCTGAACAACAACGGCAGTCCCTGAATCACGCCCGTTTGTTTGATATCGAGCGCCACGATGCGTTTGCTTTGATGGCTAAACGCATAATCAGGATCGCCAATAAAACTCAACGTTATCCGCGCCTGTTGGTTGCCGTTAGAAACCTGAATATCAGAGAGCGTCGCGGCACCCACCTGCGCGCACAGCAGCAGCAACGTCGCTACCAACCAATTTCTGATGCGATACATCATCCCGCCACCTTTCAAAGGTTAACCGGCTAAACGCGCCAGCAACAATTCACCCGCAGAGGAAACCGCACTCACGCGCGCCTCACGGCCTTGTGCCTGATAATCAATGTGTATTTCGACATCCGGGTCAGGAAGAACACCTGTACCTTGTTGTGGCCACTCCACCAGGCAGATGGCATCGTTGGCAAAATAATCGCGGATCCCCATAAACTCCAGCTCCTCGGGATCGGCAAGGCGGTACAAATCAAAGTGATAAACCATTAAATTGTCGAGCGTATAGGGTTCGACCAGCGTATAAGTGGGGCTTTTGACATTACCCTGATGACCCAGGGCTTGTAAAAAGCCCCGGCTAAAGGTGGTTTTACCTGCGCCTAAATCGCCATACAGATAGATTACGGTTGCGCCATCGCAGGCTTTCGCTACCCGCTCGCCCAGGTCTAATGTTGCCTGCTCATCAGGGAGCGGAATTACTCGATTCATCATGGTTTTTATCAGTCACTTCCGGGTTAACAATACGCTGTAGCGTGGAAAAGAGATCGGTTGCCAGCATCCCGCGCGTTCCAAAACGCGCCGCCAGTACGTCAGCTGCCGCACCGTGCGCGACACAGCCCGCACAGGCTGCATCATAAGGGCTCATTTTTTGCCCAAGCAATGCGCCAATAATACCAGAGAGCACATCGCCCATGCCGCCGCTCGCCATGCCTGCATTTCCGACATCAATAATGCCTAAAGCGTCAGAATGGGCGGCGACCACGGTTCCGGCACCTTTCAGCACCGCTACGCCGCCATAACGTTGTACCAGACGTTGGGCGCAATGTAAGCGGTCACTTTCAATTTCAGCGACGGAACAGCCTAACAACCGTGCGGCCTCGCCAGGATGCGGCGTGATCACGCGATTGTGACGCTTATCGGGATTGATTGCCAGCAGGTTCAATGCATCGGCATCCCACAACATCGGTTTGCGAAAATTCTCAACTTTTTGCAGGGCTTTTTTCCCCCACTCTTGCTGGCCCAGACCGGGACCAATCACCACCACATCGGCCCATTCCAGGCTTTCGGTAAGAGAGTCCATAGTCAGTTCATGCACCATCAATTCTGGTCGTGCAGTCAGCAGCGGCGCAATGTTCTCACTGCGGGTCAGTACTCGGACTAAACCAGCACCAGCACGCAGCGCCGCTTCCCCCGTCATACGAATAGCCCCCGCCGTGCCGTGATCGCCACCGATAATCACCAGCCGCCCGTGATCGCCTTTATGCGAAGTCGGGCGACGCGGTTTCAGCCAGTGAGAAAGTTGTTCTGCCGAAAACCGCTGAATTTTCGTCTCCTGACCTGCCAGCCAGCTATCCAGCCCCAGTGAGTCAAAATGCAGTTGTCCTGTAACATCCCGCGCTTTTCCAGTGAGCAAGCCTGGTTTCAGCGCAATAAAAGTGATGGTGTGATCGGCGTTGATCACCGCGCCTGGCGTAGCGCCAGTTTCAGCCAGCAGGCCGGAAGGGATATCAACCGCCACAATCGGCGCAGGATGGGAATTAGCGTGGTCGATTAACTGGCTAATGGATTCACGAGGCGCTTGCTGTAATCCGGTACCGAGCAGCGCATCAACAATCAGATCTACCGATTCGGGCCAGACAATATTCGAAGCATGGATCTCGCCTCCCGCGTTTAACCATGCTTCGCGTGCCAGCGCGGCCTCTTCCGGCAACGGTTTGTCACTTTCCTGGGCCAGCAGCGTGACATCAATACCGACCGCTTTGGCCAGTCGCGCGACCACGTAGCCATCGCCGCCGTTATTACCATGACCGCACAGCACCAGCCAGTGGCGGGCGTCAGGATAAGCCGAACGACACACCTGGAATGCGGCTTCGCCAGCGCGAAGCATCAGCTCATAGAGTGTGAGCCCCAGCGCATCTACCGCCTCGCGTTCTCCGCGGCGGATATCGTCGGCGTGCCAGACGGTGTGTGGTATACTTACGGGGTTTTTCTTCATTGTATGGTCCGTCATGTCAGAGCCCCTCGATCTCAATCAGTTAGCGCAAAAAATTAAACAGTGGGGGCTGGAACTGGGCTTTCAGCAGGTAGGTATTACCGATACCGATCTCAGCGCGTCCGAGCCCAAACTGCAAGCATGGCTGGACAAACAATACCACGGCGAAATGGACTGGATGGCGCGTCACGGTATGCTGCGTGCTCGTCCTCACGAATTATTGCCCGGTACGCTGCGCGTGATCAGCGTGCGGATGAATTACCTTCCTGCTAACGCCGCATTTGCCAGCACGCTGAAAAACCCCAAACTCGGCTATGTTAGCCGTTATGCGCTGGGCCGTGACTATCACAAACTTCTGCGCAACCGACTCAAAAAGCTGGGCGAGATGATTCAGCAACATTGTGTTTCGCTGAATTTTAGACCGTTTGTCGATTCTGCGCCTATTCTTGAGCGCCCGTTAGCTGAAAAAGCTGGGCTCGGCTGGACAGGTAAGCACTCACTTATCCTCAATCGCGAGGCCGGCTCGTTCTTCTTTTTAGGCGAATTGCTGGTCGATATTCCGCTACCCGTGGATCAACCAGTCGAGGAAGGATGCGGTAAATGCGTGGCCTGTATGACGATTTGCCCGACCGGTGCCATCGTCGAGCCATATACCGTCGATGCTCGCCGCTGTATCTCTTATCTCACCATCGAACTGGAAGGGGCGATCCCGGTAGAGTTGCGACCATTAATGGGAAACCGTATTTACGGTTGCGATGACTGCCAGCTTATCTGCCCGTGGAATCGCTATTCGCAACTCACTACAGAAGACGATTTCAGCCCGCGTAAGCCGCTACACGCACCGGAACTCATTGAGTTATTCGCCTGGAGCGAAGAGAAGTTTTTAAAAGTCACGGAAGGTTCGGCGATTCGCCGTATAGGTCACCTGCGTTGGCTGCGTAATATCGCCGTAGCCTTAGGCAATGCCCCCTGGGATGAAACGATTTTGACAGCGCTGGAAAGTCGTAAAGGTGAGCACCCACTTCTTGATGAGCACATAGCGTGGGCGATTGCGCAGCAAATCGAGAGGCGAAATGCGTGCGTGGTCGAAGTGCAATTACCGAAAAAACAGCGTCTGGTTCGGGTGATTGAAAAAGGGTTACCGCGTGACGCCTGATTCATCCACAGCTTGTGAATAAAAATAAAAACGCATTGCAATTCAAGCCGGAAAAAATCGTCAAGTGATCGATACGACAAAACGAAATCTTAATTTTTAACTTATCTATCAATAGGTTAAAAAAATACTATTCACCGTGCGAAGTTTCTTTGAAATTAAGATTACGGCCTGAGGCTGTGGATAACTCTGTTTACAAGAGTTTGTCAGAGACAACAAAAACCAGCAATAACGCATCGCGTCGCTGTGGATATTTTATTGAGAGAAGAATTTGGAGCGGGAAACGAGACTCGAACTCGCGACCCCGACCTTGGCAAGGTCGTGCTCTACCAACTGAGCTATTCCCGCTTGGGTGGTCTGTGCTTTACAGCACTTTCAAATTTTGGAGCGGGAAACGAGACTCGAACTCGCGACCCCGACCTTGGCAAGGTCGTGCTCTACCAACTGAGCTATTCCCGCTTAATCTTCGTCTTTCGAACTGCTACTACCTTGGCTGCCTTCACTCACCTTAGTCACTTACTTTTGTAAGCTCCCAAGGATTCGTTCAGTTGCCGCCTTGTCGCAATTCGAAATACTGCGATTGGGTGGTCTGTGCTTTGCAGCACTTTTCAAATTTTGGAGCGGGAAACGAGACTCGAACTCGCGACCCCGACCTTGGCAAGGTCGTGCTCTACCAACTGAGCTATTCCCGCGTACTACTTAATTTTGCTTTCGTAATTTTCGCATTTCTGCGTCGTTACGGGAGGCGCATTATACGAGAAATCTTTCCCTCTGCAACCCCCCTAAAAAATTTTTTTTGAGTTTTTATCTCAAGTGCTGAAATTATCGGCAAGACGTTCAATTTAGCGTCAAAATCACGCCACCGCAAGTGGATTACGGCGCTTACGTGACCAGGAAAAAATTTACAGCTTGATAAAATGCTCGCGGTAGTAAGCCAGCTCCGCCACCGATTCACGGATATCATCCATCGCCTGATGCGTCCCCTGCTTGGTAAAACCATCAAGAATTTCCGGCTTCCAGCGGCGCGCCAGCTCTTTCAGGGTGCTGACATCGAGATAACGGTAGTGGAAGTAGGCTTCCAGCTCCGGCATGTATTTAAACAGGAAGCGACGGTCCTGACCGATGCTGTTACCACAAATCGGCGATTTTCCCGCAGGCACCCACTGTTTTAAGAATTCGAGCGTTGCCAGTTCAGCTTCACGATCGCCCATCGTGCTCGCTTTCACGCGCTCCACCAGCCCGCTGGCGGTATGGGTGCGCACGTTCCAGTCATCCATCAGCGCCAGCTGTTCATCGGACTGATGTACTGCAATGGTCGGCCCTTCTGCCAGAATATTCAGGTTGGCATCGGTCACCAGCGTGGCAATCTCAATAATGCGATCGCGCTCGGGATCCAGACCGGTCATCTCAAGATCGATCCAAATCAGGTTGTTTTCATTGGCACTCATGCTATTTTCCACCCATTCACAGTGACTATATTGATCCACAATTGCGTGTATCATAGATGTTTTGCCCATCAGGGGCGACCAGGAGTCTGTACGATTGAGTAAAAATAAACTCTCCAAAGGCCAGCAGCGCCGCGTGAACGCCAATCACCAGCGTCGTCTTAAAACGTCTAAGGAGAAGCCCGACTACGACGACAATCTGTTTGGCGAGCCTGATGAAGGTATCGTCATCAGCCGCTTTGGTATGCACGCTGATGTGGAATCCGCAGATGGCGACGTTCACCGCTGCAATATTCGCCGTACCATCCGTTCGCTGGTGACCGGCGACCGCGTAGTCTGGCGTCCGGGTAAACCGGCGGCGGAAGGCGTAAATGTCAAAGGGATCGTGGAAGCGGTGCATGAGCGCACTTCAGTGTTAACGCGCCCGGACTTCTACGATGGCGTGAAACCTATTGCCGCCAACATCGACCAGATTGTCATTGTCTCCGCCATTTTGCCGGAGCTGTCGCTCAATATTATCGACCGTTACCTGGTGGCCTGCGAAACCTTGCAGATTGAGCCGATTATTGTGCTCAACAAAATAGACCTGCTGGACGACGAAGGTATGAAGTTCGTCAACGAGCAGATGGACATCTACCGCAATATCGGTTATCGCGTATTGATGGTTTCCAGTCATACACAGGATGGGCTGAAACCGCTGGAAGAGGCGTTGACCGGGCGCATCAGCATTTTTGCCGGGCAGTCTGGCGTTGGCAAATCCAGCCTGCTGAACGCGTTGCTGGGGCTGCAAAAAGAGATCCTGACCAACGATGTCTCTGACAACTCGGGGCTTGGTCAGCACACCACGACCGCCGCTCGGCTGTATCACTTCCCGCACGGCGGTGATGTGATTGACTCCCCAGGAGTGCGTGAGTTCGGCCTCTGGCACCTGGAGCCGGAACAAATCACTCAGGGCTTTGTCGAATTCCATGACTATTTAGGTCTGTGTAAATATCGCGATTGCAAACACGATACCGATCCGGGCTGCGCTATCCGGGAAGCGGTTGAGGAAGGGAAAATCGCGGAAACCCGTTTCGAAAACTATCACCGTATTCTGGAAAGCATGGCGCAGGTAAAAACGCGTAAAAACTTTTCTGATACGGATGACTGACAATTAAGCTAACCGTCGTTAGAATCGTCCCCTTTTTTCAGGATCCGGCATGTAGGCCGGATCAGGAACGACAAAACAATGGCCTGGAGGCTACCTTGTTAAATTCATTTAAACTTTCGCTACAGTACATTCTGCCGAAACTATGGCTTACTCGCCTGGCGGGTTGGGGCGCAAGCAAGCGGGCAGGATGGCTGACAAAACTGGTTATCGATCTGTTCGTTAAATACTACAAGGTCGACATGAAAGAGGCGCAAAAGCCGGATACCGCCAGCTACCGCACCTTTAACGAATTCTTTGTCCGTCCGCTGCGTGACGAAGTACGCCCAATCGATACCGATCCGAATGTACTGGTTATGCCTGCCGATGGCGTTATCAGCCAGTTGGGTAAAATCGAAGAAGATAAAATCCTGCAAGCCAAAGGCCACAACTACAGCCTCGAAGCCCTGCTGGCAGGCAACTATCTGATGGCGGACCTGTTCCGCAACGGTACGTTTGTGACCACTTACCTCTCCCCGCGTGACTACCACCGCGTACACATGCCGTGCAACGGTATTCTGCGTGAGATGATCTACGTGCCGGGCGATCTCTTCTCCGTTAACCATCTCACCGCTCAGAACGTGCCGAATCTGTTTGCCCGTAACGAACGCGTGATCTGCCTGTTCGATACCGAATTTGGCCCAATGGCGCAGATTCTGGTCGGGGCGACGATTGTAGGCAGCATTGAGACGGTCTGGGCGGGCACCATTACGCCGCCGCGCGAAGGTATCATCAAGCGCTGGACCTGGCCTGCCGGGGAAAACGACGGTTCTGTGGCACTGCTGAAAGGCCAGGAAATGGGTCGCTTTAAACTCGGTTCCACCGTTATCAACCTGTTTGCACCGGGTAAAGTGAATCTGGTTGAGCAACTGGAAAGCCTGTCTGTCACGAAAATTGGCCAGCCGCTGGCAGTATCTACCGAAACCTTTGTTACGCCAGACGCTGAACCCGCCCCGCTTCCTGCTGAAGAGATCGAAGCAGAACACGACGCCAGCCCATTGGTTGACGACAAAAAAGACCAGGTCTAATCCATCAAAGGAAACGCTGACGTGCGCCTGATTATCACTTTTCTGATGGCCTGGTGCCTCAGTTGGGGGGCGTACGCCGCGACGGCCCCCGATAGCAAACAAATCTCACAAGAACTGGAGCAGGCAAAAGCGGCGAAACCCGCGCAACCGGAAGTCGTAGAGGCGCTCCAGTCTGCCTTAAATGCGCTTGAGGAACGGAAAGGTTCCCTTGAGCGCATCAAGCAATATCAAGAAGTCATTGATAATTATCCGAAACTCTCCGCTACTCTGCGCGCGCAATTAAACAACATGCGTGACGAGCCGCGCAGCGTGTCACCGGGAATGTCTACCGACGCGCTGAATCAGGAAATTCTCCAGGTCAGCAGCCAGTTGCTGGATAAAAGCCGTCAGGCCCAGCAAGAGCAGGAACGCGCCCGCGAGATTGCCGATTCGCTGAATCAACTGCCGCAACAGCAAACCGATGCCCGCCGTCAGTTAAATGAAATCGAGCGCCGCCTGGGGACGCTTACCGGCAATTCCCCGCTCAATCAGGCACAAAATTTCGCGTTGCAGTCTGACTCCGCACGCCTGAAAGCGCTCGTCGATGAACTGGAACTGGCGCAGCTGTCCGCCAATAACCGCCAGGAATTAGCGCGCTTACGCTCAGAGCTGGCGGAAAAAGAGAGCCAGCAACTGGATGCATATTTGCAGGCCTTACGTAATCAGTTGAACAGCCAACGTCAGCTTGAGGCGGAGCGGGCGCTGGAAAGTACCGAATTACTGGCAGAAAACAGTGCCGATTTGCCGAAAGATATCGTCGCGCAATTCAAAATTAACCGCGAACTATCGGCAGCGCTGAATCAACAGGCGCAGCGGATGGATCTCGTTGCCTCGCAACAGCGTCAGGCTGCCAGCCAGACGTTACAGGTCCGGCAGGCGTTGAATACGCTGCGTGAACAGTCGCAATGGCTGGGCTCGTCCAACCTGCTCGGCGAAGCGTTGCGGGCGCAGGTGGCACGGCTGCCGGAAATGCCAAAACCACAACAGCTTGATACCGAAATGGCGCAGTTGCGTGTGCAACGGTTACGTTATGAGGATCTGCTTAATAAACAGCCGCAGCTAAGGCAAATTCATCAGGCCGACGGTCAGCCGCTGACCGCCGAGCAAAACCGTATTCTGGAAGCACAGCTACGCACTCAGCGTGAGTTGCTGAACTCATTGTTGCAGGGTGGCGACACGCTACTACTGGAACTGACCAAGCTGAAAGTCTCCAACGGGCAACTGGAGGATGCGCTGAAAGAGGTGAATGAAGCGACGCACCGCTATCTGTTCTGGACCTCTGACGTGCGCCCGATGACCATCGCCTGGCCGCTGGAAATCGCCCAGGATCTGCGTCGTCTCATTTCGCTGGACACCTTCAGTCAGTTGGGCAAAGCCAGTGTGATGATGCTGACCAGTAAAGAGACAATTTTACCGCTGTTTGGCGCGTTGATTCTGGTCGGTTGCAGTATTTACTCACGCCGCTATTTCACCCGTTTTCTTGAACGTTCGGCGGCGAAAGTCGGCAAAGTGACTCAGGATCACTTCTGGCTGACGTTACGCACTCTTTTCTGGTCGATTCTCGTCGCGTCACCGCTACCGGTGCTGTGGATGACGCTGGGTTACGGCTTGCGCGAGGCGTGGCCTTATCCGCTGGCGGTCGCGATTGGCGATGGTGTAACGGCCACCGTGCCGCTGCTGTGGGTAGTGATGATTTGCGCTACCTTTGCCCGCCCGAACGGCTTGTTTATCGCTCATTTTGGCTGGCCGCGCGAACGCGTTTCCCGTGGGATGCGCTACTACCTGATGAGCATCGGGCTTATTGTGCCACTGATTATGGCGCTGATGATGTTCGATAACCTCGACGACCGCGAATTTTCCGGTTCGCTGGGACGGCTTTGCTTTATCCTCATTTGCGGTGCGCTGGCGGTGGTCACCCTCAGCCTGAAAAAGGCCGGGATCCCGCTGTATCTCAACAAAGAAGGCAGCGGCGACAACATTACCAACCATATGCTGTGGAACATGATGATTAGCGCACCGCTGGTCGCTATTCTGGCGTCGGCGGTGGGTTATCTGGCAACGGCGCAGGCACTGTTAGCGAGGCTTGAAACCTCGGTTGCCATCTGGTTCCTGCTACTGGTGGTTTATCACGTTATCCGCCGCTGGATGCTGATCCAGCGCCGCAGGCTGGCGTTTGACCGGGCGAAGCATCGCCGGGCAGAGATGTTAGCGCAACGTGCGCGTGGCGAAGAGGAAGCGCATCATCACAGTAGCCCGGAAGGAGCAATTGAAGTCGATGAAAGCGAAGTCGATCTCGATGCCATCAGTGCGCAATCCTTGCGGCTGGTGCGCTCAATTTTGATGTTGATCGCCCTGCTTTCGGTCATTGTGCTGTGGTCAGAAATCCATTCCGCTTTCGGCTTCCTCGAAAATATTTCGCTGTGGGATGTCACTTCCACGGTACAGGGCGTAGAAAGCCTGGAGCCGATTACCCTCGGTGCGGTACTGATTGCCATTCTGGTGTTTATCATCACCACGCAGCTGGTGCGCAACCTGCCCGCGCTGCTGGAACTGGCGATTCTGCAGCACCTGGATTTAACGCCGGGTACGGGCTACGCCATCACCACCATCACCAAATATCTGCTGATGCTGATTGGCGGGCTGGTCGGCTTCTCGATGATTGGTATTGAGTGGTCGAAATTGCAGTGGCTGGTCGCCGCGCTCGGTGTTGGTCTCGGTTTTGGTTTGCAGGAAATTTTCGCCAACTTTATCTCTGGCCTGATTATCCTGTTCGAAAAACCGATTCGCATTGGCGATACGGTAACGATCCGCGATCTTACCGGTAGTGTGACGAAAATTAACACCCGCGCCACCACCATCAGCGACTGGGACCGCAAAGAAATTATCGTGCCGAACAAGGCGTTTATTACCGAGCAGTTTATCAACTGGTCGCTCTCTGACTCGGTCACGCGCGTGGTGTTGACGATTCCGGCCCCTGCCGATGCCAACAGTGAAGAAGTGACGGAAATCCTGCTCACCGCAGCGCGTCGCTGCTCGCTGGTGATCGACAACCCGGCACCGGAAGTCTTCCTGGTGGATCTGCAACAGGGGATTCAGATTTTCGAGCTGCGTATTTACGCCGCAGAAATGGGTCACCGCATGCCGCTACGCCATGAGATTCACCAGCTAATTCTGGCAGGCTTCCATGCCCACGGTATCGATATGCCATTCCCGCCCTTCCAGATGCGTCTGGAAAGCCTGAATGGTAAACAAACGGGGAGAACATTAACTTCTGCGGGCAAAGGTCGTCAGGCGGGAAGTTTGTAAGGTCTTTGTGGCCGGATGAACCCATCCGGCTTATAAGCAAAACTGATAGCGCAGAAAAAACTGCCACAGCCAATAGCCGAAAATAGCCAGCGCGGTGGCGTACATAAACCAGCCGCGTTTTTTTCGCCACAAAGCGAACCAGAGAAAAGGGAAAAAGAGCGGTAACGTCATTATCACACCGACATCACGGGTATCGTCATCTTCGAGATACATCAGCACATCGCAGACGTTATTAATCCCGCGTCCATCAATCATCCACTCTTTGTCCAGCGCGGAAGTGATGGTTATCCAGAGGAACGCCACAATAAACCAGATGCAGCACAAGATAAACATGCGCGCACTCATGAGATAATCGGTCGCTTAATTTCGCTATAGCGCATACGAAACAAATCGCCGTATCCCACTAATTCTCCGCGAAAAACCAGACATCTAATAAGATAAGCGCAATAGATATCCGGCAGGTTTCCCCACCGCGGACCATCGCGCTCTTTGAGGGTATTAATAGTGTTACCCACCACCATCGCTACTTTGCGGGTGTGGCGGGTATCGACAAAAGAGAGGACCGTTTGCTCTATTTCCGCCACATCCCCGGCAGAAAAGTGCAGCTCCCTGATTTCATCTTCGGTTATCACTGGATCCCGACTAGCGTCGTCCATAACGTCTTCCTTTCCAGACAACTCATCGCCGGAGAGACGATGAGTTGCAGGATTTCATATGATCAGTCGAGAGCTAACTCAGGTTTGTTCGCCATGCGACTGCAATAGTTCTGGTAAATCGCCATCGCTAACAGCGAGAAGAAGACAGGGCCGCCAATCATCCACAATGTGCTGTCCCAGTCTCCAGCTTCAACCACAGGTTGAATGATGGTGAAGACGTTCGCAAATGTCACCACCAGTACGACAACCACTGTTGCAATCATTGCCGACATATGCGTTTTGAAAATCACAAACGGTCTGTCGAGATCCTGACGTGCTTTAAAAAATGGGAAAGCCAGCGCGAGGAACAGGTAAGGAAGCGTCATAGACACGTTCGCCATCAGCGTCAGCTTGTTAAAGAACGCCGATGCGGTACCGCCACCAAACGAAACCAGCAGAATGAAGATAGTAACCAACCCGCACTGCATCCACATGGCAATAGACGGCATCCCCATCGTATTCAGGCGCGTCATCGGTTCCGGCCACAATGCTTTCGGCGTTCCCTGGATGATGGCTTTCAGCGGTGAATAGCAAAGCGTAAAGAACGCACCGGTATAAGCGAGGAACATCGACAGTCCGGTAATACGCGCAAACCATACGCCCAGCGACAATGACGCTTCAGGTGAAAAATGCAGTGCGTTACCCAGCGTCACCCCGAGGCTCTTCATCAGCACATAGGTAATATTGCCGAGGTTAACGGAACCATTACTTAATACCTGCTGCCAGTTTGTGCTGACGCCCCATAAAAATATTGCCAGCGAATAACCGATTGAAATAACAATAGCGGCAAAAACAATACCTTTGGCAAAGTTCTTTTCTGGATTTTCCGTTTTATCGACCAGACCACCCACCGCTTCAATTCCGCCATAGGCAAAAATAGCAAATACCACAAACGATAGCATTGCCAGACCGGACTGATAACCTGGGTTCGGTGATGCAAGGAAATTAATATCCTGCGCGAAATGCCCACCATTTAATAACAAAATAGTAATGCTTACTAACAGCAATACTAAATTCAGACACATTACTGCAATACCGCCCACCGCAGTAATGCGGGCAATTTTATTAATCCCCTTTGAAGCAACGACGGTGACCAGAATCATCCATGCCACTGCCAGCAGACCAACCACCTGCGTAGGCTCCAGTCCGGCAATACGCCAGTGCTGGGTCATGTCGCTACCATAGAGGAATGTTGAGAACGGTACCCAAACTTTCGCTGAGGTACTCACCATCCAGATGATATAAGAGGAAAACCACATAAATGTACCAATGAAGGCAAAACGTGGTCCGACACTATTATTCATCCAGGAATAGATACCACCTTCTTCTTTGCGATAAGCCGCTCCCATTTCAGCCATCATTAAGGCGAATGGAATAAAGAATAACAATGCAGAAAATATATAAAAGGGAATCGCACTATAACCCATTAAGTAATAAGCCGATGGGCTATTGGCAAATCCAAATACGGAAGTAAAGATCATCAATATGAGTCCTATCAGACTCATCTTTTTTATCGTGTGAGGCATGAAACCATCCTTCATTTCAGCGCGTGTATAAAACGCGCCCACTGAACTGCACTGCCCAACATTGAGCGGGCAGCGTAAAAACCAATACAGAATTGATACCTGGATGATATCAAATATCCAGTCTTAAATTGTGGCCTTTAGCGGAAAAATGAAAACATATGCTACAGAATGGCGCTTATCACGCCATTCTTCGCGGTTAATTCAGTAATTTTTCAGAATTATGCCCGGTCAACGCTAAAGGCGATGACTTCAGCCAGTGTCTCCGCGCCCAGCGCCAACATCACCAGACGATCAACGCCTAATGCCACGCCGGAACAGTCAGGCATACCGACTTTCAAGGCTTCAATCAGATTCTGGTCAATGGGGTGCTGCGGCAAACCGCGCGCCGCGCGCTTACGGTTATCTTGTTCAAAGCGTTGTTGCTGCTCACGGGCATCCGTCAATTCATGGAAACCATTCGCCAGCTCAATACCTTTATAATAAACCTCAAAGCGTTCAGCGACCCGATGATCTTCGGTACTGATTTGCGCCAGTGATGCCTGGCTGGCTGGAAAGTGGTACACAAAGGTCGGTTTTTCTTTGCCAATATTTGGCTCTACGCCAAAGGTAAACAGCAATTGTAGCAACGTGTCGCGGTCTTCTTCGGTATCTGCAACGTTGCTCAAATCCAGTTTCGCTGCCACTTCCCGCAGTTGCGTTTTGTCGGCAGAGAGCGGGTCAATTTCCAGATAACGCAAGAAAGCTTGTTGATAAGAAAGGCTTTCTGCTGCCGGGCAGTCCAGCACTTGTTGTAAGAGATCGTCCACCTCGTTCATCAACCGGTACATATCATAGTGCGGTCGATACCACTCAAGCATAGTGAACTCAGGGTTGTGATAACGCCCCATCTCTTCATTACGGAAGCTGCGGCACAGCTGGAATACCGGCCCACAACCAGCAACCAGCAGGCGTTTCATATGGTATTCAGGGCTGGTCATTAACCAGAGATTCATCCCCTGCGAATGCCCGGGGCCAACGAAACGTGTCTCAAACGGGACCAAATGAATATCGGTTACCGTCGCCTGGCTCATACAAGGCGTCTCCACCTCCAGCACTCCACGATCGGCAAAGAAACGACGGATCTCCGCCATAATCGCCGCGCGTTTTAATAAGTTAGGAATGGATGCGCTCGGCTGCCAGGATGCCGTTTCGCTCATAGTTAAATCTCCAGTTTTTGACAAGGGCACGAAGTCTACTCGCAACGCGACGGCGAGACAAATTTTACGCAGGAATCAAACAACGGTGGGCAGTGACTAAAAAAAGCACGATCTGATGGTTTAGTAATTAAATTAATCATCTTCAGTGATAATTTAGCCCTCTTGCGCACTAAAAAAATCGATCTCGTCAAATTTCAGACTTATCCATCAGACTATACTGTTGTACCTATAAAGGAGCAGTGGAATAGCGTTCGCAGACCGTAACTTTCAGGCACTTACCCTGAAGTACGGGGCTGTGGGATAAAAACAATCTGGAGGAATGTCGTGCAAACCTTTCAAGCCGATCTTGCCATTGTAGGCGCCGGTGGCGCGGGATTACGTGCTGCAATTGCTGCCGCGCAGGCAAATCCAAATGCAAAAATCGCACTAATCTCAAAAGTATACCCGATGCGTAGCCATACCGTTGCTGCAGAAGGGGGCTCCGCCGCTGTCGCGCAGGATCATGACAGCTTCGAATATCACTTTCACGATACAGTAGCGGGTGGCGACTGGTTGTGTGAGCAGGATGTCGTGGATTATTTCGTCCACCACTGCCCAACCGAAATGACCCAACTGGAACTGTGGGGATGCCCATGGAGCCGTCGCCCGGATGGTAGCGTCAACGTACGTCGCTTCGGCGGCATGAAAATCGAGCGTACCTGGTTCGCCGCCGATAAGACCGGCTTCCATATGCTGCACACGCTGTTCCAGACCTCTCTGCAATTCCCGCAGATCCAGCGTTTTGACGAACATTTCGTGCTGGATATTCTGGTTGATGATGGTCATGTTCGCGGCCTGGTAGCAATGAACATGATGGAAGGCACGCTGGTGCAGATCCGTGCTAACGCGGTCGTTATGGCTACCGGCGGTGCGGGTCGCGTTTATCGTTACAACACCAACGGCGGCATCGTTACCGGTGACGGTATGGGTATGGCGCTAAGCCACGGCGTTCCGCTGCGTGACATGGAATTCGTTCAGTATCACCCAACCGGTCTACCAGGTTCCGGTATCCTGATGACCGAAGGCTGCCGCGGTGAAGGTGGTATTCTGGTCAACAAAAATGGCTACCGTTATCTGCAAGATTACGGCATGGGCCCGGAAACTCCGCTGGGCGAGCCGAAAAACAAATATATGGAACTGGGTCCACGCGACAAAGTTTCTCAGGCCTTCTGGCACGAATGGCGTAAAGGCAACACCATCTCCACGCCACGTGGCGATGTGGTTTATCTCGACCTGCGTCACCTCGGCGAGAAAAAACTGCATGAACGTCTGCCGTTCATCTGCGAACTGGCGAAAGCGTACGTTGGCGTCGATCCGGTTAAAGAACCGATTCCGGTACGTCCGACCGCACACTACACCATGGGTGGTATCGAAACCGATCAGAACTGTGAAACCCGCATTAAAGGTCTGTTCGCCGTGGGTGAATGTTCCTCTGTTGGTCTGCACGGTGCGAACCGTCTGGGCTCCAACTCGCTGGCGGAACTGGTGGTCTTCGGTCGTCTGGCCGGTGAGCAAGCTATGGAACGCGCATCTACTGCCGGTAATGGCAACGATGCAGCAATCAATGCTCAGGTTGCTGGCGTTGAACAGCGCCTGAAAGATCTGGTTAACCAGGATGGCGGCGAAAACTGGGCTAAGATCCGCGACGAAATGGGCATGGCCATGGAAGAAGGCTGCGGTATCTACCGTACGCCAGAACTGATGCAGAAAACCATCGACAAGCTGGCAGAATTGCAGGAACGCTTCAAGCGCGTGCGCATCACCGACACTTCCAGCGTGTTCAACACCGACCTGCTCTACACCATTGAACTGGGTCACGGTCTGAACGTTGCTGAATGTATGGCGCACTCCGCAATGGCACGTAAAGAGTCTCGCGGCGCGCACCAGCGTCTGGACGAAGGTTGCACCGAGCGTGACGACGTCAACTTCCTCAAACACACCCTCGCCTTCCGCGATGCTGATGGCACGACTCGCCTGGAGTACAGCGACGTGAAGATTACTACGCTGCCGCCAGCTAAACGCGTTTACGGTGGCGAAGCGGATGCAGCCGATAAGGCGGAAGCAGCCAATAAGAAGGAGAAGGCGAATGGCTGAGATGAAAAACCTGAAAATTGAGGTGGTGCGCTATAACCCGGAAGTCGATACCGCACCGCATAGCGCATTCTATGAAGTGCCTTATGACGCAACTACCTCATTACTGGATGCGCTGGGCTACATCAAAGACAACCTGGCACCGGACTTGAGCTACCGCTGGTCCTGCCGTATGGCGATTTGTGGTTCCTGCGGCATGATGGTTAACAACGTGCCAAAACTGGCATGTAAAACCTTCCTGCGTGATTACACCGACGGTATGAAGGTTGAAGCGTTAGCTAACTTCCCGATTGAACGCGATCTGGTGGTCGATATGACCCACTTCATCGAAAGTCTGGAAGCGATCAAACCGTACATCATCGGCAACTCCCGCACCGCGGATCAGGGTACTAACATCCAGACCCCGGCGCAGATGGCGAAGTATCACCAGTTCTCCGGTTGCATCAACTGTGGTCTGTGCTACGCCGCGTGCCCGCAGTTTGGCCTGAACCCAGAGTTCATCGGTCCGGCTGCCATTACGCTGGCGCATCGTTATAACGAAGATAGCCGCGACCACGGTAAGAAGGAGCGTATGGCGCAGTTGAACAGCCAGAACGGCGTATGGAGCTGTACTTTCGTGGGCTACTGCTCCGAAGTCTGCCCGAAACACGTCGATCCGGCTGCGGCCATTCAGCAGGGCAAAGTAGAAAGTTCGAAAGACTTTCTTATCGCGACCCTGAAACCACGCTAAGGAGTGCAACATGACGACTAAACGTAAACCGTATGTACGGCCAATGACGTCCACCTGGTGGAAAAAATTGCCGTTTTATCGCTTTTACATGCTGCGCGAAGGCACGGCGGTTCCGGCTGTGTGGTTCAGCATTGAACTGATTTTCGGGCTGTTTGCCCTGAAAAATGGCCCGGAAGCCTGGGCGGGATTCGTCGACTTTTTACAAAACCCGGTTATCGTGATCATTAACCTGATCACTCTGGCGGCAGCCCTGCTGCACACCAAAACCTGGTTTGAGCTGGCACCAAAAGCAGCCAATATCATTGTAAAAGACGAAAAAATGGGACCAGAGCCAATTATCAAAAGTCTCTGGGCGGTAACTGTGGTTGCCACCATCGTAATCCTGTTTGTTGCCCTGTACTGGTAAGGAGCCTGAGATGATTAATCCAAATCCAAAGCGTTCTGACGAACCGGTATTCTGGGGCCTCTTCGGGGCCGGTGGTATGTGGAGCGCAATTATTGCGCCGGTGATGATCCTGCTGGTGGGTATTCTGCTGCCACTGGGGCTATTTCCGGGTGATGCGCTGAGCTACGAGCGCGTTCTGGCGTTCGCGCAGAGCTTCATTGGTCGCGTATTCCTGTTCCTGATGATCGTTCTGCCGCTGTGGTGTGGTTTACACCGTATGCACCACGCGATGCACGATCTGAAAATCCACGTACCTGCGGGTAAATGGGTTTTCTACGGTCTGGCTGCTATCCTGACAGTTGTCACACTGATTGGTGTCGTTACAATCTAACGCATCGCCAATGTAAATCCGGCCCGCCTATGGCGGGCCGTTTTGTATGGAAACCAGACCTTATGTTCAAAACGACGCTCTGCACCTTATTAATTACCGCCTCTTGCTCCACATTTGCCGCCCCTCAACAAATCAACGATATTGTGCATCGCACAATTACCCCGCTTATAGAGCAACAAAAGATCCCCGGTATGGCGGTGGCGGTAATTTATCAGGGTAAACCTTATTACTTTACCTGGGGCTATGCGGACATCGCCAAAAAGCAGCCCGTCACACAGCAAACGTTGTTTGAGTTAGGTTCGGTCAGCAAAACATTTACGGGCGTGCTTGGTGGCGACGCTATTGCTCGAGGGGAAATCAAGTTAAGCGATCCCACAACAAAATACTGGCCTGAACTTACCGCTAAACAGTGGAATGGGATCACACTATTACATCTCGCAACCTACACCGCTGGCGGCCTGCCATTGCAGGTGCCGGATGAGGTGAAATCCTCAAGCGACTTGCTGCGCTTCTATCAAAACTGGCAGCCTGCATGGGCTCCAGGAACACAACGTCTGTATGCCAACTCCAGTATCGGTTTGTTCGGCGCACTGGCTGTGAAGCCGTCTGGTTTGAGTTTTGAGCAGGCGATGAAAACTCGTGTCTTCCAGCCACTCAAACTCAATCATACGTGGATTAATGTACCGTCCGCAGAAGAAAAGAACTACGCCTGGGGATATCGCGAAGGTAAGGCAGTACATGTTTCGCCAGGGGCGTTAGATGCTGAAGCTTATGGTGTGAAGTCGACCATTGAAGATATGGCCCGCTGGGTGCAAAGCAATTTAAAACCCTTTGATATCAATGAGAAAACACTTCAACAAGGGATACAACTGGCACAATCTCGCTACTGGCAAACCGGCGATATGTATCAGGGTCTGGGCTGGGAAATGCTGGACTGGCCGGTAAATCCTGACATCATCATTAACGGCAGTGACAATAAAATTGCACTGGCAGCACGCCCCGTAAAACCGATTACGCCCCCAACTCCTGCAGTACGTGCATCATGGGTACATAAAACGGGGGCGACCGGCGGATTTGGTAGCTATGTCGCGTTTATTCCAGAAAAAGAGCTGGGTATCGTGATGCTGGCTAACAAAAACTATCCCAATCCAGCGAGAGTTACCGCCGCCTGGCAGATTCTCAACACTCTACAGTAAAATTTCATCGGGTCCGAATTTTCGGACCTTTTCTCCGCTTTTCCTTGCTGTCATCTACACTTAGAAAAAACCAGTAAGGAAACATTTATGCGCCTGCTCCCTCTCGTTGCCGCAGCGACAGCTGCATTTCTGGTCGTTGCCTGCAGTTCTCCTACGCCGCCGCGTGGCGTGACCGTAGTGAATAATTTCGACGCTAAACGCTATCTCGGCACCTGGTATGAGATTGCCCGTTTTGATCACCGCTTTGAACGTGGACTGGAAAAAGTCACCGCAACATACAGCCTGCGGGATGACGGCGGCCTGAATGTCATTAATAAAGGCTATAACCCTGACAGAGGAATGTGGCAGCAGAGTGAAGGGAAAGCGTACTTTACCGGCGCACCAACTCGCGCTGCGCTGAAAGTGTCATTCTTTGGTCCTTTCTATGGCGGTTATAACGTTATTGCACTCGATCGGGAATACCGCCATGCGCTGGTTTGCGGCCCGGACCGCGACTACCTGTGGATACTCTCTCGCACGCCAACCATTTCTGACGAAGTGAAACAGGAGATGCTGGCAGTCGCGACCCGGGAAGGGTTTGATGTCAGTAAGTTTATTTGGGTACAGCAGCCCGGTAGTTAGTGAGTGCTGAGTTTCAGACCAATAATCCCCAATACGATTAACGCCAGACTCGCCAGGCGCATCGGGTTAGCGGACTCACCGAGCAGCACAATGCCGGTGATGGCCGCGCCGACTGCGCCAATACCCGTCCACACGGCATAAGCCGTCCCTACTGGTAACGATTTCATCGCCCAGGCAAGTAGCGCCATACTGACAATCATCGCCATCACGGTAATAACACTTGGCGTCAAACGACTAAAGCCGTGGGTATATTTCAGGCCAACGGCCCATACCACTTCCAGCAGACCAGCAATAACTAAGATAATCCAGGACATATCAGGCTCCGGAGAATTGGGGCCGTCCCCGGTGAAAAGAGGCGTTTGCAGGTCGTCCTGCAAAGCTGATGGTTGAACGGATATTTTGCCAGGTGGCAGGGGAATTTCAACTATTACCTTTGTGACTATTGCAAAAAAACAAACGGCACGACATAACTGTCGTACCGTTATTGCTTACTGCTGCGCTTTCGTTGCTGCGCCAGAAATCGCGTTACCGCCATCAGAAATGTCTTCACCAACGCCACGCGTGGTGTTGCAGGCAGTTAATACTGTTGAAAGCACCAGAACAGAAAAGATCGCTGCAATTGTCTTCTTCACCATAACGTCTTCCTTTTAGGTAATGTTATTTATGTTTGCCTATAGCAAATTAATAATAGACAACATCACCAAAAATGATGGAAATCTGATGATTTTTCGGAAGAGAAGAAAAATTAGCTGGCAGCGCGGGAGATGGAATTACCGAGATGTTTAATGTCTTCACCAAAACCGCGAGCGGTGTTACAGCCCGTGAGCAGCGCACTGGCAAGCAAAACAAGAACGATAAGGCGTTTCATCATCTCTGACCTGAATAAGTGATGGTGCAGCCTGCAGGCCGCACCACAACCGCATTACTTCACGCGAGAGACGTATTCACCAGAGCGGGTATCCACTTTGATGACTTCGCCGATCTGCACGAACAGCGGAACTTTAACCACAGCGCCAGTAGACAGGGTAGCTGGTTTGCCGCCAGTACCTGCGGTATCACCTTTCAGGCCCGGATCGGTATCAACGATTTCCAGTTCAACGAAGTTCGGCGGAGTAACGGAGATCGGCTGACCATTCCACAGAGTTACGATACACTCTGCCTGATCAAGCAGCCATTTCGCGTTGTCGCCAATTGCTTTTGCGTCAGCAGACAGCTGCTCGAAAGTTTCGTTGTTCATGAAGTGCCAGAACTCACCGTCGTTGTACAGGTAAGTCAGGTTCATATCGACAACATCAGCGCCTTCAGCGGAATCAGTAGATTTGAAGGTTTTTTCTACGCGAGTACCGGTCAGCAGACGACGCAGTTTAACGCGAGCAAATGCCTGGCCTTTACCCGGTTTTACGAATTCACTCGCTTCAACCGCGTAAGGTTCGCCGTCTAACATGATTTTAAGACCAGCACGAAAATCGTTGCTATAGTACGTTGCCATAAGGCCCTCTGAAATTTGTTAATTGGTAGCTAAGCCACAAAATGGCGCATATTGTAACCCTAAATACCCCATCCAGAGAAGATTGGTTAACGCAACTTGCCGATGTTGTGACCGATCCTGATGAACTTCTGCGTCTTTTGAATATAGACGCGGACGAAAAACTGTTGGCCGGACGCAGCGCCAAAAAGCTGTTTGCCCTGCGTGTGCCCCGCTCATTTATCGATCGCATGGAGAAAGGCAATCCGAACGATCCGCTTTTGCGTCAGGTAATTACCTCGCAAGATGAGTTTGTCGTCGCGCCCGGATTCTCCACCGACCCGCTGGAAGAACAGCACAGCGTAGTGCCAGGTTTGTTGCATAAATACCACAACCGGGCGCTTTTGCTGGTCAAAGGCGGCTGCGCGGTAAATTGCCGCTATTGCTTCCGTCGCCACTTCCCCTATGCCGAAAATCAGGGCAACAAGCGTAACTGGCAGATTGCACTTGAGTATGTTGCTGCGCATCCGGAACTGGACGAGATGATTTTCTCCGGCGGCGATCCGCTGATGGCGAAAGATCACGAGCTGGACTGGTTGCTCACACAACTGGAAGCCATCCCGCATATCAAACGTCTGCGGATTCACAGCCGTCTGCCGATTGTGATCCCGGCACGCATCACAGATGCGCTGGTTGAACGCTTTTCACATTCTACGCTGCAAATCTTGCTGGTGAATCACATCAACCATGCCAATGAGATAGATGAAACATTCCGTCAGGCGATGGCTAAGTTGCGCCGGGTAGGCGTTACTTTGCTCAACCAGAGCGTTCTGTTACGTGATGTGAACGATAACGCACAAACGCTGGCAAACCTGAGTAATGCGTTGTTCGATGCCGGCGTGATGCCGTATTACCTGCATGTGCTCGATAAAGTACAGGGCGCGGCGCATTTTATGGTGAGTGATGACGAAGCACGGCAGATTATGCGTGAGTTGCTGACACTGGTGTCGGGATATCTGGTGCCTAAACTGGCGCGAGAAATTGGCGGCGAACCCAGCAAAACGCCGCTGGATCTCCAGCTACGCCAGCAGTAACTGATTAAACAGGGAAGTTTAATCTTTGCCCGTTGCATAACCTTTAATTATTCATATACATTGCTGTTGTTACTCTTTATATAACCAACACCAATAATTAACCTTTCTTTTCTGTTTATATAGAGTGAGCACGGCTATTTATGTTATTTTAACAACTATTACTACCAAGCCCATTTATCTGGCTTATAAACTAAAATTAATTATTTAATTGAGAAATGGTTAGGGAGAACCTACATGGCCATAAGCATCAAGGGTGTTAATACCGGTGTTATTCGCAAGAGTAATAATTTCATTGCACTGGCGCTGAAAATTAAAGAGCCTCGCAATAAAGAATCGTTGTTCTTTCTGTCTGTCATGGAACTGCGCGACCTTCTGATTGCGCTGGAAAGCCGTTTGCATCAAAAGCATAAACTGGATGCTGCTGCACGCCTTCAGTATGAGCAAGCTCGCGATAAAGTCATTAAGAAAATGGCAGAAAATATCCCAGAAATTCTGGTTGATGAGCTTAAAAATGCCGATATTAATCGTCGGGTTAACACGCTGGAACTTACCGATAATCAGGGTGAAAATCTTACCTTCGTATTAACGCTACATGACGGTAGCACATGTGAGTTAGTCATCAATGAATTGCAGATTGAAATGCTGGCGCGAGCAATCATTCATGCAATTAATAATGCGGAAATGCGTGAACTGGCATTACGTATTACCTCACTGTTAGATTTCCTGCCGTTATACGACGTTGACTGCCAGGACAATGGCAATCTGGAATATGACACCTATTCCCAACCGGAATGGAAACATAACTTGTTCAACCATTATCTGGCGGTGCTTTACCGCTTTAAAGATAAAAGTGGCAAAGAACAATTTAGCGGCGCAGTGGTGAAAACGCGTGAAGCAACGCCGGGTAAAGAAGTGGAGGCGATCACTCGCCGAATGCTTGATTTCAGCCCCCGACTGAAAAAACTCGCGGGTGTGCCATGTCAGGTCTATGTTCGCACCGTAGCGGCAAATAATGCCCAACCGCTAACCCAGGATCAATGCTTACGCGCGCTGCATCACTTACGTGTTCAATCCACCAGCAAAACTGCACCGCAGGCGAAATAATCCCATCTGTTTTACTACGAGGCTGGAAGTATCCAGCCTCTGGATCCCATCAGTTCGGGCACTTATATACCTGGCCGATAATCTGGCTATCCGTCGGGACAAAACTGGACAACATTCCCTGCGACGGGCTGCTGATGCCATAAATCACGTTACCGCCCATTGCAGCCGCCTGGTTGCGCAGATCGTTTGCTGCGCCGCGCATAGAACCGCCTTCTTCACCGTGTTGCCCGGAAAGCCAGTTGCTTTGCTTACCTGTCGCAGTACCAATCAGCTGGCACTCTGCGCCTGGCTGCTCGTCCACAATGCGTACACTCTGACCGGCAGCACTCAATTCGTTGCTGGAGCCACAACCCGCCATCAGTAGCGCGGCACCGACAATCCCTGCTAAGTATTTTACGTGCATGTTATTCCCCATAATCAATGAGCTGGACGCCACTCGCGTCTGTGTGTGAATCTTATACTAAAAAGATGACTAAAAGAAAAACCCCCAGACATTTCTGCCCGGGGGTTTGTTTATTTCTGCGAGGTGCAGGGCAATTACATCATGCCGCCCATGCCACCCATGCCGCCCATACCGCCAGCAGCGCCTAAGTCAGCTGCATCGTTTTTCGGCAGGTCGGTAACCATGCACTCGGTGGTGATCATCAGGCCAGCCACAGAAGCCGCGTACTGCAGAGCAGAACGGGTTACTTTAGTTGGATCCAGGATACCCATGTCGATCATGTTGCCGTATTCTTCGGTTGCTGCGTTGTAACCGTAGTTGCCGTCGCCGCCTTTAACGGTGTTAGCAACAACAGACGGTTCTTCGCCGCAGTTCAGGACGATCTGACGCAGCGGAGCTTCCATTGCACGCAGTGCAACTTTGATACCCACGTTCTGGTCTTCGTTCTGACCACGCAGGTCAGCCAGTTTAGACGCTACGCGGATCAGCGCAACACCACCACCAGCAACCACGCCTTCTTCTACCGCAGCACGGGTCGCGTGCAGGGCGTCTTCAACGCGTGCTTTTTTCTCTTTCATTTCAACTTCGGTAGCAGCACCTACTTTGATAACTGCAACGCCGCCTGCCAGTTTCGCTACGCGCTCCTGCAGTTTTTCACGGTCGTAGTCAGAAGTTGCTTCTTCAATCTGCTGACGGATCTGAGCAACACGGCCCTGGATTGCAGCTTCTTCACCCACGCCATCGATGATGGTGGTAGTGTCTTTGTTGATCACAACACGTTTAGCCTGACCCAGGTCTTCCAGGGTTGCTTTTTCCAGCTCCATACCGATCTCTTCAGAGATTACGGTACCGCCAGTCAGGGTTGCGATATCCTGCAGCATAGCTTTACGACGATCGCCGAAGCCCGGAGCTTTAACCGCAGCAACTTTCACGATGCCACGCATGGTGTTAACAACCAGAGTTGCCAGCGCTTCGCCTTCAACATCTTCAGCGATGATCAGCAGCGGTTTGCCTGCTTTGGCAACAGCTTCCAGAACCGGCAGCATTTCGCGGATGTTGGAGATTTTCTTGTCAGCCAGCAGGATGAACGGGCTTTCCAGTTCTACTGCGCCAGTTTCCGGCTTGTTGATGAAGTAAGGAGACAGGTAGCCACGGTCGAACTGCATACCTTCAACCACGTCCAGTTCGTCCTGCAGACCGGTACCGTCTTCAACGGTGATAACACCTTCTTTACCGACTTTGTCCATCGCTTCAGCGATCAGTTTACCTACGGTTTCGTCGGAGTTAGCGGAGATGGTACCAACCTGAGCAATCGCTTTAGAGTCAGAGCACGGTACGGACAGCGCTTTCAGTTCTTCAACTGCAGCGGTAACAGCTTTGTCGATACCACGTTTCAGGTCCATCGGGTTCATGCCCGCAGCAACAGCTTTCAGACCTTCAGTGATGATAGCCTGAGCCAGTACGGTTGCAGTGGTGGTACCGTCGCCTGCAGCGTCGTTCGCTTTAGAGGCAACTTCTTTCACCATCTGCGCACCCATATTTTCGAACTTGTCTTCCAGTTCGATTTCACGAGCAACGGAAACACCATCTTTGGTGATGGTCGGTGCACCGAAAGATTTATCCAGAACTACGTTACGGCCTTTCGGACCGAGGGTAACTTTCACTGCATCTGCCAGTACGTTTACGCCGCGCAGCATTTTCACACGAGCGTCGTTACCGAATTTTACGTCTTTAGCTGCCATTATCTTTATTCCTTAAATTCGTATGTTCAGTGTCGTGCGCGGATTACGCTTCAACAATTGCCAGAATGTCGCTTTCGGACATGATCAACACTTCTTCATTGTCGATCTTCTCAGATTTCACACCGTAGCCATCGTTGAAAATAACGATGTCGCCAACTTTCACATCCAGCGGCTTCACTTCGCCATTTTCAAGGATACGGCCATTGCCGACAGCCAGCACTTCGCCGCGGGTGGATTTAGCCGCTGCAGAGCCGGTCAGAACGATGCCGCCAGCAGATTTAGTTTCAACTTCTTTACGCTTGACGATCACGCGATCATGCAATGGACGAATATTCATTGATAACTCTCCTTTGAGAAAGTCCGTATCTGTTATGGGTGACGCCGGAGCTTACGTGGTTTCCCGGCTGGTGACCAGAGAAATGGGGATGAGGCTTCGCCCCTTCAAGGGGGAAAAAGAAAAAAAATTCTGATCAGCACAAAATCGGGTGAAAACCCTGATTCACCTCACATTTCATCGCAATTTCTTCATCACCGTCATAAGCGAATCTGATTGTGCTACCATCGAAAATCTACGCAGTTGCCCATAATTTGGGCGCAATCGGACATCAACCCATGAGTGGACTCAAACAAGAACTGGGGCTGGCCCAGGGCATTGGCCTGCTATCGACGTCATTATTAGGCACTGGCGTGTTTGCCGTTCCTGCGTTAGCTGCGCTGGTAGCGGGCAATAACAGCCTGTGGGCGTGGCCCGTTTTGATTATCTTAGTGTTCCCGATTGCGATTGTGTTTGCGATTCTGGGTCGCCACTATCCCAGCGCAGGCGGTGTCGCGCACTTCGTCGGTATGGCGTTTGGTTCGCGGCTTGAGCGAGTCACCGGCTGGTTGTTTTTATCGGTCATTCCCGTGGGTTTGCCTGCCGCGCTACAAATTGCCGCCGGGTTCGGCCAGGCAATGTTTGGCTGGCATAGCTGGCAACTGTTGTTGGCAGAACTCGGTACGCTGGCGCTGGTGTGGTATATCGGTACTCGCGGTGCCAGTTCCAGTGCTAATCTACAAACAGTTATTGCCGGACTTATCGTCGCGCTGATTGTCGCTATCTGGTGGGCGGGCGATATCAAACCTGCGAATATCCCCTTCCCTGCACCTGGTAATATCGAACTTACCGGGTTATTTGCTGCGTTATCAGTGATGTTCTGGTGCTTTGTCGGTCTGGAGGCATTTGCCCATCTTGCCTCGGAATTTAAAAATCCAGAGCGTGATTTTCCTCGTGCTTTGATGATTGGTCTGCTGCTGGCAGGATTAGTCTACTGGGGCTGTACGGTAGTCGTCTTACACTTCGACGCCTATGGTGAACAAATGGCCGCGGCAGCATCGCTTCCAAAAATTGTAGTGCAACTGTTCGGTGTAGGAGCGTTATGGATTGCCTGCGTGATTGGCTATCTGGCCTGCTTTGCCAGTCTCAACATTTATATACAGAGCTTCGCCCGCCTGGTCTGGTCGCAGGCGCAACATAATCCTGACCACTACCTGGCACGCCTCTCTTCTCGTCATATCCCGAATAATGCCCTCAATGCGGTGCTCGGCTGCTGCGTGGTGAGCACGTTGGTGATTCATGCTTTAGAGATCAATCTGGACGCTCTTATTATTTATGCCAATGGCATCTTTATTATGATTTATCTGTTATGCATGCTGGCAGGTTGTAAATTATTGCAAGGACGTTATCGACTACTGGCGGTGGTTGGCGGGCTGTTATGCGTTCTGTTACTGGCAATGGTCGGCTGGAAAAGTCTCTATGCGCTGATCATGCTGGCGGGGTTATGGCTGTTTCTGCCAAAACGAAAAACGCCGGAAAATGGCATAACCACATAATCCGGCGTTTCGACATTAATCCTGGCGATCGTCTTTATGATCAAGGCGGTCGCGGTCATCATCCTTTCTCTGGTACTCACCATCAAAAGTATTACCGCCACCGGTCCCGGCGCTAAAACCGCCGCCTGGCATGCGAGAAAAGCGCAAATGTGGCATCAACTTCACTGTCAGATGCTTTTGCACCGGCGGCAATAAAAGTAGAAGACCGAGGAAGTCGGTAAAAAAGCCCGGTAATAAAAGCAGCAAACCGGCAATGATCAGCGAAACACTTTTAATCATCTCCGCCGCTGGGTTTTCACCCGCCGCCATTTTTTGCTGCATCAGCACGAAATTCTTAAAGCCCTGGTTGCGTACCAGTGACATACCGATAACTGACGTGAATATAACCAGCACGAGGGTCAGCAATACCCCCAATACATGGGCAACCTGAATAAAGATTGAAATCTCAATATAGACATAAAGGAAAATGGCAATAAAAGGTAACCAGCGCAAAGGTTTCTCCTGTAATAGCAGCCGGTTAACCCCGGCTACCTGAATGGGTTGCGAATCGCGTTTAGCTTATATTGTGGTCATTAGCAAAATTTCAAGATGTTTGCGCAACTATTTTTGGTAGTAATCCCAAAGCGGTGATCTATTTCACAAATTAATAATTAAGGGGTAAAAACCGACACTTAAAGTGATCCAGATTACGGTAGAAATCCTCAAGCAGCATATGATCTCGGGTATTCGGTCGATGCAGGGGATAATCGTCGGTCGAAAAACATTCGAAACCACATATATTCTGTGTGTTTAAAGCAAATCATTGGCAGCTTGAAAAAGAAGGTTCACATGTCAAACAACATTCGTATCGAAGAAGATCTGTTGGGTACCAGGGAAGTTCCAGCTGATGCCTACTATGGTGTTCACACTCTGAGAGCGATTGAAAACTTCTATATCAGCAACAACAAAATCAGTGATATTCCTGAATTTGTTCGCGGTATGGTAATGGTTAAAAAAGCCGCAGCTATGGCAAACAAAGAGCTGCAAACCATTCCTAAAAGTGTAGCGAATGCCATCATTGCCGCATGTGATGAAGTCCTGAACAACGGAAAATGCATGGATCAGTTCCCGGTAGACGTCTACCAGGGCGGCGCAGGTACTTCCGTAAACATGAACACCAACGAAGTGCTGGCCAATATCGGTCTGGAACTGATGGGTCACCAGAAAGGTGAATATCAGTACCTGAACCCGAACGACCATGTTAACAAATGTCAGTCCACTAACGACGCCTACCCGACCGGTTTCCGTATCGCAGTTTACTCTTCCCTGATTAAGCTGGTAGATGCGATTAACCAACTGCGTGAAGGCTTTGAACGTAAAGCTGTCGAATTCCAGGACATCCTGAAAATGGGTCGTACACAGCTGCAGGACGCAGTACCGATGACCCTCGGCCAGGAATTCCGCGCTTTCAGCATCCTGCTGAAAGAAGAAGTTAAAAACATCCAACGTACCGCTGAACTGCTGCTGGAAGTTAACCTTGGCGCAACAGCAATCGGTACTGGTCTGAACACGCCGAAAGAGTACTCTCCGCTGGCAGTGAAAAAACTGGCTGAAGTCACTGGCTTCCCATGCGTACCGGCTGAAGACCTGATCGAAGCGACCTCTGACTGCGGCGCTTATGTTATGGTTCACGGCGCGCTGAAACGCCTGGCTGTGAAGATGTCCAAAATCTGTAACGACCTGCGCTTGCTCTCTTCTGGCCCACGTGCCGGCCTGAACGAGATCAACCTGCCGGAACTGCAGGCGGGCTCTTCCATCATGCCAGCTAAAGTAAACCCGGTTGTTCCGGAAGTGGTTAACCAGGTATGCTTCAAAGTCATCGGTAACGACACCACTGTTACCATGGCAGCAGAAGCAGGTCAGCTGCAGTTGAACGTTATGGAGCCGGTCATTGGCCAGGCCATGTTTGAATCCGTTCACATTCTGACCAACGCTTGCTACAACCTGCTGGAAAAATGCATTAACGGCATCACTGCTAACAAAGAAGTGTGCGAAGGTTACGTTTACAACTCTATCGGTATCGTTACTTACCTGAACCCGTTCATCGGTCACCACAACGGTGACATCGTGGGTAAAATCTGTGCCGAAACCGGTAAGAGTGTACGTGAAGTCGTTCTGGAACGCGGTCTGTTGACTGAAGCGGAACTTGACGATATTTTCTCCGTACAGAATCTGATGCACCCGGCTTACAAAGCAAAACGCTATACTGATGAAAGCGAACAGTAATCGTACAGGGTAGTACAAATAAAGAAGGCACGTCAGATGACGTGCCTTTTTTCTTGTGAGCAGTAACTTAAAAATAACAATCTAATATCAACTTGTTAAAAAACAAGGAAGGCTAATATGCTAGTTGTAGAACTCATCATAGTTTTGCTGGCGATCTTCTTGGGCGCCAGATTGGGGGGAATAGGTATTGGTTTTGCAGGCGGATTGGGGGTGCTGGTTCTTGCCGCTATTGGCGTTAAACCCGGTAACATCCCGTTCGATGTCATTTCCATTATCATGGCGGTTATCGCCGCTATTTCTGCCATGCAGGTTGCTGGCGGTCTGGACTATCTGGTTCATCAGACAGAAAAGCTGCTGCGCCGTAACCCGAAATACATCACGATCCTCGCACCGATCGTGACCTATTTCCTGACTATCTTTGCTGGTACTGGCAACATCTCTCTGGCGACACTGCCAGTTATCGCTGAAGTTGCGAAGGAACAAGGCGTTAAACCTTGCCGTCCGCTGTCTACTGCAGTGGTATCCGCGCAGATTGCGATCACCGCATCGCCAATCTCAGCAGCAGTGGTTTACATGTCTTCCGTGATGGAAGGTCATGGCATCAGCTACCTCCATCTGCTCTCCGTGGTCATCCCGTCCACCCTGCTGGCGGTTCTGGTGATGTCCTTCCTGGTCACTATGCTGTTCAACTCCAAACTCTCTGACGATCCGATTTATCGCAAGCGTCTGGAAGAGGGCCTGGTTGAACTGCGCGGTGAAAAGCAGATTGAAATCAAATCCGGTGCAAAAACGTCCGTCTGGCTGTTCCTGCTGGGCGTAGTTGGCGTGGTTATCTATGCAATCATCAACAGCCCAAGCATGGGTCTGGTTGAAAAACCGCTGATGAACACCACCAACGCAATCCTGATCATCATGCTCAGCGTTGCAACTCTGACCACCGTTATCTGTAAAGTCGATACCGACAACATCCTCAACTCCAGCACCTTCAAAGCAGGTATGAGCGCCTGTATTTGTATCCTGGGTGTTGCGTGGCTGGGCGATACTTTCGTTTCCAACAACATCGACTGGATCAAAGATACCGCTGGTGAAGTGATTCAGGGTCATCCGTGGCTGCTGGCCGTCATCTTCTTCTTTGCTTCTGCTCTGCTGTACTCTCAGGCTGCAACCGCAAAAGCACTGATGCCGATGGCTCTGGCACTGAACGTTTCTCCGCTGACCGCTGTTGCTTCTTTCGCTGCGGTGTCTGGTCTGTTCATTCTGCCGACCTACCCGACGCTGGTTGCTGCGGTACAGATGGATGACACGGGTACTACCCGTATCGGTAAATTCGTCTTCAACCATCCGTTCTTCATCCCGGGTACTCTGGGTGTTGCCCTGGCCGTTTGCTTCGGCTTCGTGCTGGGTAGCTTCATGCTGTAATGATCAATCGCGGGGCGTTCACGCCCCGCTTTCTTTCCCGCCGACTAACATCCTTCCCCCGTCCGTTGTATAGTGACCTCTCTCTTGCGGTTCCATCTGTTCTTGCGAGGTGTTTATGCTTGATGAAAAAAGTTCGAATACCGCGTCTGTCGTGGTGCTATGTACCGCACCGGATGAAGCGACAGCCCAGGATTTAGCCGCCAAAGTGCTGGCGGAAAAACTGGCGGCCTGCGCGACCTTGATCCCCGGCGCTACCTCTCTCTATTACTGGGAAGGTAAGCTGGAGCAAGAATACGAAGTGCAGATGATTTTAAAAACTACCGTATCTCACCAGCAGGCACTGCTGGAATGCCTGAAGTCTCATCATCCATATCAAACCCCGGAACTTCTGGTTTTACCTGTTACACACGGAGACACAGATTACCTCTCATGGCTCAACGCATCTTTACGCTGATCCTGCTACTTTGCAGCACTTCCGTTTTTGCCGGATTATTCGACGCGCCGGGACGTTCACAATTTGTCCCCGCGGATCAAGCCTTTGCTTTTGATTTTCAGCAAAAGCAACATGACCTTAATCTGACCTGGCAGATCAAAGACGGTTACTACCTCTACCGTAAACAGATCCGCATTACGCCGGAACACGCGAAAATTGCCGACGTGCAGCTGCCACAAGGCGTCTGGCATGAAGATGAGTTTTACGGCAAAAGCGAGATTTACCGCGATCGGCTGACGCTTCCCGTAACCATCAACCAGGCGAGTGCGGGAGCGACGTTAACTGTCACCTACCAGGGCTGTGCTGATGCCGGTTTCTGTTATCCGCCAGAAACCAAAACCGTTCCGTTAAGCGAAGTGGTCGCCAACAACGCAGCGTCACAGCCTGTGTCTGTTCCGCAGCAAGAGCAGCACACCGCGCAATTGCCCTTTTCCGCGCTCTGGGCGTTGTTGATCGGTATTGGTATCGCCTTTACGCCATGCGTGCTGCCAATGTACCCTCTGATTTCTGGTATCGTGCTGGGCGGTAAACAGCGGCTCTCCACTGCCAGAGCATTGTTGCTGACCTTTATTTATGTGCAGGGGATGGCACTGACTTACACGGCGCTGGGTCTGGTAGTTGCCGCCGCAGGGTTACAGTTCCAGGCGGCGCTACAGCACCCATACGTGCTCATTGGCCTCGCTATCGTCTTTACCTTGCTGGCGATGTCAATGTTTGGCTTGTTTACCCTGCAACTCCCCTCTTCGCTGCAAACGCGCCTCACGCTGATGAGCAATCGCCAACAGGGCGGCTCACCTGGCGGTGTGTTTGTTATGGGAGCGATTGCCGGACTGATCTGTTCACCATGCACCACCGCACCGCTTAGCGCGATTCTGTTGTATATCGCCCAAAGCGGGAACATGTGGCTGGGGGGCGGCACGCTTTATCTCTATGCGTTGGGCATGGGCCTGCCGCTGATGCTAATAACCGTCTTTGGTAACCGCCTGCTGCCGAAAAGCGGCCCGTGGATGGAACAAGTCAAAACCGCGTTTGGTTTTGTGATCCTCGCACTGCCGGTCTTCCTGCTGGAGCGAGTGATTGGTGATATATGGGGATTACGCTTGTGGTCGGCGCTTGGTGTCGCATTCTTTGGCTGGGCCTTTATCACCAGCCTACAGGCCAAACGCGGCTGGATGCGCGTGGTGCAAATAATCCTGCTGGCAGCGGCATTGGTTAGCGTGCGCCCACTTCAGGATTGGGCATTTGGTGCGACGCATACCGTGCAAACTCAGACGCATCTCAACTTTACACAAATCAAAACGGTAGATGAGTTAAATCAGGCGCTCGTTGAAGCCAAAGGCAAACCAGTGATGTTAGATCTCTATGCCGACTGGTGCGTCGCCTGTAAAGAGTTTGAGAAATACACCTTCAGCGACCCGCAGGTGCAAAAAGCGTTAGCAGACACGGTCTTACTTCAGGCTAACGTCACTGCCAACGACGCCCAAGATGTGGCGCTGTTAAAGCATCTTAATGTCCTTGGCCTACCGACAATTCTCTTTTTTGACGGACAAGGCCAGGAGCATCCACAAGAACGCGTCACGGGCTTTATGGATGCTGAAACCTTCAGCGCACATTTGCGCGATCGCCAACCGTGAACGACACTTGCAGTGGGAAAGACGGAGGAAAATAGCGTGCAACGTGAAGATGTACTGGGAGAAGCCCTGAAATTATTAGAATTACAAGGGATTGCCAACACCACGCTGGAGATGGTTGCTGAACGTGTGGATTATCCACTGGACGAGCTGCGCCGCTTCTGGCCAGACAAAGAGGCAATCCTCTACGATGCGCTGCGTTATCTTAGCCAACAGATAGATGCCTGGCGTCGTCAGCTGATGCTGGACGAAACGCAAACCGCCGAACAAAAGTTGCTGGCACGTTATCAGGCGTTATCGGAGTGCGTTAAAAACAACCGCTATCCGGGCTGTCTGTTTATCGCTGCCTGTACGTTTTATCCCGATCCTGGCCACCCTATTCATCAACTAGCCGATCAGCAAAAAAGCGCGGCCTACGATTTCACCCACGAACTGTTAACCACGCTGGAAGTTGACGATCCGGCGATGGTAGCAAAGCAGATGGAACTGGTGCTGGAAGGCTGTTTAAGCCGAATGCTGGTGAATCGTAGCCAGGCGGATGTCGACACCGCACATCGGCTGGCGGAAGATATCCTGCGCTTCGCCCGCTGCCGCCAGGGTGGCGCACTGACCTGACAGAAACACAGAAAAGAAGCGATTTGCCGCAATCTTAAGCAGTTGAATCGCTTTTACTGAAATTAGGTTGACGAGATGTGCAGATTACGGTTTAATGCGCCCCGTTGCCCGGATAGCTCAGTCGGTAGAGCAGGGGATTGAAAATCCCCGTGTCCTTGGTTCGATTCCGAGTCCGGGCACCAAATTCATATAAACGGACCTCCACGGAGGTCCGTTTTTCGTTTCAGGACGCCACAATTTAAGCGTTCTCCCTAAAAATCATTTCTACCGAACTCAACCAGATTCTCCCCACAACACCAGCATTTTGCGGGTATATCCCAATTCGGGGAAATGTGTTCCTGAGCGATAGCACTGACTGACGTGAAATGTCGTGCGGCCCCGTGATGCTGTTGAACGTCAAATGACGTCATCAGGAGCGTAACGCATCCATAAAGCACAACATCGGTCTGAACGCCGACTGATAAGATTTTCTGAATGAGAACAAAGAGAAATGTATCGGTCCACTTGCTCATGCAAAGACTAACAATCCATTAAAATAGTAAGCGCTCCGGACAACTTTCCATGGATTATTTTCTGCACATTTTTCTTTGGCAAAGATGATGAATTTTGATGGTAAGGAAAATTACTTCTGGTTCTCAGTAAAATCCTTTCGTAATACTATGTAATCAAGAAGTTTATGGCGGGTAAAAATAACGTCTTGCATTCACCAATAATATGTAAATAAACCCATCTATAGATGGAAAAAATAGATTATGGCAATTATCATTGCATCATTCCCTTTTCGAATGAGTTTCTATTATGCAACAACCTGTAGTTCGCGTTGGCGAATGGCTTGTTACTCCGTCCATAAACCAAATTAGCCGCAATGGGCGTCAACTTACCCTTGAGCCGAGATTAATCGATCTTCTGGTTTTCTTTGCTCAACACAGTGGCGAAGTACTTAGCAGGGATGAACTTATCGATAATGTCTGGAAGAGAAGTATTGTCACCAATCACGTTGTGACGCAGAGTATCTCAGAACTACGTAAGTCATTAAAAGATAATGATGAAGATAGTCCTGTCTATATCGCTACTGTACCAAAGCGCGGCTATAAATTAATGGTGCCGGTTATCTGGTACAGCGAAGAAGAGGGAGAGGAAATAATGCTATCTTCGCCTCCCCCTATACCAGAGGCGGTTCCTGCCACAGATTCTCCCTCCCACAGTCTTAACATTCAAAACACCACAGCGCCACCTGAACAATCCCCAGTTAAAAGCAAACGATTCACTACCTTTTGGGTATGGTTTTTTTTCCTGTTGTCGTTAGGTATCTGTGTCGCACTGGTAGCGTTTTCAAGTCTTGAAACACGTCTTCCTATGAGCAAATCGCGTATTTTGCTCAATCCACGCGATATTGACATTAATATGGTTAATAAGAGTTGTAACAGCTGGAGTTCCCCGTATCAGCTCTCTTACGCGATAGGCGTGGGTGATTTGGTGGCGACATCACTTAACACCTTCTCCACCTTTATGGTGCATGACAAAATCAACTACAACATTGATGAACCGAGCAGTTCCGGTAAAACATTATCTATTGCGTTTGTTAATCAGCGCCAATACCGTGCTCAACAATGCTTTATGTCGGTAAAATTGGTAGACAATGCAGATGGTTCAACCATGCTGGATAAACGTTATGTCATCACTAACGGTAATCAGCTGGCGATTCAAAATGATTTACTCCAGAGTTTATCAAAAGCGTTAAACCAACCGTGGCCACAACGAATGCAGGAGACGCTCCAGCAAATTTTGCCGCATCGTGGTGCGTTATTAACTAATTTTTATCAGGCTCATGATTATTTACTGCATGGCGATGATAAATCATTGAATCGTGCCAGTGAATTATTAGGTGAGATTGTTCAATCATCCCCAGAATTTACCTACGCGAGAGCAGAAAAAGCATTAGTTGATATCGTGCGCCATTCTCAACATCCTTTAGATGAAAAACAATTAGCAGCACTGAATACAGAAATAGATAACATTGTTACACTGCCGGAATTGAATAACCTGTCCATTATATATCAAATAAAAGCGGTCAGTGCTCTGGTAAAAGGTAAAACAGATGAGTCTTACCAGGCGATAAATACTGGCATTGATCTTGAAATGTCCTGGCTAAATTATGTGTTGCTTGGCAAGGTTTATGAAATGAAGGGGATGAACCGGGAAGCAGCTGATGCATATCTCACCGCCTTTAATTTACGCCCAGGGGCAAACACCCTTTACTGGATTGAAAATGGTATATTCCAGACTTCTGTTCCTTATGTTGTACCTTATCTCGACAAATTTCTCGCTTCAGAATAAGTAACTCCCGGGTTGATTTATGCTCGGGAATATTTGTTGTTGAGTTTTTGTATGTTCCTGTTGGTATAATATGTTGCGGCAATTTATTTGCCGCATAATTTTTATTACATAAATTTAACCAGAAAATATTCCGTAATCCATTGTAAACATTGAATGTTTATCTTTTCATGATATCAACTTGCGATCCTGATGTGTTAATAAAAAACCTCAAGTTCTCACTTACAGAAACTTTTGTGTTATTTCACCTAATCTTTAGGATTAATCCTTTTTTCGTGAGTATTCTTAGCGCCAGTTTGGTCTGGTCAGGAAATAGTTATACATCATGACCCGGACTCCAAATTCAAAAATGAAATTAGGAGAAGAGCATGAGTTCTGCCAAGAAGATCGGGCTATTTGCCTGTACCGGTGTGGTTGCCGGTAATATGATGGGGAGCGGTATTGCATTATTACCTGCGAACCTAGCAAGTATCGGTGGTATTGCTATCTGGGGTTGGATTATCTCTATTATTGGTGCAATGTCGCTGGCGTATGTATATGCCCGACTGGCAACAAAAAACCCGCAACAAGGTGGCCCAATTGCTTATGCCGGAGAAATTTCCCCTGCATTTGGTTTTCAGACAGGTGTTCTTTATTACCATGCTAACTGGATTGGTAACCTGGCGATTGGTATTACCGCTGTATCTTATCTTTCCACCTTCTTCCCAGTATTAAATGATCCTGTTCCGGCGGGTATCGCCTGTATTGCTATCGTCTGGGTATTTACCTTTGTAAATATGCTCGGCGGTACCTGGGTAAGCCGTTTAACCACTATTGGTCTGGTGCTGGTTCTTATTCCTGTGGTAATGACAGCTATTGTTGGCTGGCATTGGTTTGATGCTGCGACTTATGCTGCTAACTGGAATACTGCGGATACCACCGATGGTCATGCGATCATTAAAAGTATTCTGCTCTGCCTGTGGGCCTTCGTGGGTGTTGAATCCGCAGCTGTAAGTACTGGTATGGTTAAAAACCCGAAACGTACCGTTCCGCTGGCAACCATGCTGGGTACTGGTTTAGCAGGTATTGTTTACATCGCTGCGACTCAGGTGCTTTCCGGTATGTATCCGTCTTCTGTAATGGCAGCTTCCGGTGCTCCGTTTGCAATCAGTGCTTCAACTATCCTCGGTAACTGGGCTGCGCCGCTGGTTTCTGCATTCACCGCCTTTGCGTGCCTGACTTCTCTGGGCTCCTGGATGATGTTGGTAGGCCAGGCAGGTGTACGTGCCGCTAACGACGGTAACTTCCCGAAAGTTTATGGTGAAGTCGACAGCAACGGTATTCCGAAAAAAGGTCTGCTGCTGGCTGCAGTGAAAATGACTGCCCTGATGATCCTCATCACTCTGATGAACTCTGCCGGTGGTAAAGCATCTGACCTGTTCGGTGAACTGACCGGTATCGCAGTACTGCTGACTATGCTGCCGTACTTCTACTCTTGCGTTGACCTGATTCGTTTTGAAGGCGTTAACATCCGCAACTTTGTCAGCCTGATCTGTTCTGTACTGGGTTGCGTGTTCTGCTTCATCGCGCTGATGGGCGCAAGCTCCTTCGAGCTGGCAGGTACCTTCATCGTCAGCCTGATTATCCTGATGTTCTACGCTCGCAAAATGCACGAGCGCCAGAGCCACTCAATGGATAACCACACAGCGTCTAACGCACATTAATTAAAAGTATTTTCCGAGGCTCCTCCTTTCATTTTGTCCCATGTGTTGGGAGGGGCCTTTTTTACCTGGAGATATGACTATGAACGTTATTGCAATATTGAATCACATGGGGGTTTATTTTAAAGAAGAACCCATCCGTGAACTTCATCGCGCGCTTGAACGTCTGAACTTCCAGATTGTTTACCCGAACGACCGTGACGACTTATTAAAACTGATCGAAAACAATGCGCGTCTGTGCGGCGTTATTTTTGACTGGGATAAATATAATCTCGAGCTGTGCGAAGAAATTAGCAAAATGAACGAGAACCTGCCGTTGTACGCGTTCGCTAATACGTATTCCACTCTCGATGTAAGCCTGAATGACCTGCGTTTACAGATTAGCTTCTTTGAATATGCGCTGGGTGCTGCTGAAGATATTGCTAATAAGATCAAGCAGACCACTGACGAATATATCAACACTATTCTGCCTCCGCTGACTAAAGCACTGTTTAAATATGTTCGTGAAGGTAAATATACTTTCTGTACTCCTGGTCACATGGGCGGTACTGCATTCCAGAAAAGCCCGGTAGGTAGCCTGTTCTATGATTTCTTTGGTCCGAATACCATGAAATCTGATATTTCCATTTCAGTATCTGAACTGGGTTCTCTGCTGGATCACAGTGGTCCACACAAAGAAGCAGAACAGTATATCGCTCGCGTCTTTAACGCAGACCGCAGCTACATGGTGACCAACGGTACTTCCACTGCGAACAAAATTGTTGGCATGTACTCTGCTCCGGCAGGCAGCACCATTCTGATTGACCGTAACTGCCACAAATCGCTGACCCACCTGATGATGATGAGCGATGTTACGCCAATCTATTTCCGCCCGACCCGTAACGCTTACGGTATTCTTGGTGGTATCCCACAGAGTGAATTCCAGCACGCTACCATTGCTAAGCGCGTGAAAGAAACACCAAACGCAACCTGGCCGGTACATGCTGTAATTACCAACTCTACCTATGATGGTCTGCTGTACAACACCGACTTCATCAAGAAAACACTGGATGTGAAATCCATCCACTTTGACTCCGCGTGGGTGCCTTACACCAACTTCTCACCGATTTACGAAGGTAAATGCGGTATGAGCGGTGGCCGTGTAGAAGGGAAAGTGATTTACGAAACCCAGTCCACTCACAAACTGCTGGCGGCGTTCTCTCAGGCTTCCATGATCCACGTTAAAGGTGACGTAAACGAAGAAACCTTTAACGAAGCCTACATGATGCACACCACCACTTCTCCGCACTACGGTATCGTGGCGTCCACTGAAACCGCTGCGGCGATGATGAAAGGCAATGCAGGTAAACGTCTGATCAACGGTTCCATTGAACGTGCGATCAAATTCCGTAAAGAGATCAAACGTCTGAGAACGGAATCTGATGGCTGGTTCTTTGATGTATGGCAGCCGGATCATATCGATACGACTGAATGCTGGCCGCTGCGTTCTGACAGCACCTGGCACGGCTTCAAAAACATCGATAACGAGCACATGTATCTTGACCCGATCAAAGTCACCCTGCTGACTCCGGGGATGGAAAAAGACGGCACCATGAGCGACTTTGGTATTCCGGCCAGCATCGTGGCGAAATACCTCGACGAACATGGCATCGTTGTTGAGAAAACCGGTCCGTATAACCTGCTGTTCCTGTTCAGCATCGGTATCGATAAGACCAAAGCACTGAGCCTGCTGCGTGCTCTGACTGACTTCAAACGTGCGTTCGACCTGAACCTGCGTGTGAAAAACATGCTGCCGTCTCTGTATCGTGAAGATCCTGAATTCTATGAAAACATGCGTATTCAGGAACTGGCTCAGAATATCCACAAACTGATTGTTCACCACAATCTGCCGGATCTGATGTACCGCGCATTTGAAGTGCTGCCGACGATGGTAATGACTCCGTATGCTGCATTCCAGAAAGAGCTGCACGGTATGACCGAAGAAGTTTACCTCGACGAAATGGTAGGTCGTATTAACGCCAATATGATCCTTCCGTATCCGCCGGGAGTTCCTCTGGTAATGCCGGGTGAAATGATCACCGAAGAAAGCCGTCCGGTTCTGGAGTTCCTGCAGATGCTGTGTGAAATCGGCGCTCACTATCCGGGCTTTGAAACCGATATTCACGGTGCATACCGTCAGGCTGATGGCCGCTATACCGTTAAGGTATTGAAAGAAGAAAGCAAAAAATAATTAGCTCGTACAAGGGAAGTGGCTTGCCACTTCCCTTTTTTGCTCATAAGGAGAACACATGAAAACACCCTCACAGCCGCGCGCGATATACTATATCGTGGCGATCCAAATCTGGGAGTACTTCAGTTTTTACGGCATGCGTGCCTTACTCATTCTCTATCTCACCCATCAGCTTGGTTTTGATGATAACCATGCCATCAGCCTGTTCAGCGCATATGCTTCTCTGGTTTACGTTACCCCTATTCTCGGCGGCTGGCTTGCCGACCGCCTGCTCGGCAACCGCACTGCAGTGATTGCCGGCGCGCTGTTAATGACCCTTGGCCATGTGGTGCTGGGCATTGATACAAATTCAACCTTTAGCCTGTATCTGGCGCTGGCAATCATTATTTGTGGCTACGGTTTATTCAAATCAAACATCAGCTGTTTGCTTGGCGAGCTCTACGACGAGAACGATCATCGACGTGATGGCGGTTTTTCGCTGCTGTATGCTGCGGGCAATATCGGTTCTATCGCAGCCCCCATCGCCTGCGGCCTGGCTGCTCAGTGGTATGGATGGCATGTTGGCTTTGCCCTTGCGGGAGGCGGCATGTTTATCGGTTTGTTGATTTTCTTAAGTGGTCATCGTCATTTCCAGTCCACGCGTAGTATGGATAAAAAAGCGCTCACTAGCGTCAAATTTGCCTTACCAGTATGGACCTGGTTAGTGGTGATGCTCTGTTTAGCCCCAGTATTTTTTACCCTGCTGCTGGAGAACGACTGGTCCGGATATTTGCTGGCGATCGTTTGCCTCATTGCCGCACAAATCATTGCCCGCATGATGATCAAATTCCCCGAACACCGCCGTGCTCTTTGGCAAATTGTATTGTTGATGTTTGTCGGGACGTTGTTCTGGGTACTGGCACAACAGGGCGGCAGTACCATCAGCTTGTTTATCGATCGCTTTGTGAATCGTCAGGCATTCAATATTGAAGTACCTACAGCACTATTCCAGTCGGTGAATGCTATTGCGGTGATGCTCGCTGGGGTTGTTCTGGCCTGGCTGGCGTCGCCAGAAAGCCGCGGCAATTCAGCATTGCGCGTCTGGCTGAAGTTTGCCTTTGGCTTACTGCTGATGGCTTGTGGCTTTATGTTGCTGGCATTTGATGCCCGACATGCAGCGGCTGGCGGTCAAGCGTCAATGGGCGTGATGATATCCGGGCTGGCGCTAATGGGCTTTGCTGAACTCTTTATTGACCCAGTGGCGATTGCGCAAATCACGCGTCTGAAAATGTCTGGCGTATTAACCGGTATTTATATGCTGGCAACAGGCGCGGTCGCCAACTGGCTGGCAGGCGTCGTGGCACAGCAGACGACAGAGTCGCAAATTAGCGGTATGGCAATTGCCGCTTACCAGCGATTCTTTTCTCAGATGGGAGAGTGGACGTTGGCTTGTGTCGCGATCATCGTGGTATTGGCCTTTGCTACCCGTTTTCTGTTTAGCACGCCGACGAATATGATACAGGAGAGCAACGATTAACTGTCGTAAAAACAATTGGTTATGAATAAATTAACTTTCAGTTTATCACACTAGTAAATCGAGATTAATAAGTCATTTAAACCATTTTTATGGTTATTTATTAGTGATATCAACTTGAGGTAAGCGTTAGTTTCGATAAGATAAACTGAGTTATTAATAGTCGAGGCAGATAATACAGTGTACCGATCTGTCTCTTTATCTACGCTAAATTGAAAGCTGGATTTAGAGGAACCAAAATGTCTGAACGAGAAACACGGGGAGCCAATGAGGCTATTGATTTTAACGATGAACTGAGAAATCGCCGCGAAAAACTGGCGGCACTACGTCAGCAAGGTGTGGCGTTTCCCAATGATTTTCGCCGCGACCATACCTCTGACCAGTTGCACGACGAGTTTGATGCGAAGGATAACCAGGAACTGGAATCCTTAAACATTGAAGTCTCGGTTGCTGGCCGAATGATGACCCGTCGTATTATGGGGAAAGCCTCCTTTGTAACGTTGCAGGATGTCGGTGGCCGTATTCAACTGTACGTTGCAAGAGATAGCCTGCCAGAAGGTGTTTATAACGATCAGTTTAAAAAATGGGATCTGGGTGACATTATCGGTGCCCGCGGTACGCTGTTTAAGACGCAAACGGGTGAGCTTTCCATTCACTGTACTGAGCTGCGCCTGCTGACTAAAGCACTACGTCCTTTACCAGATAAATTCCATGGTCTGCAGGATCAGGAAGTCCGTTATCGTCAACGTTATCTGGACCTCATCGCTAACGATAAATCCCGTCAAACGTTTGTTGTCCGTTCAAAAATTCTGGCCGCTATCCGTCAGTTCATGGTCGCGCGCGGCTTTATGGAAGTAGAAACCCCGATGATGCAGGTAATTCCAGGTGGGGCATCTGCTCGCCCGTTTATTACCCATCATAACGCTCTGGATTTAGATATGTACCTGCGTATCGCGCCGGAGCTGTATCTGAAACGTCTGGTTGTAGGCGGTTTTGAACGGGTATTCGAAATCAACCGTAACTTCCGTAATGAAGGTATTTCTGTTCGCCATAATCCTGAGTTCACAATGATGGAACTCTACATGGCATATGCGGATTACCATGATTTGATTGAACTGACGGAGTCACTGTTCCGCACCCTGGCACAAGAGGTACTGGGTACCACTAAAGTCACTTATGGCGAGCATGTGTTTGATTTCGGCAAACCGTTTGAAAAACTCACCATGCGCGAAGCAATCAAAAAATATCGTCCAGAAACCGATATGGCGGATCTGGATAATTTTGATGCTGCTAAAGCATTAGCTGAATCTATCGGAATTACGGTAGAGAAAAGCTGGGGGCTGGGACGTATTGTCACAGAGATCTTTGATGAAGTGGCAGAAGCACATCTGATTCAGCCAACCTTTATTACGGAATATCCGGCAGAAGTGTCCCCGCTGGCGCGCCGTAATGATGTTAACCCGGAAATCACCGACCGTTTTGAATTCTTCATCGGTGGTCGTGAAATTGGTAATGGTTTTAGCGAATTAAACGACGCAGAAGATCAGGCTGAACGTTTCCAGGAACAGGTTAACGCTAAAGCTGCAGGTGACGACGAAGCCATGTTCTATGACGAAGATTACGTGACTGCGCTGGAATATGGTCTGCCGCCAACCGCTGGTCTGGGTATTGGTATCGACCGAATGATTATGCTGTTTACTAACAGCCATACTATTCGCGACGTTATTCTCTTCCCGGCGATGCGCCCACAGAAATAAATTTCACTTAAATGAACGAAGCAGTCAGGCGACTGCTTCGTTCGTCGTTCCGCAAATCCAGTTTTGAGGAGAGACGCTTCGTTTCAAGATAACCAGCGGGTCCACTCAACTACAACTCCTAAAAGAGAGAAAAAAGTAATGCCACAGGTAAACTCATTGGCCAGGTTATTCCGACCAGGAATGCGCTAAGTAAACGAATATGTGTTTTCTCATGTGAGATAAACCAGATAATGACAAAGGATATGTTCACACCAATCACATAAAAAATTAATATTTTAGAGAATAGTGCCATTTTTTATGTTCTTCTTATCCTTCCTGGCTACTTGTAAAACTGACGGAAATAGTCATCAACGGTCATAATGTTGAGGTCAAAATCAATATCCGGTAAGTCTAAGCATTTAAGCCTGATTAAATCTTCGATTTCACTTGCGGCTAACGATGTCGTTATTGCGAAGGAATTTTCATTCAATTGTCGTGGTATCCCATATTCATCAGCCACGATAGAGGAGAAATTCATATCATACATCAATGATCTTAACCTTAAGAACACTGAGGAATAAGATGATGGATAATCAAAAGAAACAACATAAGTATTGAACTTGTTTTTACCTTCCATAATATGACTCCTATCAATATTGAACACTCTGGGGACGCAAAACTTATTAACCCCGATCGATGATTCTCATATAGGAGATATTCTTTTTTTTTTGCTCAGTAAAGGGGATGACTTGGGACAAAAAAACGCTCTCTCTGACCATTCTTTGTGCATCCCCCTACCCTTCAGATACTCTCCTGCATCCCCCCGCGGAGAGCATGAAAAATATTGTGACTCTGTACTCTCCCATCAACTGCGAATATCATCATACTCCCGCGTTTTATCAAATTCGTGTTTCGCAAATGGGCATAGTGGGATAATTTTTCGTTTTTCCCGACGCATTTTTTCCACGACTTTCGCAACCAGCTGTTTACCAATCCCTTGCCCTTTCAGGCTTTCATCGACATCGGTATGTTCGATAATCGCTAAATTCTCTCCGGTCGGCACAAAGACAATTTCAGCGATTTGCTTGCCCTGTTCGTCATTAATGTAAAATTTATTGTGGCCTTCGCGTATTTCCATTTTACCCTCGCTTATTTATGACGGTATTTCAGCGCGCCGCTCGGGCACGTATCAATCACTTTAACCACAGTGGCGACGTCGACTTCATCCGGCATGATCCACGGCTTTCGTTTGAGATTAAATAACTTGCCGTTGCCACGTACGCAATTGCCAGAATGCTGACATATCGCAGTGTTAAAATAGACATCGATATTTTCGCCGGTATAACAGCGATAACCCCCGTCCAGTAGCGCCTGATCCATGACCTTCCCTCTCTCATCAGTATGGTTTTCACTATAAGCATAGCCCCGGAATCTTCATACAGCACTGGCAGTTTCCGTTGCCAGAGTCTCTTCCCCTATATAGCCAATCATTCTTACTCCCTTTGAATTACCCGCCTCATCAGAGATAATGCTTAAGAAATTTGTCACACAAGGAAGCTGATGAGACATTCATTGCCCTACCGTATGTTACGCAAACGTCCGATGAAATTGAGTACCACTGTGATCTTAATGGTCAGCGCGGTACTGTTCTCGGTGCTATTGGTGGTGCATCTGATTTACTTCTCGCAAATCAGTGATATGACGCGAGACGGGCTAGCTAACAAGGCACTGGCAGTAGCGCGTACCCTCGCCGACTCGCCGGAAATCCGGCAGGGCTTGCAGAAAAAACCGCAGGAGAGCGGCATCCAGGCCATCGCGGAAGCCGTGCGCAAACGCAACGATCTGCTATTTATTGTCGTTACCGATATGCAAAGTCTTCGCTACTCGCATCCTGAAGCCCAGCGTATTGGTCAGCCATTTAAAGGTGATGACATCCTTAAAGCGCTGAATGGCGAAGAAAATGTCGCTATCAATCGCGGTTTTCTGGCGCAGGCTTTACGCGTATTTACCCCCATCTACGATGAAAATCATAAACAAATTGGCGTGGTGGCGATCGGCCTTGAGTTAAGTCGCGTGACCCAACAGATCAATGACAGTCGCTGGAGCATCATCTGGTCGGTATTATTTGGCATGCTGGTCGGGCTGATTGGCACCTGCATTCTGGTTAAGGTACTGAAAAAAATCCTTTTCGGCCTGGAACCCTACGAAATCTCCACGCTGTTTGAGCAACGCCAGGCCATGTTGCAGTCTATCAAAGAAGGCGTCGTTGCCGTGGACGATCGCGGCGAAGTCACGCTGATCAACGATGCCGCACAAGAATTGCTGAATTACCGTAAGTCGCAGGACGATGAGAAGCTGTCGACGCTAAGCCACGCGTGGTCACAGGTAGTAGATGTCTCGGAAGTGTTACGCGACGGTACCCCGCGCCGCGACGAAGAGATTACGATTAAAGACCGGCTATTACTGATCAACACCGTTCCGGTGCGCAGTAATGGCGTTATCATCGGTGCCATTTCAACCTTCAGGGACAAAACTGAAGTACGTAAACTGATGCAGCGACTCGATGGTCTGGTCAACTATGCTGACGCACTTCGTGAACGATCCCACGAATTTATGAATAAATTGCACGTGATTCTCGGATTATTGCATCTGAAGAGTTATAAGCAGTTGGAAGATTACATTCTCAAAACAGCCAATAACTATCAGGAAGAGATTGGCTCTCTGCTGGGTAAGATCAAATCTCCGGTTATCGCTGGTTTTTTAATCAGCAAGATTAACCGCGCGACCGATTTAGGCCATACGCTGATTTTAAACAGTGAAAGCCAGCTGCCAGACAGCGGTAGTGAGGATCAGGTCGCGACGCTGATTACCACGTTGGGAAATCTGATAGAAAACGCGCTGGAGGCATTAGGGCCGGAACCCGGAGGCGAAATTAGCGTAACATTGCACTACCGTCACGGCTGGCTGCACTGTGAAGTTAACGATGATGGACCGGGGATCGCACCCGACAAAATCGATCACATTTTTGACAAAGGTGTCTCGACAAAAGGAAGCGAGCGAGGCGTCGGTTTAGCACTTGTCAAACAACAGGTAGAAAATCTCGGCGGCAGCATCGCCGTGGAATCGGAACCCGGGATTTTCACACAATTTTTTGTCCAGATACCCTGGGACGGGGAGAGGTCGAACAGATGATCAATGTATTAATTATCGATGACGACGCAATGGTCGCGGAGCTGAATCGCCGATACGTGGCACAAATCCCGGGCTTTCAATGCTGTGGAACGGCTTCGACGCTGGAGAAAGCCAAAGAGATTATTTTCAACAGCGACACGCCTATCGACCTGATATTGCTAGATATCTATATGCAAAAAGAGAACGGGCTCGATTTACTGCCTGTCCTGCATAACGCGCGTTGCAAAAGTGATGTGATTGTCATCTCCTCCGCTGCCGATGCAGCAACCATTAAAGATTCGCTGCATTACGGTGTTGTGGATTACCTGATCAAACCCTTCCAGGCTTCCCGCTTTGAAGAGGCGCTCACCGGCTGGCGGCAAAAGAAAATGGCGCTGGAAAAACATCAGTATTATGACCAGGCCGAGCTTGATCAGCTAATCCACGGCAGCAGCTCCAACGAGCAGGATCCTCGTCGCTTGCCAAAAGGCTTAACGCCGCAGACGTTACGCACGCTGTGCCAGTGGATTGACGCGCATCAGGACTATGAGTTTTCAACCGACGAGCTGGCTAACGAGGTTAACATCTCGCGTGTTTCATGCCGTAAATACCTCATCTGGCTGGTCAACTGCCACATCTTGTTCACCAGTATCCATTATGGCGTCACGGGGCGTCCGGTTTACCGTTACCGTATTCAGGCAGAACACTACTCACTGCTGAAACAATATTGCCAATAACGGATCGCTGGTTATCTGTAAGTAATAATTATTACCGTAATGCAAAATATCCCTGGCACAAGTTACATCGTTCATCAGTAAAACTTGTGCCAGATCAAATATAATTATCCCTCCATCATCGTTAAAAATTAATATCTCTTCAGATGAACGGTGTTTTTAATTTCAAAACGCTAACAAAAGTTAATTAACTATTATGTCACCCACATTATGTGTATTTTTACCCACAAATGGGTAGATCAGATTAATCTATAAACCTAATGATATCTGCCCTGAGAACAAAAAACAGACCGATAAATATCAATAAGATAACAGCAAACAAAACATTAACATCTGCGCTGTACAAACTATAAACCCATCGCCAGAGAGTCTTTCTCTCTGAAAAAGCCGCTTATCACAGTGCATAAATTTGCCGCTGCTTTAATCAGCCAATATTCACTGTGAGGTATTTGCTCAAGCCGGTAACGACCAAACGGATATTTAGTCAGGCTCTGAAAACAGTTCATACAAAACAGAACGTGACTGTGATCTATTCAGCAAAAATTTAAATAGGATTATCGCGAGGGTTCACACATGTTATTTACTATCCAACTTATCATAATACTGATATGTCTGTTTTATGGTGCCAGAAAGGGGGGTATCGCGCTGGGTTTATTAGGCGGTATCGGTCTGGTCATTCTGGTCTTCGTCTTCCACCTTCAGCCAGGTAAACCACCGGTTGATGTCATGCTGGTTATCATTGCGGTGGTGGCAGCATCGGCGACCTTGCAAGCTTCGGGCGGTCTTGATGTCATGCTGCAAATTGCCGAGAAGCTGCTGCGCCGCAACCCGAAATATGTCTCAATTGTCGCGCCGTTTGTGACCTGTACGCTGACCATTCTTTGCGGTACGGGTCATGTGGTTTACACCATTCTGCCGATCATCTACGACGTTGCTATTAAGAACAACATCCGTCCGGAACGTCCGATGGCGGCAAGTTCTATCGGTGCACAGATGGGGATTATCGCCAGTCCGGTGTCGGTTGCGGTCGTATCTTTGGTTGCGATGCTGGGTAATGTCACCTTTGATGGTCGCCATCTTGAGTTCCTCGACCTGCTGGCAATCACCATTCCATCGACGTTAATCGGTATCCTGGCGATCGGTATCTTCAGTTGGTTCCGCGGTAAAGATCTGGATAAAGACGAAGAGTTCCAGAAATTCATCTCCGTACCGGAAAACCGTGAGTATGTTTACGGTGATACCGCGACGCTGCTCGATAAAAAACTGCCGAAAAGCAACTGGCTGGCAATGTGGATCTTCCTCGGGGCAATCGCTGTAGTCGCCCTTCTTGGTGCTGATTCGGACCTGCGTCCATCCTTCGGCGGCAAACCGCTGTCGATGGTACTGGTTATTCAGATGTTTATGCTGCTGACCGGGGCGCTGATTATTATCCTGACCAAAACCAATCCCGCGTCTATCTCAAAAAACGAAGTCTTCCGTTCCGGTATGATCGCCATCGTGGCGGTGTACGGTATCGCATGGATGGCTGAAACCATGTTCGGTGCGCATATGTCTGAAATTCAGGGCGTACTGGGTGAAATGGTGAAAGAGTATCCGTGGGCCTATGCCATTGTTCTGCTGCTGGTTTCCAAGTTTGTAAACTCTCAGGCTGCGGCGCTGGCGGCGATTGTTCCGGTCGCGCTGGCGATCGGCGTTGATCCGGCATACATCGTGGCTTCAGCACCGGCTTGCTACGGTTATTACATCCTGCCGACTTATCCGAGCGATCTGGCAGCGATTCAGTTTGACCGTTCCGGCACCACCCACATCGGTCGCTTCGTCATCAACCACAGCTTTATTCTGCCGGGGTTGATTGGTGTGAGCGTATCGTGCGTCTTCGGCTGGATCTTCGCCGCGATGTACGGGTTCTTATAAATGCACTTTGCGTGCCGCCCGTGACTACGCGGCACGCCATTTTCGAATAACAAATACAGAGTTACAGGCTGGAAGCTATGTCAAACAAACCCTTTATCTACCAGGCACCTTTCCCGATGGGGAAAGACAATACCGAATACTATCTACTCACTTCCGATTACGTTAGCGTTGCCGACTTCGACGGTGAAACCATCCTGAAAGTGGAACCAGAAGCCCTGACTCTGCTGGCGCAGCAAGCCTTTCACGATGCTTCTTTCATGCTCCGCCCGGCACACCAGAAACAGGTTGCGGCTATTCTTCACGATCCAGAAGCCAGCGAAAACGACAAGTACGTGGCGCTGCAATTCTTAAGAAACTCCGAAATCGCCGCCAAAGGCGTGCTGCCGACCTGCCAGGATACCGGCACCGCGATCATCGTCGGTAAAAAAGGTCAGCGCGTGTGGACCGGTGGCGGTGATGAAGAAGCGCTGTCGAAAGGCGTCTATAACACCTATATCGAAGATAACCTGCGCTATTCACAGAACGCGCCGCTGGACATGTATAAAGAGGTCAACACCGGCACGAACCTGCCTGCGCAAATCGACCTGTACGCGGTAGATGGCGATGAGTACAAATTCCTCTGTGTCTCTAAAGGCGGCGGCTCTGCCAACAAAACGTATCTCTACCAGGAAACCAAAGCCCTGCTGACGCCCGGCAAACTGAAAAACTTCCTCGTCGAGAAAATGCGTACCCTCGGTACTGCAGCCTGCCCGCCGTACCATATCGCGTTTGTGATTGGCGGTACGTCTGCGGAAACCAACCTGAAAACCGTCAAGTTAGCAAGCGCTCACTATTACGATGAACTGCCGACGGAAGGGAACGAACATGGTCAGGCGTTCCGCGATATCCAGCTGGAACAGGAACTGCTGGAAGAGGCCCAGAAACTCGGTCTTGGCGCGCAGTTTGGCGGTAAATACTTCGCGCACGACATCCGCGTTATCCGTCTGCCACGTCACGGCGCATCCTGCCCGGTAGGCATGGGCGTCTCCTGCTCCGCTGACCGTAACATTAAAGCGAAAATCAACCGCGAAGGTATCTGGATCGAAAAACTGGAACACAATCCAGGCCAGTACATTCCGGAAGAACTGCGCAAGGCCGGTGAAGGCGAAGCGGTGAAAGTTGACCTTAACCGCCCGATGAAAGAGATCCTCGCCCAGCTTTCGCAATACCCGGTATCCACCCGCTTGTCGCTCACCGGCACCATTATCGTGGGTCGCGATATTGCACACGCCAAGCTGAAAGAGCTGATTGACGCCGGTAAAGAACTGCCGCAGTACATCAAAGATCACCCGATCTACTACGCGGGTCCGGCGAAAACCCCTGCCGGTTATCCATCAGGTTCACTTGGCCCAACCACCGCAGGTCGTATGGACTCCTACGTGGATCTGCTGCAATCCCACGGCGGCAGCATGATCATGCTGGCGAAAGGTAACCGCAGTCAGCAGGTTACTGACGCGTGCCATAAACACGGCGGCTTCTACCTCGGTAGCATCGGCGGTCCGGCGGCGGTACTGGCGCAGCAGAGCATCAAGCATTTGGAATGCGTCGCTTATCCGGAGCTGGGTATGGAAGCTATCTGGAAAATCGAAGTAGAAGATTTCCCGGCGTTTATCCTGGTCGATGACAAAGGTAACGACTTCTTCCAGCAAATCGTCAACAAACAGTGCGCGAACTGCACTAAGTAACCTCTTCGGCCCAGCGCCTGGCAGCATGCTGCCAGGTGATCCCCCTGGGCCACCTCTTTTGCGATTGTAATTTCACGCTTACTGGTCAATAGTCAGTATTTTCCCTGACTTGCGAACTCACCATGACCCGCACACTCAAGCCGTTAATTCTTAACACCGGCGCACTGGCGCTAACGTTAATCCTGATTTATACCGGCATTTCGGCCCATGACAAACTCACCTGGCTGATGGAAGTGACACCGGTGATTATTGTCGTGCCGCTACTGCTTGCCACCGCTAAACGTTATCCGTTAACGCCGCTGCTCTATACGCTCATTTTCTTTCACGCCATCATCCTGATGGTCGGCGGGCAATACACCTACGCGAAAGTCCCCGTTGGTTTTGAGGTGCAGGAATGGCTGGGGTTGAGCCGTAATCCGTATGACAAGCTGGGGCATTTTTTCCAGGGGCTGGTGCCTGCACTGGTGGCGCGAGAAATTCTCGTTCGCGGGATGTACGTTCGCGGACGTAAGATGGTGGCGTTTCTGGTCTGCTGCGTGGCGCTGGCGATAAGCGCGATGTATGAGTTAATCGAGTGGTGGGCAGCGCTGGCAATGGGCCAGGGAGCGGATGATTTTCTCGGCACCCAGGGCGACCAATGGGACACGCAATCCGATATGTTCTGCGCGCTGCTTGGCGCATTAACGACGGTGACACTCCTCGCCGGAACACACTGTCGCCAACTACGGCGCTATGGTTTGATAACCGGATAACAACGTGCGCTTTGTTGATGCCGGATGCGGCGTGAATTCCTTATCCGGTCTACAAAATTTGCAAATCCAAAGCATTGTATTAAGAAGTGGCCTGATAAACATAACACATCAGGCCATTTTCGTTAGCTATTGTCCACGTCAGGCTTTCACATCACTCACTGCACCGACCGGAATATCAGCATGAACAGGCTCGGGCGGTACTTTGCGATATTTATCCAGCAGATGGATCTGGATCCTGCGCAGCGTGTCACCATTGAGGCGATAGAAACGGAAGTAGAGAATCAGCGTTACCATGAAAAACAGAGTGGGTAGAGCAATCATAATAAACTGCATACCTAATAGGGCTTGCGTAGACTGTTCAACATTCGGTACATAGCCAATCATCCCTAACACAACCGCAATGAAAAAAGCCGCAAAGGCTGAACCGCCCTTCACCACCATAGTCTGCACGGAGTAAGCGATGCTTTCACAGCGTACGTGCAGTTTATATTCACCGTAATCAACGGTATCTGCCACCATGATGACCTGTAATACCCAGAAAAGCGCCGTTCCCACATTCAGCAAAATACCCGCAATCACAATGAGGACGACGTTGTGATAGCTCATTAATGCCATTAACAGGAGAACACCACAGCTTAACACCGGAAGAATAGATGCTCCGGCCCATAAAATGCGTCGGGATAATGATTTAACTAAGCGTGGGAAGAATACTAACGTCACCAGGTTAGCAGCTCCCGCATACGACAGATAATAGGGGAACAAATCCGCATCACCGATAACATATGAGAAATAATAGATAGCAAAGCCGGTAATAATATTGCTGGCTACATTATAAGCAAGAGCCATACCCAAGAGGCATGAAAGCTGATCGTTTTTATAAATAAGCGCAACGATGGCTTTAAGTGTCAGATGGCTTCCTTCAGCAGACGGCTGATTATCTGACGAAAAGACTTCATGCACATTGCGCAGAGTGATGATGGTTGAAACAATAAAAAAGGCGATCAGTACCAGAGTGAACATCTGAAAGCCAAATCCCCGATCGCCACCGCCGACATAATTAACAAATGGTAGCGTCACACCTGCCGTAACAAAGCCCGCCAGACTGGCAAAAAAACGCGGATAAGGAACCAGTTGTTCGCGCTCACGTTTATCGAGCGTTATGGTTGGAACCAGCGACCAGAAGGGAATATCCATAATGGTGTAAGTCATGCCCCAGAGGATGTAGGTCACGCAAACAAAGACAATCTGAGTAGTACCTTCAAACAGATGCGCACTAAAGAGGAGAAATAAGATTACAGAGTTTGCCAACGTACCGATCAGGATCCAGGGTTTGAACTTACCCCATCGCGATCGCGTAGCATTTACAATCCATCCCATAATCGGATCGTTAATAGCATCCCAGATCCTCGCCACCAGAAACAAAGTACCGACCAAACCCACAGACAGTCCGACGACATCGGTGTAGTAATACATGAGATACATATACACAATGCCGATCGCAAAATCCTTCCCGAACGCTCCAAATCCATAACTGAGTTTTGTAGTCATTGAAATGCTCATAGGGTATCGGGTCGCTGTTACCAACGCCCGCCTTCTGTTATTGGTATCGTCAGAGGTGTGCGCCGGAATAAATCCCCCGGCGCAGTAGCGTTTAGTCGCGTTTTAACGGTGCAACCAGCCTGGCAGCCAGTCGCCGTGGGCGGCAATCAGGTCGTCAACAAGAGCATATATTTCGTCAATGCCCAGCACGGCGGCAGTATGCGGGTCCATCATCGCGGCGTGGTAAACACGGTCGCGATTTTCCGTAAGAATAGCTTCGGTCAGCAGCGTCTGTACGTTGATGTTGGTTTGCATCAGGGCGGCCAGATGCGAAGGTAGCGTACCGACTTTGGTCGGCTGAATGCCATTAGCATCAACCAGACAGGCTACTTCCACGCAACATCCTTGTGGCAGGTTATCAATCAATCCATCGTTACGGACGTTGCCGTAAATCACACTCGGCTCGCCAGTCCAGATAGCGTTCATGATTGTGCTGGCATATTCCCGTGACGGTTTAATATCAATCCGGGAGGCGTTCTTATACTCCTCCAGCTCTTTATGCCAGTTTGCCAATTGTTCGACGCAGCGTTTCGGGTACTCATCCAGCGGTACTTTATAACGCTCAATCAAATCCTCACGACCAGGCTTAATAAACCACGGTGTGTATTCAGCAAAATGTTCTGACGATTCCGTGACGAAGTAGCCCAGCTTTTTGAACATTTCATAACGCACAATATTCTGGCAGCGAGTATTGCCATGAATATTCGGCTTCGGTGCCTGCCCTGCGTCATACGCTGCCAGCAGTTCCGGGTAGAGATTCACGTAACTGCCGTCGGCGGTTTTGCGCTCCAGTTCCAGGTAAAACGCCATATGGTTGATACCTGCGCAACGGTAACGCAGCGTAGCCGGGTCGATATTGAGGTCACGCGCCAGCTCTTCCGCCGTTCCCTGCACCGAATGGCACAGCCCTACCTGTTTGATATGCGGATAGCGGGCATACATCGCCCAGGTATTCATCGCCATTGGGTTAACGTAGTTGAGCATGGTGGCATCGGGGCAGACTTCCGTCATGTCCTCGCAAATTTGCCACAGATGCGGAATGGTACGTAGCGCGCGCATAATACCGCCCGGCCCCAACGTATCGGCAATGGTTTGTTCCAGACCATGCCGCTTACAGACCTCGAAATCAGTCACCGTGCAAGGTTCATAACCGCCAATCTGAAATGCCACCACCACAAAATCGGCATCCTGTAAGGCTTCTTTCTGTTGGGTGTGGCAGGTGATTTTGCCGCTGGCCCCTGCTGAATCCATCAGCTTACGCACCACAATGTGCGACTCTTCCAGGCGGGTGGGATCGATATCCATCAGGGCAATATGCGCCGTTTTCAGCGCCTCACGATGGAACACATCACCAAGAATATTTTTAACGAAAATCGTCGAACCAGCGCCGATAAATGTAATTTTAGGTGCAGACATCATGCAGATCTCCTGGCTTGCTTGAATGACTTCATCATGGCAGGCGAATCTGCAGAAAACCTCCGGCTTCCAGGTTGAGCATTCCCATAAACTCAGATCCTGCGTGAAGTATCAGTAAATCTGAGTTTATGGGAATAAATTAGCTAAAAAGCAGAGTTTTCGGCCTCAGAATGCTCGGACGGTCCCCTCGCCCCTCTGGGAAGAGAGTGAAAACCGTGCTCCCACTCGCAGTCAACCTCCCTCACTCCTGCCATAATTCTGATATTCCAGGAAAGAGAGTCATCCATGAATACAGATACGTTTATGTGCAGCAGCGACGAAAAGCAGACCCGTAGCCCACTGTCGCTGTATTCAGAATACCAGCGGATGGAAATTGAGTTTCGCGCACCACATATCATGCCCACCAGCCACTGGCATGGTCAGGTCGAAGTGAATGTGCCTTTCGATGGCGATGTGGAATACCTGATCAACAATGAAAAAGTGAATATCAATCAGGGTCATATCACGCTGTTCTGGGCCTGCACACCGCACCAACTAACAGATACCGGAACCTGTCAGAGCATGGCGATTTTTAATCTGCCGATGCATCTGTTTCTCTCCTGGCCGCTGGATAAAGACCTGATTAACCACGTTACTCACGGCATGGTGATCAAATCACTGGCGACACAGCAACTTAGCCCGTTTGAAGTGCGCCGCTGGCAGCAGGAATTGAACAGTCCGAACGAGCAAATTCGCCAGCTCGCCATTGATGAAATTGGCCTGATGCTCAAGCGATTTAGCCTCTCTGGCTGGGAACCGATTCTGGTCAATAAAACCTCGCGCACACACAAAAACAGCGTCTCGCGCCATGCGCAATTTTATGTCAGCCAGATGCTGGGCTTTATTGCCGAAAACTATGATCAGGCGCTGACCATCAACGATGTGGCTGAGCACGTCAAACTTAACGCCAACTATGCAATGGGGATATTCCAGCGGGTCATGCAATTGACAATGAAACAGTACATTACCGCGATGCGCATCAACCACGTTCGCGCGTTACTGAGCGATACCGATAAAAGTATTCTCGATATTGCCCTGACGGCAGGCTTTCGTTCGAGTAGCCGTTTTTACAGCACGTTCGGCAAATATGTCGGCATGTCGCCGCAACAATACCGCAAACTTAGCCAACAACGCCGCCAGGTGTTTCCCGGCTAAAGACGATATCAGTATCAGCCAAAAAAATAGTTTAGCCGTCGATAATAAGCAGTGAAAATAATTTAAAATAATCACATAACGTATTGTTTATAAAAATAAATATTTCAAAAATGTTTGTTTTTCACGCGCTTTACAGCCCGAAAAGGCCGGAAGATACTTGCCCGCAACGAAGATTCCTTCATAACCGGGTAAGCAATGATGAAAGTATTAATTGTTGAAAGCGAGTTTCTCCATCAAGACACCTGGGTCGGTAACGCCGTTGAGCGTCTGGCAGATGCTTTAAGCCAGCAAAATGTTACCGTGATTAAATCCACCTCCTTTGATGATGGTTTTGCCATTCTCTCTTCAAACGAAGCCATTGACTGCCTGATGTTCAGCTACCAAATGGAACATCCGGACGAACATCAAAACGTCAGACAATTGATCGGTAAGCTTCATGAGCGCCAACAAAACGTGCCGGTCTTCCTGTTGGGTGATCGGGAAAAAGCCCTCGCCGCAATGGACCGGGATCTGCTGGAGCTTGTCGATGAATTCGCCTGGATACTGGAAGATACCGCCGACTTTATCGCCGGACGCGCCGTTGCCGCGATGACCCGCTACCGCCAGCAGCTGTTGCCGCCACTGTTCAGCGCGCTGATGAAATATAGCGACATCCATGAATATTCCTGGGCAGCGCCAGGCCACCAGGGCGGCGTTGGTTTTACTAAAACACCCGCCGGACGTTTCTACCATGACTACTATGGTGAAAACCTGTTCCGCACCGACATGGGCATCGAACGCACTTCCCTCGGTTCTTTGCTTGACCATACTGGCGCATTTGGCGAAAGCGAAAAATATGCCGCACGCGTATTTGGTGCCGATCGCTCCTGGTCGGTAGTCGTCGGTACTTCCGGCTCTAACCGCACCATCATGCAGGCTTGCATGACCGATAACGATGTCGTGGTCGTTGACCGTAACTGCCATAAATCCATCGAACAAGGCTTGATGCTGACAGGCGCGAAACCGGTCTACATGGTGCCAAGCCGCAACCGCTACGGCATTATCGGGCCAATCTATCCGCAGGAAATGCAACCTGAAACCTTGCAGAAGAAAATCAATGAAAGCCCGCTGACTAAAGACAAAGCCGGGCAAAAACCGTCTTACTGCGTGGTGACCAACTGCACCTATGACGGCGTGTGTTATAACGCTAAAGAAGCACAGGATCTGCTGGAAAAAACCTCCGATCGTCTGCACTTTGACGAAGCCTGGTACGGCTATGCACGTTTCAACCCGATCTATGCCGATCACTATGCCATGCGCGGCGAACCTGGCGATCACAACGGTCCTACCGTTTTCGCCACCCACTCCACCCACAAACTGCTGAATGCGCTGTCACAGGCCTCTTATATTCATGTACGTGAAGGTCGTGGGGCGATTAACTTCTCCCGCTTCAACCAGGCCTACATGATGCATGCCACCACCTCCCCGCTGTATGCCATCTGCGCATCCAACGACGTGGCGGTGTCGATGATGGACGGCAACAGCGGCCTGTCACTGACCCAGGAAGTGATCGACGAAGCGGTTGATTTCCGTCAGGCGATGGCGCGGCTATATAAAGAGTTCACCGCTGACGGTAGCTGGTTCTTCAAACCGTGGAACAAAGAAGTCGTCACCGACCCACAAACCGGCAAAACCTATGACTTTGCTGACGCACCAACCAAACTGCTGACCACCGTTCAGGACTGCTGGGTCATGCATCCGGGCGAAAGCTGGCACGGCTTCAAAGATATTCCGGATAACTGGAGTATGCTCGACCCGATTAAAGTCAGCATCCTTGCTCCGGGAATGGGTGAAGATGGTGAACTGGAAGAAACCGGTGTTCCGGCGGCGCTGGTCACAGCCTGGCTTGGTCGCCACGGCATTGTGCCTACCCGTACCACTGACTTCCAGATTATGTTCCTGTTCTCTATGGGCGTGACCCGTGGGAAATGGGGAACTCTGGTTAACACCCTTTGCTCCTTCAAACGCCACTATGATGCCAACACACCGCTGGCGCAGGTGATGCCGGAACTTGTTGAACAATATCCTGACACTTACGCGAACATGGGGATTCACGATCTGGGTGACACCATGTTTGCCTGGCTGAAAGAAAACAACCCTGGCGCACGGTTGAATGAAGCCTATTCCGGCCTACCGGTGGCGGAAATCACCCCGCGTGAAGCGTACAACGCGATTGTCGACAACAATGTCGAACTGGTATCCATTGAAAATCTGCCAGGACGTATCGCGGCAAACTCAGTTATCCCGTATCCGCCAGGAATCCCGATGCTGCTGTCTGGTGAAAACTTCGGCGATAAAAACAGTCCGCAAGTAAGTTATTTACGCTCGCTGCAATCCTGGGACCATCATTTCCCTGGATTTGAACACGAAACAGAAGGGACAGAAATTATTGACGGTATTTACCACGTTATGTGTGTGAAAGCGTAACCACTATTCCGCTGAAGGCGTAATTGTTAAATAACATTACGCCGCCTAGCTTGAGGCCTTTTAAGTATGGCAACGTTTTCATAAAAATTGCTGCAAACAAAAAATGTCATACTTTTTGCGCGGTCCCACCCCGCGCTTTTTTTTGCCTGTTATTTATCCTTTTTTTAGCCTGTAAAAAAATATGTACATGAGAAATTACTATAAAAATTTGTAATATTAGTAAAACTCGTTATTTTTATGCATGTTTATATTCATCATACAATTATATAACCATTTCCCGGTATCGCTTCGCTTTAGCGAGAACTGGTCTTTTATTCGCACTCAGGAGTACATGTATGAGGATTTGCAGCGACCAACCTTGTATTGTTTTATTGACTGAAAAAGATGTCTGGATAAGGGTGAATGGGAAAGAACCTATTAGCCTTAAAGCTAACCACATGGCGTTATTAAATTGTGAAAATAATATTATCGACGTCTCCTCTCTTAATAACACTTTGGTTGCTCATATTAGTCACGACATCATCAAAGATTACCTCCGGTTTCTGAATAAAGATCTCTCGCAAATACCAGTATGGCAACGTAGCGCTACGCCCATCCTCACCCTGCCATGCCTGACGCCAGACGTCTTTCGCGTTGCCGCGCAACATAGCATGATGCCCGCTGAAACTGAGTCAGAAAAGGAACGAACACGTGCATTATTATTCACTGTGCTATCCCGTTTTCTCGACAGTAAAAAATTCCTTTCATTAATGATGTATATGTTACGTAATTGTGTAAGTGACAGCGTTTATCAAATTATTGAAAGCGATATCCACAAAGACTGGAATCTTAGTATGGTAGCCAGTTGTTTATGTCTTAGCCCAAGTCTGTTAAAGAAAAAGCTGAAAAGCGAAAACACCAGTTATAGCCAAATAATCACCACCTGCCGCATGCGTTATGCCGTAAATGAATTAATGATGGACGGTAAAAATATCTCTCAGGTATCACAGTCCTGCGGCTACAACAGTACGTCGTACTTTATTTCTGTCTTTAAAGACTTCTACGGTATGACGCCGCTGCATTATGTTAGTCAGCACAGAGAACGCACTGTCGCCTGATTTTTAACCTTAACGAAGAGCTATATTAATAACGGCATCAGCGATAACCCGGCCGATAATAATTCAACTATCGAATGCAGGCGTATGATATGACGTAATTTATTGTCACGAAGCTCGCCTTCGCAGGAGTTTAATTATGTCTTCGGATGCTGATGCTCACAAAGTGGGCTTAATCCCCGTCACCCTGATGGTGTCGGGGAATATTATGGGGTCAGGTGTTTTTCTGTTACCTGCAAACCTGGCCTCCACTGGCGGGATTGCCATTTATGGATGGTTGGTGACGATTATCGGTGCGCTGGGGCTCTCGATGGTATACGCCAAAATGTCGTTCCTCGACCCAAGTCCTGGTGGTTCTTACGCTTACGCCCGCCGCTGCTTTGGCCCGTTTCTCGGTTATCAAACCAACGTCCTCTACTGGCTGGCCTGCTGGATCGGCAATATCGCCATGGTGGTCATTGGCGTAGGATATTTAAGTTACTTCTTCCCGATTCTGAAAGATCCACTGGTATTAACCATCACCTGCGTCGTGGTGCTGTGGATCTTCGTCCTGCTGAACATTGTCGGTCCGAAAATGATCACCCGCGTGCAGGCCGTTGCCACCGTGCTGGCGCTGATCCCCATCGTCGGGATTGCCGTATTTGGCTGGTTCTGGTTCCGTGGTGAAACCTATATGGCGGCATGGAACGTCAGCGGCCTGGGCACCTTCGGCGCGATTCAAAGTACCCTTAACGTTACGCTGTGGTCGTTCATCGGTGTGGAAAGTGCCTCCGTTGCCGCAGGTGTGGTGAAAAACCCGAAACGCAACGTCCCTATCGCCACCATTGGTGGGGTATTGATTGCCGCCGTTTGCTATGTGCTCTCCACCACCGCGATTATGGGGATGATCCCTAATGCCGCACTGCGCGTTTCTGCCTCGCCATTCGGTGATGCCGCACGGATGGCGTTGGGTGACACCGCCGGGGCCATTGTTTCCTTCTGCGCAGCTGCGGGTTGCTTAGGTTCACTGGGCGGCTGGACGTTGCTGGCGGGTCAAACGGCGAAAGCCGCTGCCGATGACGGACTGTTCCCACCGATTTTTGCCCGTGTAAATAAAGCGGGCACGCCAGTGGCGGGGCTGATTATCGTCGGTATTTTGATGACCATCTTCCAGCTCAGTAGCATTTCGCCAAACGCGACTAAAGAGTTCGGTCTGGTGTCTTCCGTGTCGGTCATCTTTACACTGGTGCCATATCTTTACACCTGTGCGGCGTTACTGCTGCTCGGCCACGGTCACTTTGGTAAAGCACGCCCGGCATATCTGGCAGTGACTACCATTGCCTTCCTCTACTGCATCTGGGCCGTGGTGGGGTCCGGGGCGAAAGAGGTTATGTGGTCATTTGTCACCCTAATGGTCATCACCGCCATGTATGCGCTGAATTACAACCGGCTGCATAAAAACCCGTATCCCTTAGATGCACCAATAAGCAAAGATTAATTCCCCTTAATCAAGCACACATAAAAGCCAACCTTAAGAACTTAAGGTTGGCTTAATTTTGCTTTGCGAGCATATGCGCACTTTGTTCGATGGAAACACCGTGATGTTGAAGCGCCTACTAAAAAGACCCTCTTTGAATTTACTCGCCTGGCTATTGTTAGCCGCTTTTTATATCTCTATCTGCCTGAATATTGCCTTTTTTAAACAGGTGTTGCAGGCGCTGCCGCTGGACTCGCTGCATAACGTACTGGTTTTCTTGTCGATGCCGGTCGTCGCCTTCAGCGTGATTAATATTGTCCTGACACTAAGCTCTTTCTTGTGGCTTAATCGACCGCTGGCCTGCCTGTTTATTCTGGTCGGCGCAGCTGCACAATATTTCATAATGACTTACGGCATCGTCATCGACCGCTCGATGATTGCCAATATTATTGATACCACTCCGGCAGAAAGTTATGCGTTGATGACACCGCAAATGTTATTAACGCTGGGATTCAGCGGCGTGCTTGCTGCGCTGATTGCCTGCTGGATTAAAATCAAACCAGCCACCTCGCGCCTGCGCAGTGTTCTTTTCCGTGGAGCCAATATTCTGGTTTCTGTACTGCTGATTTTGCTGGTCGCCGCACTGTTTTATAAAGACTACGCCTCGTTGTTTCGCAATAACAAAGAGCTGGTGAAATCCTTAAGCCCCTCTAACAGCATTGTTGCCAGCTGGTCATGGTACTCCCATCAGCGACTGGCAAATCTGCCGCTGGTGCGAATTGGTGAAGACGCGCACCGCAACCCGTTAATGCAGAACGAGACACGTAAAAATTTGACCATCCTGATTGTCGGCGAAACCTCGCGGGCGGAGAACTTCTCCCTCAACGGCTACCCGCGTGAAACTAACCCGCGGCTGGCAAAAGATAACGTGGTCTATTTTCCTAATACCGCATCTTGCGGCACGGCAACGGCAGTTTCAGTACCGTGCATGTTCTCGGATATGCCGCGTGAGCACTACAAAGAAGAGCTGGCACAGCACCAGGAAGGCGTGCTGGATATCATTCAGCGAGCGGGCATCAACGTGCTGTGGAATGACAACGATGGCGGCTGTAAAGGCGTTTGCGATCGCGTACCTCACCAGAACGTCACCGCGCTGAACCTGCCTGGTCAGTGCATCAACGGCGAGTGCTATGATGAAGTACTGTTCCACGGGCTGGAAGATTACATCAATAACCTGCAGGGTGATGGCGTGATTGTCTTACACACCATCGGCAGCCACGGCCCGACCTATTACAACCGCTATCCGCCGCAGTTCAGGAAATTTACCCCAACCTGCGACACTAACGAGATCCAGACCTGTACCCAAGAGCAACTGGTGAACACTTACGACAACACGCTGGTTTACGTCGACTATATTGTTGATAAAGCGATTAATCTGCTGAAAGAACATCAGGATAAATTTACCACCAGCCTGGTTTATCTTTCTGACCACGGTGAATCGTTAGGTGAAAATGGCATCTATCTGCACGGTCTGCCTTATGCCATCGCCCCGGATAGCCAAAAACAGGTGCCGATGCTGCTGTGGCTGTCGGAGGATTATCAAAAACGGTATCAGGTTGACCAGAACTGCCTGCAAAAACAGGCGCAAACGCAACACTATTCACAAGACAATTTATTCTCAACCTTATTGGGCCTGACTGGCGTTGAGACGAAGTATTACCAGGCTGCGGATGATATTCTGCAAACTTGCAGGAGAGTGAGTGAATGAAAATTCTGATTGTTGAAGACGATACGCTGTTATTGCAGGGATTGATTCTGGCGGCGCAAACCGAAGGCTACGCGTGCGATGGCGTGACAACCGCGCGGATGGCGGAACAAAGCCTTGAGGCCGGTCATTACAGCCTGGTGGTACTGGATTTAGGGTTACCCGACGAAGATGGACTGCATTTTCTCGCCCGTATCCGGCAGAAAAAATACACCCTGCCGGTACTGATCCTCACCGCTCGCGATACGCTGACCGACAAAATCGCCGGGCTGGATGTCGGTGCCGATGACTATCTGGTGAAGCCTTTTGCGCTGGAAGAGTTACACGCCCGTATCCGCGCCCTGCTACGACGCCATAATAATCAGGGCGAAAGTGAGCTGATTGTTGGCAATCTGACGCTGAATATGGGTCGCCGTCAGGTATGGATGGGCGGTGAAGAGTTGATTCTGACGCCCAAAGAATATGCTCTGCTGTCACGGTTAATGCTCAAAGCAGGCAGTCCGGTGCATCGGGAAATTCTCTACAACGACATCTATAACTGGGACAATGAACCCTCGACCAACACCCTGGAAGTGCATATCCACAATCTGCGCGACAAAGTGGGCAAAGCCCGTATCCGCACCGTGCGCGGATTTGGCTATATGCTGGTCGCAAATGAGGAAAACTAATTGAATCTGATGCGTTTTCTGCGCCGACCAATATCGCTGCGCCAACGGCTGATATTGACCATCGGGGCCATTTTGTTGGTGTTTGAGCTGATCAGCGTCTTCTGGCTATGGCATGAAAGTACCGAGCAGATTCAGCTGTTTGAGCAGGCGCTACGCGACAATCGCAACAACGATCGCCACATCATGCGTGAGATCCGCGAGGCGGTCGCCAGCCTGATTGTCCCCGGCGTCTTTATGGTCAGCCTGACGCTATTTATCTGCTATCAGGCGGTACGCCGCATCACCCGCCCGCTGGCGGAGCTGCAAAAAGAGCTGGAAGCGCGCACCGCCGACAACTTAACGCCCATTGCCATTCACAGCGCCACCCTCGAAATCGAAGCGGTGGTTTCAGCGTTAAACGATCTGGTCAGTCGCCTGACCAGCACGCTGGATAACGAAAGGTTGTTTACCGCTGACGTCGCGCACGAACTGCGAACGCCACTGGCGGGGGTGCGTTTGCATCTGGAACTGCTGGCGAAAACGCATCACATTGATGTAGCACCGTTAGTGGCTCGACTTGATCAGATGATGGAGAGTGTCTCCCAGCTGCTGCAACTGGCGCGTGCCGGACAGTCATTTTCTTCCGGGAATTATCAACATGTAAAACTGCTGGAAGATGTCATTCTCCCCTCGTATGACGAACTCAGTACCATGCTCGACCAGCGACAGCAAACCCTGCTATTGCCAGAGAGCGCCGCCGACATCACCGTTCAGGGTGATGCAACCCTGCTGCGGATGTTATTGCGAAACCTGGTAGAAAACGCCCATCGTTACAGCCCGCAAGGCAGCAACATTATGATTAAGCTGCAAGAAGATGGCGGAGCAGTCATGGCCGTTGAAGATGAAGGACCGGGTATTGATGAGAGTAAATGCGGGGAGTTGAGTAAAGCGTTTGTACGTATGGACAGCCGTTATGGCGGGATTGGTCTGGGGTTAAGTATTGTCAGCCGCATTACACAGTTGCATCACGGGCAGTTTTTCCTGCAAAACCGGCAAGAGACTTCCGGCACGCGGGCCTGGGTACGGCTGAAGAAAGATCAGTACGTGGTAAACCAGATATAAAGAAAGCTGCTGACCACCAGCACGCTGAACACGGTAGTTAAACTTTCATAAACACGGTTTTTCATTGCACTCTCCTCCGTTAACCTGGAGGAGAGTATGCGCGTCAGAGATTAAGTGAACCTTAAGAGTTCAATTGGCCTGATAAGACAGCGTCACATCAGGCCATCCGTTTCAGCTTATTCATCAATTCGCGGATGTTGCTGCACCAGGCGGGTACGTTTCGCCTGCAAATCGGCAATCTCGTGGTCAATATCATCGATTTTCTGCTCGATATTATCGTAATGCTCGACGAGAATTTCCTTCGCTTCCTGTATATCTGACGCCGCCGGTGTCGCACCTTTCAACGGACGATTTGCCGTCTCTTTCATGGTTACGCCGGTGATTAAACCAACCACCGCCACTACCATCAGGTAATAGGCAGGCATCATCAGATTCTGCGAGCTTTCGACCAGCCAGGCCGCCAGTGTTGGCGTCAGACCGGCAACCAGCACCGAAATATTAAATGCCGCCGCCAGCGCGCTGTAACGGATATGCGTCGGGAACATCGCTGGCAAGGTAGAAGCCATAACGCCCGTAAAGCAGTTAAGGATCACCGCCAGCATCAGTAACCCGGCAAAAATCAGGCCGATGACGTTACTGTTAATCAGAATAAACGCCGGGATCGCCAACACAAACAGTGCAACACTACCAAGTAGCACAAACGGACGACGGCCAAAACGGTCACTCAGCAAGCCCATCACCGGCTGGACAAACAGCATACCGATCATAATGGCGATAATAATCAGCACCCCGTGGTCTTCGGAGTAATGCAGGTTATGCGACAAATAACTCGGCATATAGGTCAGCAACATGTAGTAAGTCACGTTGGTGGCAATTACCAGACCAATACATGTCAACAGGCTGCGCCAGTATTTAGTGGCAATCTCTTTAAACGAGACTTTCGGGCCATCCTGCAAACCTTCGCGGTCGCCCTGTTCCAGTTTATCAACATGCTGCTGGAACGCCGGAGTCTCTTCCAGCGCATGGCGCAGGTAAAGCCCGATAATCCCTAACGGCAGAGCGATAAAGAACGGAATACGCCAGCCCCAGTCGAGGAAGTTCTCTTCGCCGACAATGGTCGAAATTAACACCACCACGCCAGCACCCAGCACAAACCCGGCAATAGAACCGAAGTCCAGCCAGCTGCCCATAAATCCACGTTTACGGTCAGGGGAGTATTCCGCAACAAATATCGACGCCCCGGTATATTCACCGCCGACCGAGAAACCTTGTGCCATCTTACAGATCAACAGCAGAATCGGTGCCCAAATACCAATCGTGTCGTAGGACGGTATTAAGCCAATACAGAACGTACTGATCGACATAATCACAATAGTGATAGCGAGGATCTTCTGGCGACCATATTTATCGCCCAACATACCAAAGAAGAGCCCGCCAAGCGGTCGAATCAGAAAGGGAACGGAGAAAGTGGCAAGTGCAGCAACCATCTGCACGCTGGGGTCAGCCCCCGGGAAAAAAACTTTACCTAATGCGTAAGCAACAAAACCATAAACACCAAAATCGAACCATTCCATTGCATTACCCAGTGATGCTGCGGTAATGGCTTTACGCAGTTTACCGTCATCAATAATAGTGACATCACGAAGGGTAATCGGTTTTACTTTTTTCCTTTTCAGCATAGCTTTCCTCGCAGAGTTGGCCCATTTCCGCAAACGCCAGAAAAATCAGCGCGACGGCCGCAAAAGGGGAGCGGGAATTGCAGGATGCAATCTCTGTAACAAGCGTAGCGGGTTTGCTTACACCCTCCGGTTAAGGAATGTACAATCAAACCAGTTGACGCCTGAATTGGGCAGTTAATGACCTTTTTACCCTACCAGTGTTTAAATTTGTGATCAACTTCACACATGTATTTCGTTTAGGACTCATTGGTGTAACTGATTATTTACACCAAATTTACAGAGAAGATTTCCTCGACCATTGCCCCCGCCAGACGCTGCGCTGAACAGAGTCGTGGCATCCCCAGCGCGACAGTTTGCCAGCGTTGGGTCACTGACCAGCAAACGGGTTGTTTATCTGCCGTGGTCCACTTTCCCAGCCAACTTAAAAAATCAGCATGATCCCCGCCCGTCGAAACGGTCGAAGAGGCAAACCACTGATGGTAATAGTGACGCGTGGTCGGGGCCGCATTGATACTCTCTGCCAGATGTTGTGTCGCTTTCACGCGCAAATCACCCAGCAACAACGCCACCGCTTGCGGGCTTCCCAGACGGCAGGCATCGCCAAATGCCCCCCAGCGCAACTCCTCCAGAACGATAAAACAGCGCCCAGGCAACGACCAGGCGTTATACGCCCCAGCACGCCAGCGGGTAAAAATTTGCTCGCTCTGTTCACCCGCCTGCACCAGTAGGCCTCGTTGCGTTAACGCCTTTTCCTTCCAGCGACAACGGGCTGAAAACCACTCATACAAGGCGGCAATTTGCTGGGGGAGCTCAGGGAAAGCAGAGTGCTGGCGGTGATCCATTTTTTGCAGCAGCGCCAGATGTTGCGCGATCTGCGTCAGCGCCAGATGACCGGGATCCAGCATCGACGCCAGTTTTTCCACCAATGTCAGACGCAGGCTAAGCGGCGCATTTAACATCCCGCTGTTCGTCCATGCCTGAAGCTGCACACGCGCAAGAAGTTCCTGCATCAGTCGTTCACGAAACTGCTGCTGATGGGCTTGTGGATGGCGGGCATCATCGCCCTGCGCCAGATCCACTAAAAAGCGCGGATGAACCGACTCCAGCACGCGACCGGGGCCGTCCAGTAACGTCTTGGTCAATATCGTTCTGCCGTGAAAAGTGTTTGAATATCATCGCGTAACAGCTGAGCGTCGGTGTAAATCCAGCTGTGAGTCATCACAGCCTGCTGCAATTGCTGCTGCATCAGCCTGACCACCGATTCATTTTGTTGACGCAGAGCCAGGCTTTCGCGTAAACGCGTCTGTAATTCCGTCAAACATGAAGCGAACTCAGCGAAAAAAGTATTCATGCCTGCCGTAACAGATTCATCGACCTGCTCTGCCAGAACTTTAGCCATTTGTTGGCAATAAAGATCGACTTCTGCGCTTAATGCTCGTTGCAACACACTGTAATCAACCGTCTCTGTCGGGGATTTCTCATTTCCCCGTCCCCAGTCGGGCTGATTCAACCAGCGCGAAAAAGTCTCACGCACAACGCCTAAACGCGTGCTCTGCTCGTCCATTGCGTCCTGGCGCGAAATGACTTCACTGAACAGCTGGCGAGTGTTGAAGTGGGGAACTGCGCTGTGAAAAACAGGAAAATGAAACCCAGGACGAAACCCTGACTCGCTCAATTCCATTTTGACTTGTTGCTCAATGGGCCGAATAACATCGGTTAACACCCGGCAAAGGGTGGATTCAAGCTCGGCAAAACGCAGCGTAAAGTCGCGACTGATGGTGTTCTGCGCCGTCTGTAACAGTGTCTCACAGCAGGTACGAATCTCGCTTAATGACCCCGAATCATCCTGAAACAACGCGGCTAACTGGGCATTCACCGCATCTTGCTGTTGACGCAGAAAGAGGTTGGCGGAGGTCAGGGCCAGCTCGATTTCATGTTTAATCTCGCCGCTCACCTGAGCCTGATTGAGTTGAAATAGCTGCAAACTTTCTTCGATCTGGTGGATATTTTGCCGCAATTGTTCACAAGCGACGTTTAACCCGTGCGCACGAAAATCCAGGTATTCCCGCGCCTGCTGCGCGTAATTCAACAGTTTATGCGCGGCAGATCGCAGAGCATACAACGAGGCGTTAGCGTAAGCGGCATGAAGCAACGCCTGAATTGGCTTGGCGAACAGCGAATCTTCCCACAACTGATCGGCAGCATGACGAATATGTTCGAGGTTCGCCAGGTCGGCATGACGCCAGCGCCTGCCGAGCGCGGCATGGGCAAAATCTTCCACCCAGCGTTGTTGCTCTGGCGCGGGTAACTTACCGCTGTTGGCTAACTCATTACGCGCCCGATTCGCCAGGTAGCCCCACATCGACGACACTGGAAATATCTGCTGTGGCGTAATACAGCCTTTCATCAGCGTCCCGGAAATCAGTGCCCGCACCTGGTCGGCGTCGTCACTGTTACGATCCTGTTGATCGAACTTATTGACCAGCACATACAACGGCACCGATTGCCCCACCGCCAAAATCGCCTCACGGACCTCTTCATCGGAGATCGATTTCAGTTGCGTATAATCCAGCACCGCCAGTACCGCCGAGGCGCGTGCCAGCTGCTGGTTAAGCATTTTTTGCAGATGCGGTTGCCCGGCTTCATTTGGCCCGGGGGTATCCAGTAACGTCAATTGGCCGGGATAACTCTCCAGCCCCGCCAGATGGACAAACTCCACTTCAATCACGGGAATATGCTCAATGGCGGCGTAAGCAGAAAAAGGAAAATCGACGTCCAGCGCCTTCGCCAGTCGCACCAAATCATTCAAACTTTTCAGACAATGAAAAATAGGCTGGGCACCCAGATAATATTTTTCGAAAGCGACGCCATTTTCGATCCGCTGCATAAGCGCACGCATATCTTTATCTATTTCCAGCACATCGGTCAGATGCTTAATATCGCAATCACGCAGGCGCTGTTGTAATTTTTGAATTAAACAATCGATTGGCGCGACATGTGAAAAATGCAGTACCGGTTCTTTTTGCCCGGGCGTATGGCGAATAAGCGTCGGCAGCGCAGTCATTGGGCGATTGCGATTAGGCAGAACCTCCGTACCAACAATGGCATTAATGGTGGTTGATTTCCCTGCTTTCATGGTACCGACAATCGCCAGCACCATTTCCAGTCGGGAAATTTTACGCAACTCATTATTCAGCATCGCGTGACGTTCGGCGATATTAGGCTGACTCCAGGGTAAAGCCAGTTGTGGCGCATCGTCTCCGGGTACAGAGAGAGGCATTTTTTCCAGTAACTGCAACTGTTGGCGAGAAAGCTGTAACAGGCGTTCAGCCTCCTGACTTAACTCATACAGGGTCTGTGTGTACATAGAAAATTCTTCCTTAAAGCAAATTTTATTACTTTTATTTAGCCAGATTGCTTTTGAGTTCTGTTTTCGGCTTTTATAATTACTGCAAGAAATAATTTTATATTTAGAGTGTTATTTTTTATTAGAATAAATAACGTCTTCCGATACGTTTAAAACGTCAGAAAGATAAAAAATATCATTTGAATTAAAAAAAGAACAAGTAGAGCATTAACCTTATCTTAAATAATAAATGGAGGCAAAAAGATTATTTTCTTTTTGCGTTTCCTTTCAAATGAAAACGATCGTCGTCTAAAATCAGCAGTACCCCCGACAAACTCAGGGATTTTGTGTATAATTGCGGCCTTTTTCGGCAATCTGCCGTTTTTTGGCGCTTTTGCCCTGCTGACTTTTGAGGAAATCCACATGTCATTACCACACTGCCCAAAATGCAACTCCGAATACACCTACGAAGATAACGGCATGTACATCTGCCCGGAATGTGCCTACGAATGGAACGACGCAGAACCTGCACAGGAAAGCGACGAGCTGATCGTTAAAGATGCTAACGGCAATCTGCTGGCTGACGGCGACAGCGTTACCATCATTAAAGATCTGAAGGTGAAAGGTAGCTCTTCGATGCTGAAAATTGGCACCAAAGTGAAAAACATCCGCCTGGTTGAAGGCGACCATAACATCGATTGCAAAATCGACGGTTTTGGTCCGATGAAACTGAAATCTGAGTTTGTGAAAAAGAACTGATTGTATTGTGATCGGTAAGCCGGATAAGGCGCTCGCGCCGCATCCGGCAACGATGCCGACTGCCTGATGCGACGCTGACCGCGTCTTATCAGGCTTCCCTCTCATCTGTATAAATTTCGAACTACACTTAACTGGCTTCTCTTAACTGAGGTCACCATCATGCCGTTAAGTCCCTACCTCTCTTTTGCCGGTAACTGTGCCGACGCAATTGCTTATTATCAACGTACGTTGGGCGCTGAACTGCTCTATAAAATCAGCTTCGGCGAAATGCCAAAATCAGCGCAGGATAGCGCCGAGAACTGCCCTTCCGGAATGCAATTTCCCGATACCGCCATCGCTCATGCCAACGTGCGCATTGCAGGAAGCGACATCATGATGAGCGATGCTATACCGTCAGGAAAAGCCAGCTACTCCGGCTTTACGCTGGTGCTCGATTCGCAACAGGTCGAAGAAGGAAAACGCTGGTTTGACAACCTTGCCGCTAACGGAAAAATCGAAATGGCCTGGCAGGAAACTTTCTGGGCGCATGGCTTCGGCAAAGTCACCGATAAATTTGGCGTACCGTGGATGATTAATGTCGTCAAACAACAACCAACGCACTAACCCGCCGGGAGGGCCGCCCTCCCGCACTGTCATCGAAATCTCGTTAACTCTTCATCCGTTAGTCACTTTTAGTTAACAAAATCGTCACAATAATCCGCCACGATGGAGCCACTTTTTTAGGGAGGCTGCATCATGCAAACGATTATCCGTGTCGAGAAGCTCGCCAAAACCTTCAATCAGCATCAGGCGCTGCATGCGGTTGATCTGAACATTCATCACGGTGAAATGGTGGCTCTGCTTGGGCCGTCGGGTTCCGGCAAATCCACCCTTTTACGTCACTTAAGCGGTTTGATTACCGGCGATAAATCTGCCGGTAGCCATATCGAGCTGCTGGGCCGCACAGTCCAGCGCGAAGGTCGCCTGGCCCGCGATATCCGCAAAAGCCGCGCCAACACCGGCTACATCTTCCAACAATTCAACCTGGTGAATCGCCTGAGCGTACTGGAGAACGTGCTGATTGGCGCGCTCGGCAGCACGCCGTTCTGGCGCACCTGTTTTAGCTGGTTCACCCGCGAGCAGAAACAGCGCGCGTTACAGGCGCTGACCCGCGTTGGCATGGTGCATTTTGCCCATCAGCGCGTTTCCACCCTCTCCGGCGGCCAGCAGCAGCGTGTGGCGATTGCCCGCGCGCTGATGCAGCAGGCGAAGGTGATTCTGGCCGATGAACCCATCGCCTCGCTGGACCCGGAATCGGCGCGCATCGTGATGGACACCCTGCGCGACATTAACCAGAACGACGGCATTACCGTGGTCGTCACGCTGCATCAGGTGGATTACGCCCTGCGCTACTGCGAACGCATCGTCGCCCTGCGCCAGGGGCACGTCTTCTACGACGGCAGCAGCCAACAGTTTGATAACGAACGTTTTGACCATCTCTACCGCAGCATTAACCGCGTCGAAGAGAACGCGAAAGCTGCCTGACATCCCCATCATTGAGGAAAACGAATGAACGCTAAGATAATTGCCTCGCTGGCCTTCACCAGCATGTTCAGCCTCAGCACCCTGTTAAGCCCGGCGCACGCCGAAGAGCAGGAAAAGGCGCTGAATTTCGGCATTATTTCAACGGAATCACAGCAAAACCTGAAACCGCAATGGACGCCGTTCTTACAGGATATGGAGAAGAAGCTGGGCGTAAAGGTCAACGCCTTCTTTGCCCCGGACTACGCGGGCATTATCCAGGGGATGCGCTTCAATAAAGTGGATATCGCCTGGTACGGCAACCTGTCGGCGATGGAAGCGGTGGATCGCGCCAACGGTCAGGTCTTCGCCCAGACAGTCGCGGCGGATGGATCGCCAGGTTACTGGAGCGTGTTGATCGTCAACAAAGACAGCCCGATCAACAACCTGAACGATCTGCTGGCGAAGCGTAAAGATCTCACCTTTGGCAATGGCGATCCTAACTCCACCTCTGGCTTCCTCGTCCCCGGTTACTACGTCTTTGCCAAAAACAATATCTCCGCCAGCGACTTCAAGCGCACCGTCAACGCCGGGCATGAAACCAATGCGCTGGCCGTCGCCAACAAGCAAGTGGATGTGGCGACCAACAATACCGAAAACCTCGACAAGCTGAAAACCTCCGCACCAGAGAAGCTCAAAGAACTGAAGGTGATCTGGAAATCGCCGCTGATCCCAGGCGATCCGATCGTCTGGCGCAAAAATCTTTCCGAAACTACCAAAGACAAGATCTACGACTTCTTTATGAATTACGGCAAGACGCCGGAAGAGAAAGCGGTGCTGGAACGCCTGGGCTGGGCCCCGTTCCGCGCCTCCAGCGACCTGCAACTGGTGCCGATTCGCCAGCTCGCACTGTTTAAAGAGATGCAGGGCGTGAAAAGCAATAAAGGGCTGAATGAGCAGGACAAGCTGGCGAAAACCACCGCGATTCAGGCGCAGCTGGATGACCTGGACCGCCTGAACAACGCGTTAAGCGCGATGAGTTCGGTAAGTAAAGCGGTGCAGTAATGGTTTTCTCCCTCTCCCCGAAGGGGCGAGGGAACCGATCGAGCACACAATCACGGAGCCAAACATGCAAACCATCACCATCGCCCCACCCAAGCGCAGCTGGTTCTCGCTTCTGAGCTGGGCCATTGTTCTCGCCGTGTTGGTCGTCTCGTGGCAGGGCGCGGAAATGGCCCCGCTTACGCTGATCAAAGACGGCGGCAACATGGCGACGTTCGCTGCCGACTTCTTCCCGCCCGATTTCAGCCAGTGGCAGGATTACCTCACCGAAATGGCCGTCACGCTGCAAATCGCCGTCTGGGGCACCGCGCTGGCGGTGGTTCTCTCCATCCCCTTCGGTCTGATGAGCGCCGAAAACCTGGTGCCGTGGTGGGTTTACCAGCCCGTACGCCGCCTGATGGACGCCTGCCGCGCCATTAACGAAATGGTCTTCGCCATGCTGTTCGTGGTCGCCGTCGGCCTTGGCCCGTTCGCTGGCGTGCTGGCGCTGTTTATCCACACCACCGGCGTGCTCTCCAAGCTGCTTTCCGAAGCGGTAGAAGCGATCGAACCCGGCCCGGTGGAGGGCATTCGCGCCACCGGTGCCAACAAGCTGGAAGAGATCCTCTACGGCGTGCTGCCACAGGTGATGCCGCTGCTGATCTCCTACTCCCTCTATCGTTTCGAATCCAACGTCCGCTCGGCGACCGTCGTCGGCATGGTCGGTGCAGGCGGGATCGGCGTCACCCTGTGGGAAGCGATTCGCGGTTTCCAGTTCCAGCAAACCTGCGCCCTGATGGTGCTGATTATCGTCACGGTCAGCCTGCTGGATTTCCTCTCTCAACGGTTGCGTAAGCACTTTATCTGATAAGCGAGGCATTGATATCTATGCACTTGTCTACACATCCGACCAGCTACCCAACACGCTATCAGGAGATAGCCGCAAAACTTGAGCAGGAGCTTCGTCAACACTACCGCTGCGGCGACTATCTTCCCGCCGAGCAGCAACTGGCGGCGCGCTTTGAGGTGAACCGCCACACCCTGCGCCGCGCCATCGACCAACTGGTGGAAAAAGGTTGGGTACAGCGCCGTCAGGGCGTCGGCGTGCTGGTGCTGATGCGCCCGTTCGATTACCCGCTCAACGCCCAGGCGCGTTTTAGCCAGAACCTGCTGGACCAAGGCAGCCATCCCACCAGCGAAAAATTGCTATCGGTGCTGCGCCCCGCCTCCGGTCACGTCGCTGACGCATTGGGGATTACCGAGGGCGAGAACGTTATCCACCTGCGCACCCTGCGTCGGGTCAACGGCGTCGCGCTCTGTTTAATCGACCACTACTTTGCGGACCTCGCCCTCTGGCCGACGCTGCAACGCTTCGACAGCGGCTCGCTGCACGATTTTCTGCGCGAGCAAACCGGAATTGCGCTGCGCCGCAGCCAGACGCGGATCAGCGCCCGCCGCGCCCAGGCCAAAGAGTGCCAGCGTCTTGAAATCCCGAATATGTCGCCGCTGCTGTGCGTGCGCACCCTTAACCACCGTGACGGTGAAAGCAGCCCGGCGGAGTACTCCGTCAGCCTGACGCGCGCCGACATGATTGAATTCACTATGGAGCACTGAATGCACGCAGATACCGCGACCCGCCAGCACTGGATGTCCGTACTGGCGCACAGCCAACCGACTGAGCTGGCAGCCCGCCTGAACGCGCTGAACATCACCGCCGACTATGAAGTAATCCGCGCCGCTGAAACCGGCCTGGTGCAGATTCAGGCGCGGATGGGTGGCACCGGCGAACGCTTTTTTGCTGGCGACGCCACGCTCACCCGCGCCGCCGTACGCCTGACTGACGGCACGCTCGGCTACAGCTGGGTGCTGGGGCGCGACAAACAGCACGCCGAACGCTGCGCGCTGATCGACGCGCTGATGCAGCAAACCCGCCATTTTCAAAACTTATCAGAAACTCTTATTGCCCCGCTGAACGCTGACCGTATGGCACGCATTGCCGCACGCCAGGCCGAAGTAAACGCCAGCCGGGTCGACTTCTTTACGATGGTTCGCGGAGATAACGCATGACCCTGGAAACCGCTTTTATGCTTCCCGTGCAGGATGCCCAGCACAGTTTTCGTCGCCTGTTAAAGGCCATGAGCGAGCCGGGCGTGATTGTCGCCCTGCATCAGCTCAAACGCGGCTGGCAGCCGCTGAATATCGCCACCACCAGCGTGCTGCTGACGCTGGCCGATAACGACACGCCGGTGTGGCTTTCTGCGCCATTAAGTAACGATATCGTCAGCCAGAGCCTGCGTTTTCATACCAACGCGCCGCTGGTCAATCAGCCGGAACTGGCGACCTTCGCGGTAACGGATGAGGCGATTTCCAGCGAACAGCTTAACGCCCTTTCCAGCGGCACCGCTGTTGCGCCAGAAGCGGGCGCGACGCTGATTTTACAGGTCGTCAGCCTGAGCGGCGGGCGCATGCTGCGCCTTACTGGCGCGGGTATTGCCGAAGAACGAATGATCGCCCCGCAGCTGCCGGAGTGCATTCTGCACGAACTTACCGAGCGCCCGCACCCGTTCCCGCTCGGCATCGACCTGATCCTGACCTGCGGCGAGCGCCTGCTGGCTATCCCGCGAACCACTCATGTGGAGGTGTGCTGATGTACGTTGCCGTGAAAGGGGGCGAGAAGGCGATCGACGCCGCCCACGCCCTGCAAGAGAGCCGACGCCGGGGCAATACCGATTTGCCTGAACTGAGCGTCGCCCAGATTGAACAGCAGCTTAATCTTGCAGTAGATCGCGTGATGACCGAAGGCGGCATTGCCGACCGCGAACTGGCGGCGCTGGCGCTGAAACAGGCCAGCGGCGATAACGTCGAAGCGATTTTCCTGCTACGCGCCTACCGCACCACGCTGGCGAAGCTTGCGGTGAGCGAGCCGCTCGACACCACGGAGATGCGTCTCGAACGGCGTATTTCAGCGGTTTATAAAGATATTCCCGGCGGCCAGCTGCTTGGCCCAACCTACGACTACACCCATCGCCTGCTCGATTTCACCCTGCTGGCAAACGGCGAAGCGCCGACGCTGACCACAGCCGACAGCGAACAACAGCCGTCGCCGCACGTTTTCAGCCTGCTGGCGCGTCAGGGGCTGGCGAAGTTTGAAGAAGATAGCGGCGCACAGCCGGACGACATCACCCGCACGCCGCCGGTTTACCCCTGCTCACGCTCCTCCCGCCTGCAACAATTAATGCGCGGCGACGAAGGCTATTTGCTGGCGCTGGCCTACTCCACCCAGCGTGGTTACGGACGCAATCATCCGTTCGCAGGCGAAATCCGCAGCGGCTATATCGACGTGTCGATTGTGCCGGAAGAGCTGGGATTTGCGGTGAACGTCGGCGAACTGCTGATGACCGAATGTGAAATGGTCAACGGTTTTATCGACCCGCCGGATGAGCCGCCGCACTTCACGCGCGGCTACGGGCTGGTGTTCGGCATGAGCGAGCGCAAAGCGATGGCGATGGCGCTGGTTGACCGCGCTCTACAAGCCCCGGAGTACGGCGAGCACGCGACAGGCCCGGCGCAGGATGAAGAGTTCGTGCTGGCGCATGCCGACAACGTCGAAGCCGCAGGCTTTGTCTCGCACCTTAAACTCCCGCACTACGTCGATTTCCAGGCCGAACTGGAGCTACTCAAACGTCTGCAACAGGAGCGGAACCATGGCTAATCTGAGCGGCTACAACTTTGCCTACCTCGACGAGCAGACCAAACGCATGATCCGCCGCGCCATCTTAAAAGCGGTGGCGATCCCCGGTTATCAGGTGCCGTTTGGCGGGCGCGAGATGCCGATGCCGTACGGCTGGGGAACTGGTGGTATCCAGCTTACCGCCAGCGTGATTGGCGAAAGCGACGTGTTGAAGGTGATTGACCAGGGTGCGGATGACACCACCAACGCGGTGTCGATCCGTAACTTCTTTAAGCGCGTGACCGGGGTAAACACCACTGAACGTACGGACGATGCGACGCTTATCCAGACGCGCCACCGCATCCCCGAAACGCCGCTGACCGAAGATCAGATCATTATTTTCCAGGTGCCGATCCCCGAACCGCTGCGCTTTATCGAGCCGCGCGAAACGGAGACCCGCACCATGCACGCGCTGGAGGAGTACGGCGTGATGCAGGTGAAACTGTATGAAGATATCGCCCGCTTCGGTCATATCGCCACCACCTACGCCTATCCGGTGAAGGTAAACGGGCGCTACGTAATGGACCCGTCGCCGATCCCGAAATTCGATAACCCAAAAATGGACATGATGCCCGCCCTGCAACTGTTCGGCGCGGGGCGCGAGAAGCGCATCTATGCGGTGCCGCCGTTTACCCGCGTGGAAAGCCTCGATTTCGACGATCACCCGTTCACCGTTCAGCAGTGGAATGAGCCATGCGCCATCTGCGGATCGACCCACAGCTATCTCGACGAAGTGGTACTGGATGACGCCGGAAACCGCATGTTTGTCTGCTCCGATACCAATTATTGCCGCCAACAGAGCGAGGCAAAAAACCAATGAATCAACCGTTACTTTCGGTCAATAACCTGACCCACCTTTACGCGCCGGGCAAAGGCTTTAGCGATGTCTCTTTTGATTTATGGCCGGGGGAAGTGCTGGGCATCGTCGGGGAATCCGGCTCCGGGAAGACCACGCTGCTGAAGTCGATCTCCGCGCGCCTGACGCCGCAGCAGGGGGAGATTCGCTATGAAAACCGCTCCCTCTATGGCATGAGCGAAGCCGACCGCCGCCGTTTACTGCGCACCGAATGGGGCGTGGTACATCAGCATCCGCTCGACGGCCTGCGCCGCCAGGTATCGGCAGGCGGCAATATCGGCGAGCGGCTGATGGCGACCGGGGCGCGTCATTACGGCGACATCCGCGCCACCGCGCAGAAGTGGCTGGAAGAGGTGGAGATTCCCGCTAACCGGATCGACGACCTGCCGACCACCTTTTCCGGCGGCATGCAGCAGCGTTTGCAGATTGCCCGCAACCTGGTGACGCATCCGAAGCTGGTGTTTATGGACGAGCCAACCGGCGGGCTGGATGTGTCGGTGCAGGCGCGCCTGCTCGACCTGCTGCGCGGCCTGGTGGTGGAGCTGAACCTGGCGGTGGTGATTGTCACCCACGATTTAGGCGTCGCCCGCCTGCTGGCGGACCGTTTGCTGGTGATGAAGCAGGGGCAGGTGGTGGAGAGTGGGTTAACCGACCGCGTGCTCGACGACCCGCATCATCCGTATACCCAGCTGCTGGTGTCATCGGTTTTGCAGAATTGAGCCGGTGCCGGATGCGGCGTAAACGCCTTATCTGGCCTACAAATGCGCTCCCCGTAGGTCGGATAAGACGCGTCAGCGTCGCATCCGACACCCGAACCACGAGGCGAAAAATGATTAACGTACAAAACGTCAGTAAAACCTTCATCCTGCATCAGCAAAACGGCGTACGCCTGCCCGTCTTACAACGTGCCTCGCTCACCGTCAACGCAGGCGAATGCGTGGTGCTCCACGGTCACTCCGGCAGCGGCAAATCAACCCTGCTGCGCTCGCTGTACGCCAACTATCTACCCGACGAAGGTCAAATCCAGATCAAACACGGTGACGAGTGGGTAGACCTGGTCACCGCGCCAGCGCGCAAAGTGGTGGAAATCCGCAAAACCACCGTCGGCTGGGTGAGCCAGTTTCTGCGCGTCATCCCGCGTATCTCAGCACTGGAAGTGGTGATGCAGCCGCTGCTCGATACCGGCGTTCCGCGTGAAGCCTGCGCCGCTAAAGCCGCGCGTCTTCTCACCCGCCTGAACGTGCCGGAACGCCTGTGGCACCTGGCACCATCGACATTTTCCGGTGGCGAACAGCAGCGCGTCAACATCGCCCGCGGCTTTATCGTCGACTACCCCATTCTGCTGCTTGACGAACCTACCGCCTCGCTGGACGCCAAAAACAGCGCCGCGGTGGTGGAACTGATTCGCGAAGCCAAAACCCGTGGCGCAGCCATCGTAGGCATCTTCCATGACGAAGCTGTACGTAATGACGTCGCCGACCGCCTGCACCCAATGGGAGCCTCTTCATGATTATCAATAACGTTAAGCTGGTGCTGGAAAACGAGGTGGTGCACGGTTCGCTGGAGGTGCAGGATGGCGAAATCCGCGCCTTTGCCGAAAGCCAGAGCCGCCTGCCAGAAGCGATGGATGGCGAAGGCGGCTGGCTGCTGCCGGGGCTGATTGAGCTGCATACCGATAATCTGGATAAATTCTTCACCCCGCGCCCGAAGGTTGACTGGCCCGCCCACTCGGCGATGAGTAGCCACGACGCGCTGATGGTGGCGAGCGGCATCACCACCGTGCTGGACGCGGTGGCGATTGGCGACGTGCGCGACGGCGGCGATCGGCTGGAGAATCTGGAGAAGATGATCAACGCCATCGAAGAGACGCAGAAACGCGGCGTCAACCGCGCCGAGCACCGTCTGCATCTGCGCTGCGAACTGCCGCATCACACCACGCTGCCGCTGTTTGAAAAACTGGTGCAGCGCGAACCGGTGACGCTGGTGTCGCTGATGGATCACTCGCCGGGCCAGCGCCAGTTCGCCAATCGCGAGAAGTATCGCGAATATTATCAGGGCAAATATTCCCTCACCGATGCGCAGATGCAGCAGTACGAAGAGGAACAGCTGGCGCTTGCCGCACGCTGGTCACAGCCTAATCGCGAAACTATCGCCGCAATGTGCCGCGCGCGACACATTGCCCTCGCCAGCCACGATGACGCCACGCACGCCCACGTTGCCGAATCCCACCAGCTTGGCAGCGTGATCGCCGAATTTCCCACCACGTTCGAAGCGGCAGAAGCCTCGCGCAAGCATGGCATGAACGTGCTGATGGGCGCGCCGAATATCGTGCGCGGCGGTTCGCACTCCGGCAACGTGGCGGCCAGTGAACTGGCGCAGCTTGGCCTGCTGGATATCCTCTCTTCCGACTACTACCCCGCCAGCCTGCTCGATGCGGCATTTCGCGTCGCCGATGACGAGAGCAACCGCTTTACGCTGCCGCAGGCGGTGAAGCTGGTGACTAAAAATCCGGCGCAGGCGCTTAATCTTCAGGATCGCGGGGTGATTGGCGAGGGCAAACGCGCCGACCTGGTGCTGGCGCATCGCAAGGGCAACCACATTCATATCGACCACGTCTGGCGTCAGGGTAAAAGGGTGTTCTGATGACGGGAAAACTGATTTGGTTAATGGGGGCCTCTGGCTCCGGAAAAGACAGTCTGTTGACGGAACTCCGCCAGCGGGAACAAACTCAGCTACTGGTAGCGCATCGCTACATCACGCGCGCCGCCAGCGCCGGAAGTGAAAACCATATCGCCCTGAGCGAGCAGGAGTTTTTTACCCGCGCGGGGCAGAACCTTCTGGCCTTAAGCTGGCACGCTAACGGTCTGTATTATGGCGTCGGCGTCGAGATTGACCTCTGGCTGCACGCTGGATTTGACGTGGTGGTCAACGGCTCACGCGCCCATCTGCCGCAGGCGCGGGCGCGCTATCAATCGGCGCTGCTGCCCGTTTGTTTACAGGTTTCGCCAGAGATCCTGCGCCAGCGCCTGGAAAACCGTGGTCGTGAAAATGCCAGTGAAATTAACGCCCGGCTGGCGCGCGCTGCCCGCTATACTCCTCAGGATTGTCTTACGCTCAATAATGACGGCAGCCTGCGCCAGTCGGTCGACAAGCTGCTGACGCTGATTCATCAGAAGGAGAAACACCATGCCTGCTTGTGAGCTTCGCCCGGCTACGCAGTACGACACCGACGCAGTTTACGCGCTGATTTGTGAGCTAAAACAGGCGGAGTTTGACCACCACGCGTTTCGCGTGGGGTTTAACGCCAATCTGCGCGATCCGAACATGCGCTACCATCTGGCGCTGCTGGATGGCGAAGTTGTCGGCATGATCGGCCTGCATTTGCAGTTTCATCTGCATCATGTCAACTGGATCGGCGAAATTCAGGAACTGGTGGTGATGCCGCAGGCGCGCGGTCTGAATGTCGGCAGCAAATTACTGGCATGGGCAGAAGAAGAAGCCCGCCAGGCCGGGGCCGAAATGACTGAGCTTTCCACCAACGTGAAGCGCCACGACGCGCACCGTTTCTATCTGCGCGAAGGCTACGAGCAGAGCCACTTCCGCTTCACCAAGGCGCTGTAACATGAGCCTGACCCTCACGCTCACCGGCACCGGCGGCGCACAGGGCGTTCCGGCATGGGGCTGCGAGTGCGCGGCCTGCGCCAGAGCACGACGCTCGCCGCAGTATCGCCGCCAGCCATGCAGCGGCGTAGTAAAGTTTAACGACGCAATCACCCTGATCGACGCCGGGCTGCACGATCTCGCCGATCGCTGGTCGCCAGGATCGTTCCAGCAGTTTTTGCTGACGCATTATCATATGGATCACGTCCAGGGGCTGTTTCCGCTGCGCTGGGGCGTGGGCGATCAGATCCCGGTCTACGGCCCGCCGGATGAACAGGGCTGCGACGATCTGTTTAAACATCCGGGCCTGCTTGATTTCAGCCACACGATGGAACCGTTTGTGGTGTTTGATTTACAAGGGTTACAGGTCACGCCCCTGCCGCTCAACCACTCAAAACTGACCTTCGGTTATCTGCTGGAAACGGCACACAGCCGGGTGGCGTGGCTGTCTGACACCGCTGGCTTGCCGGAAAAAACGCTGAAATTTTTACGCAATAATCAGCCGCAGGTAATGGTGATTGATTGCAGCCACCCGCCGCGCGAGGATGCACCGCGTAATCACTGTGATTTAAATACCGTGCTTGCGCTGAATCAGGTTATCCGCTCGCCACGGGTGATTCTGACCCATATCAACCACCAGTTTGATGCGTGGCTGATGGAAAACGCACTGCCGTCGGGGTTTGAGGCGGGGTTTGATGGGATGGAGATTGGGGTGGCGTGATGGGTGAGGGGCGATGCCTGCTCTAAACTCAACATCAACGCCCATACTCATCTTCCATTCTCCGCTCTTCATCTTCTAGCTGCCGACGCTCCTGATCCAGCTGGCGCTGGCGATCGTCCAGCTGCCTGCGGCGATCTTCAAACTGGCGGCGGCGATCGTCATATTGTCTGCGCCGATCGTCGTTCACTTCACGCTGCCAGCCGTCGTCGCGCGAATCTTCATAGTCTCGCCCACGGTCAGGGTTATAAGCGGCGTTAATCGCCTGCTGAATATTGCCAATGGTGTCATCGATAATATCGGCCTGGGCCGGAACGGTGGACAGCGTGAACAGGGTGAATAAAAGAAATAGCGGAAAGCGTTTCATTAGCCAACCTCAAAAAGAAACTCTATCCACATTAGTCATTACTCATCCATGCAAGTAGTGGATGAATCTCAATTTCTCCGCTGCTCTATTGCCGTAATCGCCTCCACGCGTTGTTGATGACGACCGCCTTCGTACTGTGCGCCCAGCCACGCATCGACAATCATTTTTGCCAGTTCGAGGCCAACCACTCGTGAACCAAAAGCCAGCACGTTGGTATCGTTATGCTGCCGCGAAAGTTGCGCGGAATAAGGTTCGCTACAAACGACGGCGCGAATTCCGGCAAACTTGTTCGCCGCTATCGAAATACCGACGCCAGTGCCACAAATCAAAATCCCGCCATCAGCCTCTCCGCCAGCAACGACCAGTGCGACTTGACTGGCGTAATGCGGATAATCAGTACGCTCTGACGACCAGGTTCCTTTATCAATCACTTCAACGCCACGCTCAACTAAATGTGCCACTATTTCATGTTTTAAAATGAAACCGACATGATCACAGCCAAATGCAATCTTTTTCATTCATCTTCCCCGCCCGCGCAAAACTTCACAATCAAAAAACATTTGTGATGTAAATGAATTAAAAACACCCAAAATCGATGAAACCCGCCTTCCCTATCTGTTTTACAGAGTTACATCTGGCAGCGCAATAGCGTTAAAGACACTCACTATCCAGCAACATCTATCATCCAATAAACCAGAAAAACAAATAACATCATGTTTTTAAAGTGATTAAATGAAATGAAATTTTAAGCCACTCTCCATTATTCACAACAAAACAAACTTTATAAATTTTATTTTTTTGTGAAGTTGCCAGCATCTTTTCTGTTCTTGCTGTGGTGATATAGTGGCGTCTTCAATTCAAGGACAAGAGAACGTGATGAGCCAGTCAGAGTTTGATTCAGCGCTTCCGAACGGTATCGGGTTAGCGCCTTACCTGCGAATGAAGCAGGAAGGAATGACAGAAAACGAAAGCCGCATCGTGGAGTGGTTACTCAAACCCGGTAACCTGAGTTGTGCACCCGCAATTAAAGATGTCGCAGAAGCTCTGGCGGTATCTGAAGCGATGATCGTTAAGGTATCAAAGCTGCTGGGGTTTAGCGGCTTTCGTAACTTACGCAGTGCGCTGGAAGATTATTTTTCTCAGTCAGAACAAGTATTGCCTTCCGAGTTGGCTTTTGATGAAGCGCCGCAGGATGTGGTGAATAAGGTATTTAACATCACTTTACGCACCATTATGGAAGGTCAGTCGATCGTCAACGTTGATGAGATCCACCGTGCCGCCCGCTTTTTCTATCAGGCCAGACAGCGGGATTTGTACGGTGCCGGAGGATCAAATGCTATCTGTGCTGATGTACAGCACAAGTTTTTACGCATTGGCGTACGCTGCCAGGCCTATCCGGACGCTCACATCATGATGATGTCTGCTTCGTTGTTACAGGAAGGAGATGTGGTGCTGGTGGTGACCCATTCCGGGCGAACCAGTGATGTAAAAGCGGCTGTAGAACTGGCAAAAAAGAACGGGGCAAAGATTATTTGTATAACGCATAGCTACCATTCACCGATAGCGAAGCTGGCCGATTATATTATTTGCTCACCGGCCCCGGAAACACCGTTATTAGGTCGTAATGCCTCGGCAAGAATATTACAACTAACTTTGCTGGACGCGTTTTTTGTCTCTGTCGCCCAGCTCAACATTGAACAAGCTAATATTAATATGCAAAAAACCGGCGCAATTGTTGATTTCTTCTCACCAGGCGCGCTGAAATAAGAAAAAGGTAATTCCGCCATCGCGGAGTTACCTCTCCCCTTACCGTGAGAACATGATTATGAATAAATATCTGAAATATTTCAGTGGCACACTCGTGGGCTTAATGTTGTCAACCAGCGCTTTTGCTGCCGCCGAATATGCTGTCGTATTGAAAACACTCTCCAACCCATTTTGGGTAGATATGAAAAAAGGCATTGAAGATGAAGCAAAAACGCTGGGCGTCAGCGTTGATATTTTTGCCTCTCCTTCAGAAGGCGATTTTCAATCTCAATTGCAGTTATTTGAAGATCTCAGTAATAAAAATTACAAAGGTATCGCCTTCGCGCCATTATCCTCAGTAAATCTGGTCATGCCTGTCGCCCGCGCATGGAAAAAAGGCATTTATCTGGTCAATCTCGATGAAAAAATCGACATGGATAATCTGAAAAAAGCTGGCGGTAATGTGGAAGGTTTTGTCACCACCGATAATGTTGCCGTCGGGGCGAAAGGCGCGTCATTCATTATTGACAAGCTGGGTGCCGAAGGGGGTGAAGTCGCAATCATTGAGGGTAAAGCCGGTAACGCCTCCGGTGAAGCGCGTCGTAATGGTGCCACCGAAGCCTTCAAAAAAGCAAGCCAGATCAAGCTTGTCGCCAGCCAGCCTGCCGACTGGGACCGTATTAAAGCACTGGATGTCGCCACTAACGTGTTGCAACGTAATCCGAATATTAAAGCGATCTATTGCGCGAATGACACGATGGCAATGGGTGTTGCTCAGGCAGTCGCAAACGCCGGAAAAACGGGCAAAGTGTTGGTCGTCGGTACTGACGGCATTCCGGAAGCCCGCAAAATGGTGGAAACCGGACAAATGACCGCGACGGTTGCCCAGAACCCGGCGGATATCGGTGCAACGGGTCTGAAGCTGATGGTTGACGCTGAGAAATCCGGCAAGGTTATCCCGCTGGATAAAGCACCGGAATTTAAACTGGTCGATTCAATCCTGGTCACTCAATAAAACTGAATGATGCCGGATGGTGATGCTAATGAAGTGTCTTATCCGGCCAACAAAATAACCTGAACGTAGACCTGATAAACGTAGCCCATCAGGCAATAATACGATATTTCGTGCAGAGAGGTTATTTATGGCCACGCCATATATATCGATGGCGGGGATCGGCAAGTCCTTTGGTCCGGTTCACGCATTAAAGTCGGTTAATTTAACGGTTTATCCTGGTGAAATACATGCATTACTAGGAGAAAATGGTGCAGGTAAATCTACGCTAATGAAAGTGTTATCCGGAATACATGAGCCGACCAAAGGCACCATTACCATTAATAACATCAACTATAACAAACTGGATCATAAATTAGCGGCACAACTCGGTATCGGGATTATTTATCAGGAACTCAGCGTTATTGATGAATTAACCGTACTGGAAAATTTATATATTGGTCGTCATCTGACGAAAAAAATCTGCGGTGTCAATATTATCGACTGGCGAGAAATGCGTGTCCGCGCCGCCATGATGTTATTACGCGTGGGCTTGAAAGTTGATTTAGATGAGAAAGTGGCGAACTTATCTATCAGCCACAAGCAGATGCTGGAAATTGCCAAAACGCTGATGCTCGACGCCAAAGTCATCATCATGGATGAACCCACCTCCTCACTCACCAATAAAGAGGTGGACTATCTGTTTCTGATCATGAATCAGTTGCGTAAGGAGGGTACGGCTATCGTCTATATCTCGCATAAATTGGCGGAAATTCGCCGTATTTGCGACCGCTATACGGTGATGAAAGACGGCAGCAGCGTTTGCAGCGGCATGGTGAGCGATGTGTCAAATGACGATATCGTCCGTCTGATGGTAGGCCGCGAACTGCAAAACCGTTTTAACGCGATGAAGGAGAATGTCAGCAACCTTGCGCACGAAACGGTTTTTGAGGTGCGGAACGTCACCAGCCGTGACAGAAAAAAGGTCCGGGATATCTCATTTAGCGTCTGCCGGGGAGAAATATTAGGCTTTGCCGGACTGGTCGGTTCCGGACGTACTGAACTGATGAACTGCCTGTTTGGCGTTGATAAACGCGCTGGCGGAGAAATCCGTCTTAATGACAAAGATATCTCTCCACGCTCACCCCTGGATGCCGTGAAAAAAGGGATGGCTTACATCACTGAAAGCCGCCGGGATAACGGTTTTTTCCCCAACTTTTCCATCGCTCAGAACATGGCGATCAGCCGCAGTCTGAAAGACGGCGGCTATAAAGGCGCGATGGGCTTGTTTCATGAAGTTGACGAGCAACGTACCGCTGAAAATCAACGCGAACTGCTGGCGCTGAAATGTCATTCGATAAACCAGAATATCACCGAACTCTCCGGGGGGAATCAGCAGAAAGTCCTGATCTCCAAATGGCTGTGCTGTTGCCCGGAAGTGATCATTTTCGATGAACCTACCCGCGGCATCGACGTTGGCGCGAAAGCCGAAATTTACAAAGTGATGCGCCAACTGGCGGACGACGGAAAAGTCATCCTGATGGTGTCATCTGAACTACCTGAAATTATCACCGTCTGCGACCGCATCGCCGTGTTCTGCGAAGGACGACTGACGCAAATCCTGACGAATCGCGATGACATGAGCGAAGAGGAGATTATGGCATGGGCTTTACCACAAGAGTAAAAAGCGAAGCGAGCGAGAAGAAACCGTTCAACTTTGCGCTGTTCTGGGATAAATACGGCACCTTTTTTATCCTGGCGATCATCGTCGCCATCTTTGGTTCGCTGTCACCAGAATATTTTCTGACCACCAATAATATTACCCAGATTTTTGTGCAAAGCTCCGTGACGGTATTGATCGGCATGGGCGAGTTTTTCGCTATCCTGGTCGCTGGTATCGACCTCTCGGTTGGCGCGATTCTGGCGCTTTCCGGTATGGTGACCGCCAAACTGATGTTGGCAGGTGTTGACCCGTTTCTCGCGGCGCTGATTGGCGGTGTACTGGTTGGCGGCGCACTGGGGGCGATCAACGGCTGCCTGGTCAACTGGACGGGGCTACACCCATTTATTATCACCCTTGGTACCAACGCCATTTTCCGTGGGATCACGCTGGTGATCTCCGATGCCAACTCGGTATACGGCTTCTCATTTGACTTCGTGAACTTCTTTGCCGCCAGCGTAATTGGGATACCTGTTCCCGTTATCTTCTCGCTAATTGTCGCGCTCATCCTTTGGTTTCTGACAACGCGTATGCGGCTCGGACGCAACATCTACGCACTGGGCGGCAACAAAAACTCGGCGTTCTATTCCGGGATTGACGTGAAATTCCACATCCTGGTGGTGTTTATCATCTCCGGTGTTTGTGCAGGTCTGGCAGGCGTCGTCTCAACTGCACGACTCGGTGCCGCAGAACCGCTTGCCGGTATGGGTTTTGAAACCTATGCCATTGCCAGCGCCATCATTGGCGGCACCAGTTTCTTCGGCGGCAAGGGGCGCATTTTCTCTGTGGTGATTGGCGGGTTGATCATCGGCACCATCAACAACGGTCTGAATATTTTGCAGGTACAAACCTATTACCAACTGGTGGTGATGGGCGGATTAATTATCGCGGCTGTCGCCCTTGACCGTCTTATCAGTAAGTAAGGAATTGAACATGAAAATCTCCCCCTCGTTAATGTGTATGGATTTGCTGAAATTTAAAGAACAGATCGAATTTATCGACAGCCATGCCGATTACTTTCACATCGATATCATGGACGGTCACTTTGTGCCGAATCTGACGCTCTCACCGTTCTTCGTAAGCCAGGTAAAAAAACTGGCGAGTAAACCGCTCGACTGCCATCTGATGGTAACGCGTCCGCAGGATTACATTGCGCAACTGGCGCGTGCGGGAGCTGATTTCATCACTTTGCATCCGGAAACTATCAACGGTCAGGCATTCCGCCTGATTGATGAAATCCGCCGTCATGACATGAAAGTGGGGCTAATCCTTAACCCGGAGACGCCAGTTGAGGCCATGAAATACTATATCCATAAGGCCGATAAAATTACGGTCATGACTGTCGATCCCGGTTTTGCCGGACAACCGTTCATTCCTGAAATGCTGGATAAACTTGCCGAACTGAAGGCATGGCGTGAACGAGAAGGTCTGGAGTACGAAATTGAGGTGGACGGTTCCTGCAACCAGGCAACTTACGAAAAACTAATGGCGGCAGGGGCGGATGTCTTTATAGTCGGCACTTCCGGCCTGTTTAATCATGCGGAAAATATCGACGAAGCATGGAGAATTATGACCGCGCAGATTCTGGCTGCAAAAAGCGAGGTACAGCCTCATGCAAAAACAGCATAACGTCGTAGCGGGCGTGGATATGGGGGCAACGCATATCCGCTTTTGTCTGCGGACAGCAGAAGGTGAAACGCTACACTGCGAAAAAAAGCGGACCGCAGAAGTTATTGCTCCCGACCTGGTGTCGGGTATCGGCGAAATGATTGACGAGCAACTCAGGCGCTTTAACGCTCGCTGTCGTGGTCTGGTGATGGGATTTCCGGCGCTGGTCAGTAAAGATAAACGCACCATTATTTCTACGCCTAACCTGCCGTTAACAGCGGCGGATTTATATGATCTCGCCGATAAGCTCGAAAATACGCTGAATTGTCCGGTTGAGTTTTCCCGCGACGTTAACCTGCAACTCTCCTGGGACGTAGTAGAAAACAGCCTTACGCAACAACTGGTTCTGGCGGCCTATCTCGGTACGGGGATGGGGTTCGCAGTGTGGATGAACGGTGCGCCGTGGACGGGTGCACACGGTGTGGCAGGCGAACTGGGCCATATCCCCCTGGGAGATATGACCCAACACTGCGCGTGTGGCAATCCTGGGTGCCTGGAAACCAATTGCTCTGGAATGGCGCTAAGACGCTGGTACGAACAACAGCCCCGAAATTACCCATTGAGCGCTCTTTTCGTCCATGCGGAAAACGCCCCTTTCGTCCAGAGTCTGCTTGAAAACGCGGCACGAGCCATTGCCACCAGCATTAATCTGTTCGATCCCGATGCGGTAATTCTGGGTGGTGGCGTGATGGATATGCCCACCTTCCCACGCGAGACTCTCATTGCCATGACCCAAAAGTACCTGCGCCGTCCACTGCCGTATCAGGTCGTGCGCTTTATTGCCGCCTCATCTTCTGACTTTAATGGCGCTCAGGGTGCAGCAATATTGGCACATCAACGTTTTTTGCCACAGTCCTGTGCTAAAGCCCCATGAGTAAAGCGTTGGCACCGTAACGCAATGTCCCGCTGTGCCAACGACAAGTACAATATATATAATAAACACATAAAACAGCTCATATTATTTTCAGCAATGATAGTTCTACTGTAATTTCCCCTCTTCAGCACAAATGCCTAATAAAATGGCGCGTTCCGCTCACACTTCCACTTATTAAAATCGCAAATTCCCAATTATGATAACGCCAGCTTCAAATGACGTATTTTGCATGGATTACATATTTACGACATAAATGATAAATGGAGATTTATATGAATAACTCTCGGTTATTCCGTTTGAGCAGGATTGTTATTGCGTTAACTGCCGCCAGCGGCATGATGGTAAATACCGCTAACGCAACAGATGAAGCGAAAGCCGCCACTCAATATACCCAACAGGTTAATCAGAATTACGCCAAATCATTACCGTTTAGCGATCGTCAGGATTTTGACGATGCTCAGCGTGGATTTATCGCTCCGCTGCTGGATGAAGGTATTCTGCGCGATGCTAATGGCAAACCATATTATCGCGGAGAAGATTATAAATTTGATATCAATGCGCCCGCGCCCGAAACCGTTAACCCAAGCCTGTGGCGTCAGTCGCAGATCAACGGCATTTCTGGCCTGTTTAAAGTCACCGACCGCATGTATCAGGTGCGCAGCCAGGATATCTCGAACATCACCTTCATTGAAGGCGATACGGGCATCATCGTCATTGACCCGCTGGTGACGCCAAATGCAGCAAAAGCCAGCCTTGATCTCTATTTCAAACACCGCCCACAAAAACCGATTGTGGCCGTTATCTACACCCACAGCCACACTGACCACTATGGCGGCGTAAAAGGTATTGTCTCAGAAGCCGATGTAAAAGCAGGCAAAGTGCAGATCATCGCCCCGGCAGGCTTTATGGACGAAGCCATCAGTGAAAACGTGCTGGCGGGTAATATCATGAGTCGCCGTGCATTTTACTCTTACGGCCTGCTACTCCCGCATAATGCACAGGGAGATATCGGCAACGGGCTGGGTGTTACGCTTACTACCGGCGGCCCGACAATTATCGCGCCGACGCGATCTATCACCAAGACAGGAGAGAAACTCAATATCGACGGGCTGGATTTCGAATTCCTGATGGCTCCAGGCAGCGAAGCGCCGTCTGAAATGCACCTCTATATTCCGGCGTTGAAAGCCCTGTGCACAGCGGAAAACAGCACCCATACCCTGCATAACTTCTACACCCTGCGTGGCGCGAAAACCCGTGATACCGCGAAGTGGACCGATTACCTGAATGAAACGCTGGATAAGTGGGGATCACAAGCAGAAGTGCTGTTTATGCCACATACCTGGCCAGTATGGGGTAATCAACATATCAATGATTATATTGGAAAATATCGCGACACCATTAAGTATATTCACGACCAGACCCTGCACCTGGCGAACCAGGGTTACACCATGAATGAAATCGGCAACATGATTCATCTGCCGGAAACGCTGGATAAAAACTGGGCCAGCCGTGGCTATTATGGCTCCGTCAGTCATAACGCTCGCGCGGTATATAACTTTTACCTCGGCTACTACGACGGTAACCCAGCAAACCTGAATCCGTATGGCCAGGTCGATATGGGTAAACGTTATGTCAAAGCGCTGGGAGGTTCCGCACATGCTATCAATCTGGCGCGTGAAGCCTATAACCAGGGCGACTACCGCTGGGCCTCTGAACTGCTGAAACAGGTGATTGCTGCCAATCCGGGAGACCAGGTGGCGAAAAACCTACAGGCCGATACCTTCGAACAATTGGGTTATCAGGCCGAATCAGCCACCTGGCGCGGCTTCTACCTGACGGGAGCGAAAGAACTGCGTGAGGGCGCGAAGAAAATCGAACACGCCAGCACCGCCTCTCCTGACACCATCAAGGGTATGACCGTCGAGATGCTGCTTGATTACATGGCTGTTCGTCTGAACAGTGAGAAAGCCGCGGGCAAATCCATCAGCCTGAACTTCAATCTCTCTGACAACGATAACCTGAACCTCTCACTCAACAATAGCGTATTGAACTACCGTAAAGTACTGCAACCGAAGGTAGACGCATCGTTTTACATGAGCCGCAGCGATCTGCACGACGTGCTGGTCGGACAAGCCAAAATGGCGGATCTGGTAAAGGCGAAGAAAGCCAAAATTATTGGCAATGGCGCAAAACTGGAAGAAATTATTGCCTGTCTGGATAATTTCGATTTGTGGGTGAATATCGTAACCCCAAATTAATGCCACTCGCTTTTGGGGGCGCTGAAGCCCCCAAAAGCATTTATTTTAAAAATATATACAGACAATTAATAAATAAAATATATAAGTTATGAATGCGGTGGCTGAATAAAGCTATTTTTATTCATCGAGAAAATAGCCATACTGACGCCTTCAATGGATATTGATATTCACTACAGATATTGTTCGCAGCAGACAGGATGTATTTAATATGCCAACAGTTCTCTCTCGCATGGCGATGCAACTCAAAAAAACAGCCTGGATAATTCCCGTCTTCATGGTTTCGGGATGCTCATTATCTCCGGCAATCCCGGTGATCGGCGCTTATTATCCCAGCTGGTTTTTCTGCGCCATTGCCAGCCTTATTTTGACGCTCATCACGAGGCGAATTATTCAGAGGGCAAATATCAATCTGGCATTTGTCGGAATTATTTATACCGCCCTTTTTGCTCTCTACGCCATGCTGTTCTGGCTGGCATTTTTCTAATCTATTTGAGACGCGCTCATGGAAAGTACGCCGAAAAAAGCTCCTCGCAGTAAATTCCCTGCTCTGTTAGTGGTTGCGTTGGCGCTGGTTGCCCTTGTTTTCGTTATCTGGCGCGTAGACAGTGCGCCATCAACTAATGACGCCTACGCGTCAGCAGATACCATTGATGTGGTGCCGGAAGTCAGCGGTCGCATTGTAGAACTGGCGGTCACCGACAACCAGGCGGTGAAACAGGGCGATTTGCTGTTCCGCATCGACCCGCGCCCGTACGAAGCCAATCAGGCGAAAGCCGAAGCCTCCCTCGCGGCGCTGGATAAGCAAATTATGCTCACCCAACGTAGCGTTGACGCGCAACAGTTTGGTGCCGACTCGGTTAATGCCACGGTAGAAAAAGCCCGTGCCGCCGCGAAACAGGCCACAGATACATTACGCCGCACCGAGCCATTACTGAAAGAAGGTTTTGTCTCAGCGGAAGACGTTGACCGTGCAAGAACTGCGCAGCGCGCCGCAGAAGCCGATCTTAATGCCGTATTGTTGCAGGCGCAGTCAGCCGCCAGTGCCGTCAGCGGCGTCGATGCGCTGGTCGCCCAACGTGCGGCGGTCGAAGCGGATATTGCCCTGACCAAACTGCATCTGGAAATGGCGACCGTTCGCGCGCCGTTTGATGGCCGGGTCATTTCCCTCAAAACCTCCGTCGGACAATTTGCTTCTGCCATGCGCCCTATTTTTACCCTAATCGACACTCGTCACTGGTACGTGATCGCCAACTTCCGCGAAACCGATCTGAAAAATATTCGCTCAGGTACACCCGCAACGATTCGCCTGATGAGCGACAGCGGCAAAACCTTCGAGGGTAAAGTGGATTCGATTGGCTACGGCGTGCTACCGGATGACGGCGGCCTGGTGCTGGGCGGCCTGCCGAAAGTGTCTCGTTCTATTAACTGGGTCCGCGTTGCCCAGCGTTTTCCGGTCAAAATCATGGTTGAAAAACCTGACCCGGAAATGTTCCGCATCGGCGCTTCGGCAGTCGCTAATCTTGAGCCACAATAATGAGCGCGCTCAACTCCCTGCCATTACCGGTGGTCAGGCTGCTGGCGTTCTTTCATGAAGAGTTAAGCGAGCGGCGGCCAGGTCGTGTGCCGCAGACCGTGCAACTCTGGGTAGGCTGCCTGCTGGTGATTCTGATCTCGATGACCTTCGAGATCCCCTTTGTGGCGTTATCGCTGGCGGTGCTGTTTTACGGTATTCAGTCCAACGCGTTTTACACCAAATTTGTCGCGATCTTGTTTGTGGTTGCCACGGTGCTGGAGATCGGCAGCCTGTTTTTGATCTACAAATGGTCATACGGCGAACCGTTGATCCGATTGATCATCGCAGGGCCGATCCTGATGGGATGTATGTTTTTGATGCGCACCCATCGGCTGGGACTGGTCTTTTTCGCTGTCGCCATTGTCGCCATTTACGGGCAAACCTTCCCCGCCATGCTCGACTATCCGGAAGTGGTCGTGCGCTTAACGCTGTGGTGTATCGTTGTTGGCCTCTATCCAACCTTGCTGATGACGTTAATCGGCGTGCTGTGGTTTCCCAGCCGCGCTATCACGCAGATGCATCAGGCGCTTAATGATCGGCTTGATGATGCCATTAGCCACCTGACGAACAGCCTCACACCGCTACCCGAAACGCGGATTGAAAGAGAGGCGCTGGCGCTGCAAAAACTCAATGTCTTTTGCCTCGCGGACGATGCCGACTGGCGTACTCAGAGCGCATGGTGGCAAAGCTGTGTGGCAACGGTAACCTACATTTACTCGACGCTGAATCGCTACGATCCCACCTCTTTTGCTGATTCTCAGGCAATTATTGAATTCCGGCAAAAATTAGCCTCAGAAATCAACAAGCTGCAGCATGCCATTGCCGAAGGTCAGTGCTGGCAAAGCGACTGGCGGATCACTGAAAGTCAAGCGATGGCGGCACGGGAATGTAACCTGGAGAATATCTGCCAGACATTGTTGCAACTGGGTCAGATGGACCCGAATACGCCGCCAACGCCCGCCACCAAACCGCCATCAATGGTCGCCGACGCTTTTACCAATCCAGACTATATGCGCTACGCGGTAAAAACGCTGCTCGCCTGTTTGATCTGTTACACCTTCTACAGCGGCGTGGACTGGGAAGGCATTCACACCTGTATGCTGACCTGCGTGATCGTCGCTAATCCAAATGTCGGTTCGTCGTACCAGAAGATGGTGCTGCGTTTTGGCGGGGCCTTTTGCGGTGCGATTCTGGCGCTGTTATTCACGCTACTGGTCATGCCCTGGCTGGACAATATTGTCGAATTGCTGTTTGTGCTGGCACCGATTTTCCTGTTGGGCGCATGGATTGCCACCAGCTCTGAACGCTCTTCTTATATCGGCACACAGATGGTGGTCACCTTCGCGCTCGCCACGCTCGAAAATGTTTTTGGCCCGGTGTACGACCTGGTGGAAATTCGCGATCGCGCCCTGGGTATCATCATTGGTACCGTGGTGTCCGCGGTGATTTACACCTTTGTCTGGCCTGAAAGTGAAGCGCGCACCCTGCCGCAAAAACTGGCTGGCGCGCTGGGTATGTTAAGTAAAGTAATGCGGATCCCACGCCAGCAGGAAGTCACGGCTCTGCGCACTTATCTGCAAATTCGCATAGGTCTGCATGCGGCGTTTAATGCCTGTGAAGAGATGTGCCAACGCGTGGCGCTGGAGCGTCAACTGGACAGCGAAGAACGCGCCTTACTGATTGAACGTTCGCAAACGGTTATTCGTCAGGGTCGCGATATTCTTCACGCCTGGGATGCAACCTGGAACTCGGCGCAGGCGCTGGATAACGCACTACAGCCGGACAGAGCTGGTCAGTTTGCCGACGCCCTGGAGAAATACGCTGCCGGTCTGGCAACCGCACTCAGTCGTTCTCCTCAAATAACGCTTGAAGAAACACCCGCCTCGCAGGCCATCCTGCCGACCTTATTAAAACAGGAGCAACACGTCTGCCAGCTTTTCGCCCGCTTGCCAGACTGGACAGCCCCGGCATTAACGCCCGCCACGGAACAGGCACAAGGAGCCACGCAATGATCAATCGTCAACTTTCACGCCTGCTGTTGTGCAGCATTCTCGGCAGCACGACGCTGATTTCCGGCTGTGCCCTGGTACGTAAGGATTCTGCGCCTCATCAACAGCTCAAACCGGAACAAATCAAACTGGCCGATGATATTCATCTTGCCAGCTCCGGCTGGCCGCAGGCGCAGTGGTGGAAACAACTCAATGACCCGCAGTTGGATGCTTTGATCCAACGGACGCTAAGTGGTTCACACACCCTCGCCGAAGCGAAACTGCGGGAAGAAAAAGCGCAATCGCAGGCCGATTTGTTAGATGCCGGTTCACAGTTGCAGGTGGCAGCGTTAGGGATGCTTAACCGCCAACGCGTCTCGGCGAACGGCTTTTTAAGCCCTTATGCGATGGATGCGCCCGCACTGGGGATGGACGGGCCGTACTATACGGAAGCCACAGTAGGTTTGTTTGCCGGACTGGATCTCGATTTGTGGGGTGTGCATCGCTCAGCGGTTGCCGCCGCCATTGGCGCGCATAATGCAGCGCTGGCAGAAACCGCAGCAGTAGAGCTATCGCTGACCACGGGCGTAGCGCAGCTTTATTACAGTATGCAGGCCAGCTATCAGATGCTCGATCTGTTAGAACAAACACGCGATGTGATTGATTACGCGGTGAAAGCGCACCAAAGTAAAGTGGCGCACGGTCTGGAAGCGCAAGTGCCTTTCCACGGCGCGCGGGCGCAAATTCTGGCCGTCGATAAACAAATTGCCGCCGTCAAAGGGCAAATCACTGAAACGCGGGAATCTCTGCGCGCATTGATTGGCGCGGGCGCCAGCGATATGCCGGAGATCAAACCGGTGGCATTACCGCGAGTCCAGACCGGCATTCCGGCAACACTCTCTTATGAGTTGCTCGCCAGACGCCCGGATCTGCAAGCCATGCGCTGGTATGTTCAGGCGTCATTAGATCAGGTGGATTCCGCGCGGGCGCTGTTCTATCCGAGCTTTGATATCAAAGCGTTTTTCGGCCTGGATTCTATCCACCTGGATACCTTATTCAAAAAAACCAGTCGCCAGTTCAACTTTATCCCAGGTCTGAAATTGCCGCTGTTTGACGGTGGACGGTTGAATGCCAATCTCGAAGGCACGCGCGCCGCCAGCAACATGATGATTGAACGTTACAACCAGTCAGTACTGAACGCGGTGCGCGACGTTGCCGTCAACGGCACGCGTCTGCAAACGCTTAACGACGAGCGAGAGATGCAGGCTGAACGCGTGGAAGCAACGCGCTTCACCCAGCGCGCTGCCGAGGCCGCCTATCAACGCGGCTTAACCAGCCGCTTACAGGCCACCGAAGCCCGGTTGCCAGTGCTTGCCGAGGAGATGTCATTACTGATGCTGGACAGCCGCCGGGTGATCCAAAGCATTCAGTTGATGAAATCGCTGGGCGGCGGGTATCAGGCGGCTCCCGTCGTCGAGAAAAAATAAAATGTCTACCGCGTGATGGCTGTCACGCGGTATTTCGTTTCGTCACGTCAAAACTGACGACAGCCTGTTTTTCGTCAGAGTTTTGAATAAATAGTGCCCGTAATATCAGGGAATGACCCCAAATAAAATGTGGCATAAAAGATGCATACTGTAGTCGAGAGCGCGTATGCGTGATTTGATTAACTGGAGCGAGACCGATGAAAAAAGTCGTCACGGTTTGCCCCTATTGCGCATCAGGTTGCAAAATCAACCTGGTCGTCGATAACGGCAAAATCGTCCGGGCGGAGGCAGCGCAGGGGAAAACCAACCAGGGTACCCTGTGTCTGAAGGGTTATTATGGCTGGGACTTCATTAACGATACCCAGATCCTGACCCCGCGCCTGAAAACCCCCATGATCCGTCGCCAGCGTGGCGGCAAACTCGAACCTGTTTCCTGGGATGAGGCACTGAATTACGTTGCCGAGCGCCTGAGCGCCATCAAAGAGAAGTACGGTCCGGATGCCATCCAGACGACCGGCTCCTCGCGTGGTACGGGTAACGAAACCAACTATGTAATGCAAAAATTTGCGCGCGCCGTTATTGGTACCAATAACGTTGACTGCTGCGCTCGTGTCTGACACGGCCCATCGGTTGCAGGTCTGCACCAATCGGTCGGTAATGGCGCAATGAGCAATGCTATTAACGAAATTGATAATACCGATTTAGTGTTCGTTTTCGGGTATAACCCGGCGGATTCCCACCCAATCGTGGCGAACCACGTAATTAACGCTAAACGTAACGGGGCGAAAATTATCGTCTGCGATCCGCGCAAAATTGAAACTGCGCGCATTGCTGACATGCACATTGCATTGAAAAACGGCTCGAACATCGCGCTGTTGAATGCGATGGGCCATGTCATTATTGAAGAAAATCTGTACGACAAAGCGTTCGTCGCTTCCCGTACAGAAGGCTTTGAAGAGTATCGTAAAATCGTTGAAGGCTACACGCCGGAGTCGGTTGAAGATATCACCGGCGTCAGCGCCAGTGAGATTCGTCAGGCGGCACGGATGTATGCCCAGGCGAAAAGCGCCGCCATCCTGTGGGGCATGGGTGTAACCCAGTTCTACCAGGGCGTGGAAACCGTGCGTTCTCTGACCAGCCTCGCGATGCTGACCGGTAACCTCGGTAAGCCACATGCGGGTGTAAACCCGGTTCGTGGTCAGAACAACGTACAGGGTGCCTGCGATATGGGCGCGCTGCCGGATACGTATCCGGGATACCAGTACGTGAAAGATCCGGCTAACCGCGAGAAATTCGCCAAAGCCTGGGGCGTGGAAAGCCTGCCTGCTCATACCGGTTATCGCATCAGCGAGCTGCCGCACCGCGCAGCGCATGGTGAAGTGCGTGCCGCGTACATTATGGGCGAAGATCCGCTACAAACTGACGCGGAGCTGTCGGCAGTACGTAAAGCCTTTGAAGATCTGGAACTGGTCATCGTTCAGGACATCTTTATGACCAAAACCGCGTCGGCGGCGGATGTCATTTTACCGTCAACGTCATGGGGCGAGCATGAAGGCGTGTTTACTGCGGCTGACCGTGGCTTCCAGCGTTTCTTTAAAGCAGTTGAACCGAAATGGGATTTGAAAACGGACTGGCAAATCATCAGTGAAATCGCCACCCGTATGGGTTATCCGATGCACTACAACAACACCCAGGAGATCTGGGATGAGTTGCGTCATCTGTGCCCGGATTTCTACGGTGCGACTTACGAGAAAATGGGCGAACTGGGCTTCATTCAGTGGCCTTGTCGCGATACTTCAGATGCCGATCAGGGGACTTCTTATCTGTTTAAAGAGAAGTTTGATACTCCGAACGGTCTGGCGCAGTTCTTCACCTGCGACTGGGTAGCGCCAATCGACAAACTCACCGACGAGTATCCGATGGTACTGTCAACGGTGCGTGAAGTCGGTCACTACTCTTGCCGTTCGATGACCGGTAACTGTGCGGCACTGGCGGCGCTGGCTGATGAACCTGGCTACGCACAAATCAATACCGAAGACGCCAAACGTCTGGGGATTGAAGATGAGGCATTGGTTTGGGTGCACTCGCGTAAAGGCAAAATTATCACCCGTGCGCAGGTCAGCGATCGTCCGAACAAAGGGGCGATTTACATGACCTACCAGTGGTGGATTGGTGCCTGTAACGAGCTGGTTACCGAAAACTTAAGCCCGATTACGAAAACGCCGGAATACAAATACTGCGCCGTGCGCGTCGAGCCGATCGCCGATCAGCGCGCCGCCGAGCAGTATGTGATTGACGAGTACAACAAGTTGAAAACTCGCCTGCGCGAAGCGGCACTGGCGTAATACAGTCCTTTCTACAGCCTCCTTTCGGAGGCTGTTTTTTTATCCATTCGAACTCTTTATACTGGTTACTCCCTACCCAATCGTATTATCAAAATGAAAAAAATTATCGCATTGATGTTGTTTTTGACATTCTTTGCCCACGCGAACGACTCCGAGCCTGGCAGCCAGTATTTAAAGGCAGCAGAGGCTGGGGACCGACGCGCACAATATTTTCTTGCCGACAGCTGGTTTAGCTCCGGCGATTTGAGCAAAGCCGAATATTGGGCACAGAAAGCCGCCGACAGCGGTGATGCTGATGCCTGCGCGCTGTTAGCGCAGATCAAAATCACCAATCCGGTCAGTCTGGACTATCCACAAGCAAAAGTTCTTGCAGAGAAAGCGGCGCAAGCGGGCAGTAAAGAAGGTGAAGTAACGCTGGCGCATATTCTGGTAAATACGCAAGCGGGTAAACCGGATTATCCAAAGGCGATTTCGCTGTTAGAAAACGCCTCGGAAGATCTGGAGAACGACTCTGCCGTCGATGCCCAAATGCTGCTTGGTTTGATTTACGCCAACGGCGTGGGCATTAAGGCCGACGATGACAAGGCAACCTGGTATTTCAAACGCAGCTCTGCGATTTCCCGAACCGGTTATTCCGAGTACTGGGCGGGAATGATGTTCTTAAACGGTGAAGAAGGTTTTATCGAGAAGAACAAACAGAAGGCGCTGCACTGGTTGAATCTGAGCTGTATGGAAGGGTTTGATACCGGGTGTGAAGAGTTTGAAAAATTAACTAACGGTTAATGTAGGCCTGATAAGACGCGTTAATCGTCGCATCAGGCGTTGATGTCGGATGCGGCGTAAACGCCTTATCCGACCTACAAAATCACGCTAAATCAGGCTATTGCGCTGTCTGACGTAGGCCTGATAAGACGCGGCAAGCGTCGCATCAGGCATCCACACATTGCCGGGTGGATATCCCCGGCAATCTTCAATTATTGATCCGCAGTTTTATCAAATTTGCCCAGCACTTCGCGCTCATAAGCCAGCGCTTTCTTACGGTCAAATTTGTGTTCCCACTTGGCAATCACCAGCACCGCCAGCGCATTACCCACCACGTTCAGCGCAGTACGCGCCATATCGAGGATACGGTCAACACCGGCAATAAATGCCAGACCTTCCAGCGGAATACCTACGCTACCCAGCGTTGCCAGCAGCACCACAAACGACACGCCCGGCACGCCAGCAATCCCTTTCGAGGTCACCATCAGCGTCAGCACCAGAATGATTTCCTGCCAGATGGACAGGTCAATGCCATACAACTGCGCGATGAAAATAGCGGCAATACTTTGATACAGCGTCGAACCATCAAGGTTAAAAGAGTAACCGGTCGGCACCACGAAACTGGTGATCGACGCCGGTGCACCGTAGGCTTCCATCTTCTCAATAATTCGCGGCAGCACGCTTTCAGAACTGGCAGTGGAGTACGCCAGAATCAGCTCATCTTTCAGAATACGAATCAGGATCCAGACGCTTAACCCGCACAGGCGCGCCACAATTCCCAGCACTACCAGCGCGAAGAACAGAATGGCGAAATGCACCAGCAGCACCAGTTTCGCCAGTGGCCACAGAGAAGAGAAACCAAAGTTAGCCACCGTCACCGCAATCAGCGCAAACACACCCACCGGTGCATAACGCATCACCATGTGAGTCACTTTAAACATGGTTTCAGAGATGGAGCGGAACACGGTCACCAGCGGTTCACGATGCGTCGCGGGCAGGGATGAAAGCCCCAGACCAAACAGCACCGAGAAGAAGATGATCGGCAGCATTTCGCCTTTCGCCATCGACGCCACAATGTTCGTCGGCACCAGCGACAAAATCGTGCCCATAATGCCGTGGGAACTGCTTTGTACCGCTTCCGTAGTGCTCTGATATTTCGAGATATCGACGGTCGCCAGCTGCGACATATCCACCCCGGCACCGGGCTGGAAGACGTTCGCCAGAGTAATCCCCAAAATGATGGCGACGGTGGTGATCACCTCGAAGTAAATAATGGTTTTCGCGCCAATACGCCCGAGCTGTTTGGCATCACCAACACCCGCGATACCCACCACCAGCGTGGAGATCACAATCGGCACAACAATCATTTTGATCAGATGGATGAAGATATCACCCGCCGGAGAGAGCAAATTGACGACCAGCCAGTCGCGACTGTCGCTATGGTAGTGCAGGTAGCTTCCCAGGAGAATGCCCAGCACCATAGCAAACAGAATCTGCCAGGCCAGGCTGAATTTTATATTTTTCATCAGAATAACTTCCTCAATGGAGCGCCGTTCCCCGTTCAGAAACGCGAGAACGTGACATACTGCCAGGGCATGAATTGTGTTGCGTTGGTTTGTAGATTTTTTTAACGCTTATGATCAGTATCATTTGCGCGGTATGTTGCGCAACCCTTTAACAACAGAGCTTTTCGCTGCATTAATGCATAATAACGCGAGTTTATGGCAGGATTAATGAATAACCATTTGTTATAGAAAGATTTTTATTTGTTTAATTTGCAATAATACTGATTAGTGATTATTTTGGGCATATGTTCATTCGATTATTTTTTATGCAGCTCAATAACATAATCTTCATCACCAGATGATTAATCTGATCTCCGCTGCAACAGTTTCGCCAAATTAATCGACTCGACCAGCTGTGTCCGGTTGATCCGGGGTGAGTTGAGATCCATCACTTTTTGCCATAGTTCGATGGCTTGCGCGTAATTCGCCTGCATAAACGCATCGGAAGCCAGCAGCATCAGAGCGGTGATTTCGTTAGAGTCCAGCGCGAGGGCTTTGTCGATCATTGCGCGAGTCTGGGCGGTCATATGCTGGCTGGCCTGGTAATAAAGCACCGTCGCCAGCGCCGCATACAGTTCAGCGTTCTCACCACGTAGTTGCAACGCCTGACGGTACGCCAGCAGCGAATTGCTGTAATCGTTTTGCCACAGATAATACTCGCCCAGTAACGCCCATTGTTCGCTGTTTTGTGGATTAGCGCGGATTTTATCCTGCAATGCCTGAAGCTGCGCTTCCGGGGTTTGCTGGCTGGCAAACTGATGTAGCGGATCGCGCTGACGTTGATACTCCGCACGTACCGCCTGCCATTTTGGGCTTAACAGATAACTGCCGATACAGAGAAATACCATCAAAATCGTGAGTGTTGTCAGCATTTTCACCGGTATTTGAGGCTGTTTCATCGCTTCGCCCTCACTCGCCAGAGGATCAGTGCCATCAGCAGTAACAACACCACTGGCAGAGCCCACAATACCAGCGTCTGACCCGTTAACGGTGGGTTATAGCGAACAAAATCTCCGTAGCGTTCGGTCATCCAGCCAATGATTTCGACTTCACTTTTCCCCTCTTCCACCATGCTGTAAACCTGATGGCGCATACTGACCGCCACCGGCGCATTGGATTCCAGTAAGTTCTGATTCTGACACTGCGGACAACGTAACTGGCTGGCAATATTTAACGCCTGTTGCTGTTGTTGCGGATTGGCGAATTGCCAGGTGTCTACGACCTGAGCACGCGCAAAACAGGTAAATAACAGCAGTAGCGTGAGAAGTCCTTTATTCATCGCGCTTCCTCCCCCGCCATCCGCTTAACAATGCGCCCGCAATCATCAACAATCCTCCCCCCCAGATCCAGCGCACACCGCTTTGTACATACAAACGAAAAGCGTAACGATCCGGCCCAGTTTTCTCCCCCATGACCGCATACCAGTCATGGATGCCGTTCCAGCGAATTGACGGTTCCATCATTTGCTGACGGCGTGCTTCATAAAAACGCCGCTCCGGCGTCAGTTCACCAATACGTTGCTGATGGTCAAACAGTGCCACTATCGCTTTTTCGCTGGTGTAATTGCCTCTGGCTTGCAGATCGAGACGCTCAAAACGGAAGGCGTATCCTGCCAGCGTCACCTGCTGACCCGGCTGTAAATTCAGGCTGATCTCCTGACGGCTGACGCTGGAGACCACGATCCCTGCGGCAAATAACAGCACGCCCGCATGCGCCAGCAGCGCCGGAAGCTGCACGCGTTTGCCAGAGACAAACGTCGCCAGCACAATCACCACCAGCATCAACAGACCAAACGGTAACGTCGCACGGTTAAAATACGGCGCGCCAACGGAGAGGCGTCCCCAGCCCAGCAGGCCGTAAATCATCGGATAAAGCGTTCCCACCAGCACGATCAGTAGCACTGCGCAAAACAGCAACAGCGTAGCGAGGATTAACATTTCCCGCGATAACCCCGAAAAACGCACCGCCGGGCCACCGTCCCGCGCTCGCCAGCCATACAGAGTCAGAGACGCAAGGCTAATCAGTGCAAACAGGCTGAACAACGGCACGGCGCGAACGTTATCCAGCGCGAACGCATGAACCGAAACCAGAATGCCAGAACGGACAATTAAGGTGCCCAGCAGCGACAGCATCAGAGTAACTATCGCCAGTAACAGCGACCAGTGGCGGAAAATCCCCCGCTGGCGTGTCAGGGACAAACTGTGCAGCAGCGCAGTGGCAGAAAGCCAGGGTAATAAAGAGGCGTTTTCCACCGGATCCCAGAACCACCAGCCGCCCCAGCCCAGTTCGCAATAGGCCCACCAGGAACCGAGGATGATCCCCGCCGTTAATGCCCCCCAGCCTGGTAGTGCCCAGCGCCAGCAAATTCGGGCGCAGGTACCATCAAACTCGCCGCGCAGTAAACTCGCCAGCGCCACGCTCGCCGCCACCATCAAACCGCCGTAGCCGAGATAAAGCAGCGGTGGATGAAAGATAAGACCGGGATGTTGCAGCATCGGATTGAGATCGCGGCCTTCGATTGCTGGCGGAAATATCCGCACGAAGGGATCGGACCACAGCACTACAAACAGTAGCAGTGCGGCGAGCATGAGAGATAAAACGGCTAGCGTCAGCGGAAATAGCGGATCGGTTTGCTGCCGATAATGCCAGGCAAACAGCGCGCTCCAGGCGGAAAGCAGCAGCACCCAAAGCAGCAGCGAACCTTCATGACCGCCCCACACCGCCGCCAGTTTGAGTTCCCACGACAGCAGGCTGTAGCTATGTTGGGCGACATAAATGACCGAGAAATCGCTGATGAGAAAACAATACGTCAGTACGCCAAAGGCGAGCAGCAGGAGCGCGAACTGCGCCAGAATGCCGATGCAAGTGAGTCGCATCATGGCAGGCCAGCGCAACCGCACTCCCGCAAAGGCCGTCAACGGGGTCAACACGTTGACCCCGAGACTTAACAACAACGCCAGAAAACCGACTTCAGGAAGGAATACGTCCAGAAACCACCTCTGTTCTGGCTTACGCCACCGTTAACTGCCCGGCGTAGAGAATGAAAAAGCGCAGCATCAACACGCCGACCAGGCTGGCCCCACACGCCGCCAGCACGGCAGGAATGCCGGAACTACGATTCACCCACGGTTTGAGCAACATTGGCACAATCAACCCCAGCCCGGCGACACCAAGCCAGAACCACCACGTCCAGAAACCGCCGCCCAATGCCGCCACCAGCGCACGCACTTTACCGTCATCGCCCAGCGCCAGACCGACAAAAAACGCCACCAGCAGGAAGATTTCGCCCCATACCACAGGGATCTCCATACGGTGTACAAAGTGCGCTTCCGTGGAATGCGGGTTACTGCGTTGGCGTATCGCCATGGCGATCAGCGCCACCGCCGCACCGGACGAGATGCCGGAGAAGAGGAACAGCACCGGCAGGATCGGGTTATTGAGGAACGGATACGATTTCAGCGCCGATAGCAGAAAGCCGGTATAAGCCCCCAGCAGCACCGCCAGCACCAGCATCAATGTTTCCAGTCCGCGATGAACGGGCGTCAGCAGGCTCAGAACCTTTTGCACGATCCCCAGCTTCGGCAACCAGCGTTGTTGCAGGGCAAGCAAATCATGTTCAAAGATTTTCGCCAGCCACAGCACCAGCACCACCATGTAAAGCTGAAACAGCATCACCCCCATCGACATCACCGAGGTAAAACTGTAGTGGAACATCAGCTTCCAGAAGGTCCACGGTCTTGTCAGGTGGAAGACGAGGATCAACAGACCGAGGATCACCGCGCCAGGTCCGACAATCAGCGTGGTGCGCAGCAACGTACTGTCTGCACCGCCCGCCTGCGGGTAGAAGCGACGTAACAGCACGGCCAGCGTCACCAGACCGGCAGAAATACCAATCAAAAACAGGTAGATGGCAATCGGCCAGTCCCACACCAGTGATTCAAAATGAAATGCGGAAGTCTGCGTCATTGGCTCACCTCCCCGTATTTAAACGGTACGCGGTACAGCTTCGGTTTGGTTCCCAGCGCCAGCTTGTAGCGGTAAGTAGGCTTCTGGTGCAGCAGTTGCGAAATCTCACTGTTAGGATCGTCCAGATTGCCAAACGTCAGCGCCTTCGTCGGGCAAGCCTCAACGCACGCGGGCAGCTTACCGGCCTGCAAATTGGTCTTACGGCAGAAATCGCATTTGTCCGCTGTCTTCGTGACCGGATGGATAAAGCGCACGCGGTACGGACAGGCGGCGATGCAGTACTGACAACCGACGCAGAGATCCGGATTTACATCGACAATCCCGCTGGCGGCATCGCGAAAAGACGCACCGGTCGGGCAGACGTCAACGCACGGCGCACGATCGCAGTGCTGGCAAGACTTACGGAAGAAGCGATATTTCACATCAGGAAATTCGCCCTGCGGCTCGCTACGAATAATCGTCAGGCGCGAGACGCCTTCCGGCACCTTGTTCACTTTCCGACAAGCATCCATACAGGCGGTACAGCCGATGCATAACGACTCGTCATGCACCATGCCGTAACGCACACCATTGATATTCAACGTTTTCGCCACCACGCGCCCTGCGGTGCCGCTGACGGCGGCCAGCACACCGACGCCGGTGAGAAACTGGCGACGTGACCAGGTCATGGCTGCTCCTTAAGCAACGGAACAGACGCTGGGTTAAAGTTCGGATTGGTGCGCTGATCGCTGTGGCAATCGACGCAAATCTTAATCCGTCCTTTGTCACTTAACGTCTGCATCGTATCTTGCTGTGGATGCAGGGAATGGCAACTGGCGCACGCCACTTTGGTTACGTGGACATCGTGCGGCCAGAACGCTTTTTGCAACTGTTCCGGCAGATGGCAGGACATACAGACGCTGTTCTGCTCTCCAACCTTGTACATCGGCTCGTTAAAGCGCATCACATCTTTCACCCCTTCGCGGTGTTGCGGTGATGGCTGGCCGTGACAGTTGGTGCAGGTGACCGGCAGTTTGTTATTCGGGTTGATAACGGAAGCATGTTTGCCATGCATACCTTCGGTATCTGGTTTATGACAGTCCAGACAGGCGGCATCCGGGTTACGCTGCTGGGTAACTTCATAGCGATCACCAGATGCCTGCGCCGCAGGGGTAGCGGTAATTCCGTTCAGGCTCCACAACAGGCCCGACGCCAGCACCCCGGCAGTTAATAACGAACGTAATACGCTCATATTCACTCCATTGTGTTTTCCGCCCCTTGCGAGGCGGAACGGGGGTTATTGGCTTAACAGACCGTTTTTACGTGCCTGCTCTTCCCACTGCGGGATCACCGTTTTGATAAAGTCCTGCTTCTCGGCCTTGATTTGTTCCATGTTCAGGCCAATGGCCTGCTGGGCTTTCTCTTTGGTCGAGATATCCGGGATCTGGATTTCATGGGTGATGCCTTTGGTCGCCAGCAGTCGCGCCAGTTTAGTGCGCGCATCCGCCGCTTTATCCATCGCCGTACCGAGCATCCTCAGACCTTCTTCCGGTGCGTGCATATGAATGCCGTGGGAAGCGATCGCCAGATCCCAACGCCACTGGGCATGACGGATATCGTCCTGAATAGGCTTCATTTCGGCTTCCGTCGCGCCTGCATCCAGCGCCGCTTTCGCTTCGAAGTGAGCGTGAACCAGTTGATCTTCAACCTTGATTTTCAGGTCGTTAATCGACTGCTTACGTTCCGCGACCACTTTTTGCAAGGCAGCTTTGTCCTGGGTATGGCAGTTCGCACAAGTCTGGGCGAAGTTATCAAACGGATTACCAATTTTATGGTCGGTGTAGAGTTTGCCTTCGGCGTTCTGCACTTTTGGCATATGGCAGTCGATACAGGTCACGTTGTTTTTACCGTGAATGCCCGCTGTCCAGGTTTCATATTCCGGGTGCTGCGCTTTCAGCATTGGCGTTTTCGACAGGGAGTTAGTCCAGTCAGAGAAGGCAATTTTGTCGTAATACTGCTCCATATTTTCGACTTTCATGCCGTCATCCCACGGGAATTTAACCGCTTTGTTTTTGCCGTCGAAGTAATACTCCACATGGCACTGACCGCAAACCATCGATTGCTGGTCGAAACGTCCGGCTTTCTCAAAAGGTTTACCAATGGCTTCCATCGCGCGAGCCGCATACGGACGGGAAAGGGTTAACTCCGGTTTGCCTTTGGCGAACTCTGGTGAGGCGGTGTTATGGCAATCGGCACAACCTAAGTTGTTGACGATTTCCGGGCCGCCGCGCGCCCATTTTCCGTGGAAGTAGCCATCTTCGCCGTCTTTCTGGATCAGACGCGCCACATCCGGGCTTTTACAACTCCAGCATGCCATCGGTAGCGGACCATCTTCAGCGTTTTTCGGCGCACCGGTACGCAGGGTTTCACGCACATCGGTCACAGCAAAGGCATGTCCACGCGGCTTGTTGTAATCGCGCGAGAAGGGATACCCCGCCCACAGGATCACCAGCCGTGGATCTTCCGCCAGGGCGTCAACACGCTCTGACTGTTCCGAGGTGGCTTTCCAGGAGAGATATTGATCGGGATGTTGCGGGGCAAAGGTTTCATTCTTCGCTTCCACAGTTACAGGTTTTGCGGGAGCTGCCGTTTGTTCAGCGTGAACAGAAGTGAAAAAGAAAAAAGGAATCAATAAGCTGAAGATACGGCGTGCGTTTATTTTTATCCTTGTCATAGGGGCTTCATCCGAATTGCGCCATTGTTGCAATGGCGGTTTTTATTGTTTTTCACGACAGTAACCGCACCTACACTGTCATGACATTGCTCGCCCCTATGTGTAACAAATAACCACACTGTGAATGTTGTCTTTAATCAATTGTAAGTGCATGTAAAATACCACTTTAGAGTTAGTCAGTATCTTCCTCTTTTTCAACAGCATGCATAACTGCATGTTCCTCAAAGAATTAATCAACTTTTGTTGCTGACCTTCAAAAATTACCCTGCCGTTTATTTGCACAATTCTACTTTTGCGTGATCTGTCGCCCAAATACTAAACAAAACTGCCAATACCCCTACATTTAACGCTTATGCCACATATTATTAACATCCTACAAGGAGAACAAAAGCATGAGTCAAATTCACAAACACACCATTCCTGCCAACATCGCAGACCGTTGCCTGATAAACCCTCAGCAGTACGAGGCGATGTATCAACAATCTATTAACGCACCAGATACCTTCTGGGGCGAACAGGGAAAAATTCTCGACTGGATCAAACCTTACCAGAAGGTGAAAAACACCTCCTTTGCCCCCGGTAATGTGTCCATTAAATGGTACGAGGACGGCACGCTGAATCTGGCGGCAAACTGCCTTGACCGCCATCTGCAAGAAAACGGCGATCGTACCGCCATCATCTGGGAAGGCGACGACGCCAGCCAGAGCAAACATATCAGCTATAAAGAGCTGCACCGCGACGTCTGCCGCTTCGCCAATACCCTGCTCGAGCTGGGCATTAAAAAAGGTGATGTGGTGGCGATTTATATGCCGATGGTGCCGGAAGCCGCGGTCGCGATGCTGGCCTGCGCCCGCATTGGCGCGGTGCATTCGGTAATTTTCGGCGGCTTCTCGCCGGAAGCCGTTGCCGGGCGCATTATCGATTCTAACTCACGGTTGGTGATCACTTCCGACGAAGGCGTGCGCGCCGGGCGTAGTATTCCGCTGAAGAAAAACGTTGATGACGCGCTGAAAAACCCGAACGTCACCAGCGTAGAGCATGTGGTGGTACTGAAGCGTACTGGCGGAAAAATTGACTGGCAGGAAGGGCGCGACCTGTGGTGGCACGACCTGGTTGAGCAAGCGAGCGATCAGCACCAGGCGGAAGAGATGAACGCCGAAGATCCGCTGTTTATTCTCTATACCTCCGGTTCTACCGGTAAGCCGAAAGGCGTACTGCACACTACCGGCGGTTATCTGGTGTACGCGGCGCTGACCTTTAAATATGTCTTTGATTATCATCCGGGCGATATCTACTGGTGCACCGCCGATGTGGGTTGGGTTACCGGACACAGTTATTTGCTGTACGGCCCGTTGGCCTGCGGCGCGACCACGCTGATGTTTGAAGGCGTACCGAACTGGCCGACGCCTGCCCGTATGGCGCAGGTGGTGGACAAGCATCAGGTCAATATTCTCTATACCGCGCCCACGGCGATTCGCGCGCTGATGGCGGAAGGCGATAAAGCGATTGAAGGCACCGATCGATCGTCGCTGCGCATTCTCGGTTCCGTGGGCGAGCCAATCAACCCGGAAGCGTGGGAGTGGTACTGGAAGAAGATCGGCAACGAGAAATGCCCAGTGGTCGATACCTGGTGGCAGACCGAAACTGGCGGTTTCATGATCACCCCACTGCCTGGCGCTACCGAGCTGAAAGCCGGTTCGGCAACACGTCCGTTCTTCGGCGTACAACCGGCGCTGGTCGATAACGAAGGTCATCCGCTGGAGGGGGCCGCCGAAGGCAGTCTGGTGATCACCGACTCCTGGCCTGGTCAGGCGCGTACATTGTTTGGCGATCACGAACGCTTTGAACAGACCTACTTCTCCACCTTCAAAAATATGTATTTCAGCGGCGACGGCGCGCGTCGTGATGAAGATGGCTATTACTGGATCACCGGGCGCGTGGACGACGTGCTGAACGTCTCGGGTCACCGTCTGGGAACAGCGGAGATTGAGTCGGCGCTGGTGGCGCATCCGAAGATTGCCGAAGCCGCTGTCGTCGGTATTCCGCACAATATTAAAGGTCAGGCGATCTACGCCTACGTCACGCTTAATCACGGGGAGGAACCGTCACCAGAACTGTACGCAGAAGTCCGCAACTGGGTGCGTAAAGAGATTGGCCCGCTGGCGACGCCAGACGTGCTGCACTGGACCGACTCCCTGCCTAAAACCCGCTCCGGCAAAATTATGCGCCGTATTCTGCGCAAAATTGCGGCGGGCGATACCAGCAACCTGGGCGATACCTCGACGCTTGCCGATCCTGGCGTAGTCGAGAAGCTGCTTGAAGAGAAGCAGGCTATCGCGATGCCATCGTAACCCACAATTGCCGGATGCGATCCGGGCAACAAGTCGGAAACGATTTGTAGGCCTGATAAGACGCGACAGCGTCGCATCAGGCATTGATTGCCGGATGCGGCATATAACGCCTTATCCAGCCTACATTCGGCGAGGGTTACCTGGGCGTTAACCCGCTCCCATAAGGGCGCGGGAATTAAAACAATCCCTACATTACCTCTGGAGAATCTGTGATGAATGGCACTATTTATCAGCGGATAGAAGACAATGCGCATTTCAGGGAGTTAGTCGAAAAACGGCAACGGTTTGCCACCATCCTGTCGATTATTATGCTGGCAGTTTATATCGGCTTTATTTTACTGATCGCCTTCGCGCCCGGCTGGCTGGGCACCCCGCTGAATCCGAACACCAGCGTCACACGCGGTATTCCGATTGGTGTTGGAGTAATTGTGATCTCCTTTGTTCTCACTGGTATCTACATCTGGCGGGCGAACGGCGAATTCGACCGTCTTAATAATGAAGTCCTGCATGAGGTACAAGCATCATGAAAAGAGTTCTGACGGCGCTTGCCGCCACACTCCCTTTCGCAGCTAACGCCGCGGATGCTATTAGCGGGGCCGTAGAGCGCCAGCCAACAAACTGGCAGGCGATTATTATGTTCCTGATTTTCGTCGTGTTTACGCTCGGCATTACCTACTGGGCGTCAAAACGCGTACGTTCGCGTAATGACTACTACACCGCAGGCGGCAATATCACCGGTTTTCAGAACGGGCTGGCGATTGCCGGGGACTATATGTCCGCCGCCTCATTCTTGGGGATCTCCGCGCTGGTGTTTACCTCCGGCTATGACGGGCTGATCTACTCGTTGGGCTTCCTGGTGGGCTGGCCAATCATTCTGTTCCTGATTGCCGAACGTCTGCGTAACCTCGGTCGCTACACCTTTGCCGATGTGGCCTCTTACCGTCTGAAACAAGGGCCGATTCGTATTCTTTCGGCCTGTGGTTCTCTGGTGGTGGTGGCGCTTTACCTTATCGCCCAGATGGTAGGTGCAGGTAAACTCATCGAGCTGCTGTTTGGCCTTAACTATCACATTGCGGTGGTGCTGGTCGGCGTGCTGATGATGATGTACGTCCTGTTCGGCGGCATGCTGGCGACCACCTGGGTACAGATTATCAAAGCCGTTCTGTTGCTGTTCGGTGCCAGCTTTATGGCCTTTATGGTGATGAAACACGTCGGCTTTAGCTTCAACAATCTGTTCAGCGAAGCGATGGCGGTACACCCGAAAGGTGTCGACATCATGAAGCCGGGCGGGCTGGTGAAAGATCCTATCTCCGCGCTCTCTTTGGGGCTAGGACTGATGTTTGGTACGGCTGGCTTGCCGCATATTCTGATGCGCTTCTTTACGGTCAGCGATGCCCGCGAAGCACGTAAGAGCGTGTTCTACGCCACCGGATTTATGGGCTACTTCTACATCCTGACCTTTATTATCGGCTTCGGCGCAATCATGCTGGTTGGTGCGAATCCGGAATATAAAGACGCGGCGGGCCATCTGATTGGTGGTAACAACATGGCAGCAGTTCACCTGGCGAATGCAGTGGGTGGCAACCTGTTCCTCGGCTTTATTTCAGCGGTTGCTTTCGCCACCATTCTTGCGGTGGTTGCGGGTCTGACGCTGGCGGGCGCATCGGCGGTGTCTCACGACCTGTACGCTAACGTCTTCAAAAAAGGTGCGACCGAACGTGAAGAGCTGCGGGTATCGAAAATCACCGTACTGATCCTCGGTGTGATTGCCATTATCCTCGGCGTGCTGTTTGAGAATCAGAACATCGCCTTTATGGTGGGGCTGGCGTTTGCCATCGCGGCGAGCTGTAACTTCCCGATCATTCTGCTTTCCATGTACTGGTCGAAACTGACTACCCGTGGCGCGATGCTGGGCGGCTGGTTAGGACTGATTACTGCGGTGGTGCTGATGATCCTCGGCCCGACGATTTGGGTACAGATCCTCGGTCACGAAAAAGCCATCTTCCCGTATGAATACCCGGCGCTGTTCTCTATCAGCGTGGCATTCCTCGGCATCTGGTTCTTCTCGGCAACCGATAACTCAGCGGAAGGCGCGCGTGAGCGTGAACTGTTCCGTGCGCAGTTTATCCGTTCCCAGACCGGCTTTGGCGTTGAGCAAGGCCGCGCGCATTAATCTCCACTAGCCTCTGGTCACCTGACCAACGGTAAAAAGGTGCGATGTACTGCACCTTTTTACCGATTACACCGCCAAGCGTTATTGGTTCTCTTCAATCAGCAACGCTTCAAGCAAATCGAGATCGTGCAATAATTTTTGCAGCGTTTCGTTACTGATCTCCCGCGTGGCGCGCAGGTGGTACAGTTCAGCACGTTCAGAACGCAATGCCGCCAGACGGAAGCGACGCTCCAGGTTCTCTTCCAGGATTGAACTTTCTACATCATTACGTCCATCGGCGCGACGACGCAGGTTACCAATGACGCGAGAACTAACCTCTGTGAGCAGCTGGTTATCGATATTCTCTTCGGTATCCGCCGCCAGACGCTCCTCCATTTTCTGGATCGCCACAATCGCCACTTCTGCCGTTGCCGCTCGCGCAATACGTTCCTCTTTCAATTGTTGCGAATGGTCCGCGACTTCAATGTGTTGTAGCAGAATAGGCAACATCACCACGCCGACAAACAGCGAGAAGAGAATGACACCAGCCGCCAGGAACACCAGCTCATAGCGCGCCGGGAAGACGTTACCATCCGGCAAGAGCAGCGGGATAGAGAGCACACCGGCCAGAGTGATCGCCCCACGCACCCCGGCGAAAGACGCGATCAGGATTTCTCGTGTAGTCCACGAACCAAACTCCATCGGCTTCTTCTTCAGGAAGCGGTTGCTGAACTTTTTCATCGTCCACAGCCAGCCGAAACGGACCAGCATCAGCGCCGCATAAATCAGAATGATATCGGTAAACAGCATCCAGATTTCGACGTTAGGGTCGATTTCTGCCGCCATCAGCGACGTCTCCAGAATACCCGGCAGCTGCAGACCTAACAGCAGGAATACCATGCCGTTAAAGACAAATTCCAGCATCGCCCAGGTACTGTTTGCGCGCAGGCGCATTGCCAGCGGCGCACGGCGCATCACACCGGAGCGGGTGATGGTCATCCCGGCGGCAACCGCAGCGAGGATGCCGGAAACGCCAATATGTTCGGCAATCAGATAAGAAGCGAATGGCAGCAAGAACAGTAGAACAATCTGCGTCGCGGGTTCATCACCGCCCCAGCGGCTGAGGAATCGCAGCGAGCGACCGTACAGCCAGCTCACCACAAAACCGGCGAGAATACCGCCAATGGCCACTTTCATAAATTCGACCGTCGCACCACCGACGGTGAAGATCATCGTCCCCATCGCCACTGCCACGGCAAACTTCAACGACACCAGACCGGAGGCGTCATTCATCAACGCTTCGCCCTGCAAAATGCCCATGATTTTTTTCGGGATGCGCCCTTCGCCAACAATCCCGGAGAGCGCCACAGCATCGGTCGGAGAAAGCACCGCCGCCAGCGCAAAGGCGGGGATCAGCGGAATGCCCGGCACCACCCAGTAAATAAGGAAGCCAATGCCGACCACGGTGACCACCACCAGCGCCAGCGCGAGGCCGAAAATCTCTCGCCCATGTTCGAGAAATTCACGGGTCGGCGTTTTCCAGCCATCAGCGAACAGCAACGGCGGGATAAACAAGACTAAAAAGAGTTCAGGATCAAACTCCACATGCAAACCAAACGTCGGCCACGCCAGTAGCGCACCGATGGCGATTTGCATAAGCGGAAGCGGGATCTGAAAGGGCATGACACGAGTGACCACCCCGGACAGCGAGACCACGAGGGTCATTATCAGTATGGTGAAGAAGATTTCCATGCGTTCCCTGTTTGCGATGTTTTTTATGATCTGAGAAAGGCGTTATGCCTGAATTCTCATTTTTTCAGAATATCGCAAAAGCTCACACAATGTGCGGAGAAAATAAAAACGGGCAGCCATTGCCACCCGTTTTCAGAATCCTATGTAAGATTAGATAGCCCAGCCACCCGCATAGAAGGTCACCAGCGCCACGGCAATAACGACCGTACCGATGTTCAACTTGCGCCATTCGCCGGAAACCAGACGACCAATCACCAGAGTCGCGAAGCCGATCATGATGCCTGTTACGATGTTACAGGTCAGCACGATGAATACCGCCGTAACCAGACCCGCCATCGCATCAACAAAATCAGCAAAGTCGATTTTCGCCACGTTGCTCAGCATCAGCAGGCCAACGTACATCAACGCCGGAGCCGTTGCGTACCCCGGAACGAGGTAAGAGAGCGGAGAGAGGAACAGAATCAGCAGGAACAGCACGCCAACGGTGATAGCCGTCAACCCGGTTTTACCGCCCGCCGCCGTACCCGCCGCAGACTCGATGTATACCGCTGCCGGAGCTGCACCCACCAGGCCAGAGAAAACGCTGCTCATGGAGTCAGTGGTCAGTGCTTTCCCGCCGTCGATGATCTGCCCGTCTTTATCCAGCAGGTTCGCCTGACCGGCGACGGCGCGGATAGTTCCGGTGGCATCAAATACTGCCGTCATCACCAGCGCCAGAACGCTTGGCAGGACTACAGGATTCAGCGCGCCCATAATATCCAGGCTGCCAATCAGTGAATTGCCGTTTTCATCGCTCAATGAAGGCATAGCGAAAACGCCGGAGAAATGGACGTTAGGATCGAAGATCAAACCGACAATTGAGATACCGATAATGGTCAGCAGAATGCCACCAGGGACTTTCAGTTTTTCCAGGCCGATGATCACCGCCAGACCTACCAGTGACATCATCACCGGAAAGGTCGTGAAATCACCCAGCGCAACGGGCAGACCATCAAGCGGGTTTTTAATCACCAGACCGACACCATTCGCAGCAATCAGCAGCAGGAACAGACCGATACCGATCCCCGTGCCGTGCGCCACACCGTGCGGCAAGTTGCGCAAAATCCAGCTACGGATACCCGTGGCAGAAATGACCGTAAACAGCACACCCATCAGGAACACGGCACCCAGCGCGACAGGTACGCTAATATGTTGCCCCAGCACCAGACTGAATGCGGTAAACGCCGTCAGGGAGATGGCGCAACCAATCGCCAACGGCAGATTAGCCCACAGACCCATCACGATAGAACCGAGTCCGGCAACCAGACAGGTCGCAACGAAAACTGCCGCAGGCGGGAAGCCCGCTTTACCCAACATGCCTGGAACGACGATAACCGAGTAGACCATCGCCAGAAACGTTGTTAACCCGGCAACCACTTCCTGACGGACAGTGCTTCCACGTTGTGAAATTTTAAACCAGGCGTCGAGTGAACCGCCGGTACGCGCTGATGGCGTAGACATAAGAAAACATCCCCTGAGAGTTTAATTTTCGTCAAGATGCGTGGCGGACAATCCCCTGCCAGCGAAACGTTATCTTCCTGCTCCAGGTTTGCGACAAATTGGTGCGTCGCAAAAAAGCAAACGTTTAGCTCCGCGCATACAAAACGGGTGGTAAAAAAGCAAACGATTATCCGGCGATCATAGCGGCTTTTTCAACCGAAGTTTGCTGCTTTTTTCTCTTTTATTGTCTTGACGATGAAAAACCAGGCAATTGATGCGCAAACGTTATCGTCGATGCGCAAGATTGCAGCGTTATCGAACCGTATACCGTTCAGGATTGCGATAAAAAATCGCCTGAGATGACAAAAATATTGCGGCTAAAAAGTGTACTTTTACACTGGCGAAGAAACGCCGGTGACATACAATTAAAGCATCAACACCAACCGGAACCTCCACCACGTGCTCGAATGAGGTGTGTTGACGTCGGGGGAAACCCTCCTGTGTACCAGCGGGATAGAGAGAAAGACAAAGACCGGAAAACAAACTAAAGCGCCCTTGTGGCGCTTTAGTTTTGTTCATCTTCCAGCAAGCGTGCGCCTGTGCCTTCTTCTCCTAAGCGGTCGCCCGGGTTACGCAATGGGCAATCACTGCGCGAAAGGCAGCCACAACCAATACATCCGTCCAGTTCGTCACGCAGCGCCACTAAGGTATGAATGCGCCGATCCAACTCTTCTCGCCATTGGGACGAAAGCTGTTTCCACTCTTTCGCACTTAATGTATGCCCTTCGGGCAACACGCCAAATGCTTCACGAATGGTCGCCAGCGGAATGCCAATACGCTGAGCAATTTTGATGATTGCGACATATCGCAACACATCACGTTTATATCGCCGCTGATTGCCACTATTACGGATACTGCTAATCAACCCTTTGCTTTCATAGAAATGCAGCGCCGATACCGCCACACCGCTGCGTTTTGCCACTTCGCCGGGGGTTAGCAGCGCTTTAATGCGGGGTAATTTCTTTTCCATAAATCGCTTTACCTCAAGTTAACTTGAGGAATTATACTCCCCAACAGATGAATTAACGAACTGAACACTGAAAAGAGGCAGATTTATGTCCCATCAGAAAATTATTCAGGATCTTATCGCATGGATTGACGAGCATATTGACCAGCCGCTTAACATTGATGTCGTCGCAAAAAAATCAGGCTATTCAAAGTGGTACTTACAGCGGATGTTCCGCACGGTGACGCATCAGACACTTGGTGATTACATTCGCCAACGCCGCCTGTTGCTGGCCGCCGTTGAGTTGCGCACCACCGAGCGTCCGATTTTTGATATCGCAATGGACCTGGGTTATGTCTCGCAGCAGACCTTCTCCCGCGTTTTCCGTCGGCAGTTTGATCGCACTCCAAGCGATTATCGCCACCGCCTGTAGTTTTATTGCCCGCGCGTTAACTCCCGCGCGGGTAATTGCTCCATCCATTGCATAAACACCTGCGGCGGCATCGCCTTCGCAAAGAACCATCCCTGGCAATAGCGCACGCCGCGTTTGCGCAGCCAGTTAACCTGTTCCTCAGTTTCGACGCCTTCAGCGATCGTTTTTAACCCCAGACTGTGCGCCAGCTCGATGATGTGTTCCGCAATCAAATGACTGGTTTTATGGGTGGTCAGCGTCTCAACAAACGATTTATCGATTTTCAAAATATCGACATTCAATGATTTAAGGTTATGCAAGTTAGAGTAGCCAATACCAAAATCATCAATTGCCACTTCGTAACCAGCCTGGCGGAAAGCCAGAATAATTGGTGTCATTTTGTCGACATCAAGAAATGCATGTTCAGTCACTTCAAATTTAATTTGCTGTGGACGCACCGCGTATTGCTCTGTTTTCTGATTGGTTCGCGCTATCAACCGTGACGTATGAAAATCGGAGGCCGACAGGTTAATAGAAACATAGCGATCGGCATGTGTTGCCAGGTATGCGCCCAGATCGCGGAAGACATTATCAATAACATAATCAGTTACCTGTCCGATCATCCCCTCCTTTTCTGCCAGCGGAATAAACTCTGCCGGATTCATTACTTGCCCCTGCTCACCAGGCCAACGTAACAATGCTTCAGCCCCGATACATTTTTCTGTTTTGATATCGATTATTGGCTGGTAATAAAGGCAAAGTTGATGTTTTTCGAGGGCGCGTTGCAATTTGCGTTTGGGAGACAAATAGTTTTGTCGAATACGTAGCCAGAGTAATAGCAGAACAAGACTCCCCAAAATACCGGCGGGTAACGCAAAAATAAGATGATTATAAAAATGCGCTATAAGACGTTGATATGAAGTCGCAACAATGGCCGCAATTGGGCGTTTTGTCGAATAAACTGTCGCATATAAATAGCCATTTCTTTGTACAGTTAAATCCTTCAAATGAATCAGTGGAGAAAACGTTGCTGCCGAGGCCTCGTTGCTTAACGAGAAAAAGGTTTTCGTTACCGTATCATATACACCCCATTGCAATGTCGGATCATCAGACATCACTTCACTCCAGAAGAGAGGGTTGATGACCGCCACATAATTTCCCCGCTGCATATAGGTCATTTTATAGCCAGAGAAAAAAGGCGTATCGCGGTAATAATAGATAGAAACGTTAGGTTCACGCTTATAATCGGCCGGTGCAATCGTATAGCCGTTTACAGGCGCTATCAGCGATGAGCATAAAAAATGGTTATCACGGGCATAGATCAATTCATTAATATAAAGATAGCCACGAATAATATTCAACATTCGCTTTTGATGGGCTGGGGTGCAAACTTGCCCCTGATAGCGTTCAGCTGCATCGCTCACTAAATCTGCCTGACGAATGACCAGCTCAGATTTATCCAACGCCAGCTGAGCAAAGGTTCGGAGCTGATTATTCACTTCTGATTTTGCCCAAAAGAAGGCAATCCATAGCGACAGAATGATGGGAAAGAGAACTAAAAAGATAATGCCCGGCAACGCCAGTAATTGGTGTCGTGCACGATGACTCATTGCTATCAATTTCCTGCCTGTTTATACCCGGTCATTGCAAGGCGAGAACCCTGGTTATCGACGTCTTTAGATAAATCTTACGGTATAAATAGCACTTTTGCCTGATTTGAAATTGATACCTTTTTAATCGTCACCTGAATAAAAATAATTCATTGATATTCAAAACTAATTTCCTACAGGAATGCAGAGGCGGTGGGAAGATATACCCTTAATGCCCCTGAAAAACCACATAATCTGTACAGCAATAAAAGTCACGTCCTAATATGGCTAACAAACAATCAATTGTGATATAGTTCACAAAATCAATGAAACAAAAAGAGTGTTTCATTTTTGTGTTCTGCAAGCCCCGCGATAGCCAGAGTGTACCACGCCTCCCGTGAACAACGCCGCGCTGTCCAGGGCATCGGCTCTTTTCAGAGGAATTGTTTGATGGCTACCCTCACCACTGGCGTGGTTCTTCTTCGCTGGCAACTTCTTAGTGCCGTAATGATGTTTCTGGCCAGCACACTCAACATCCGTTTTCGTCGGTCTGATTATGTCGGGCTTGCAGTGATCAGCAGCGGTCTGGGCGTGGTTTCTGCCTGCTGGTTCGCAATGGGGTTGCTTGGCATCACAATGGCGGATATCACCGCCATCTGGCACAACATCGAGTCGGTGATGATAGAAGAGATGAATCAGACACCGCCACAATGGCCAATGATTTTGACTTGATATGTAGAAGCCTCCATAACGGAGGCTTCTTTTTTATGGTTGGCAGATGCTTTAATCATCCACCTTAACACAATATAACCTATTGTTTTAATGACAAATCAGAACGGAATGTCGTCATCAAAGTCCATCGGCGGCTCGTTAGACGGCGCTGCCGGAGCGGACTGCTGCGGGCGAGACTGCGCGCCGCCGCTGAACTGATTGCCACCCTGCGGCTGCTGAGGCTGACCCCAACCGCCCTGCGGCTGACCACCACCGATATTGCCACCTGCCGGAGCGCCACCACCCTGACGACCACCCAGCATCTGCATGGTGCCGCCAACGTTCACCACGACTTCTGTGGTGTAGCGATCCTGACCGGATTGATCGGTCCATTTGCGGGTACGCAGCTGACCTTCGATATAAACCTGAGAACCTTTACGCAGATATTCGCTGGCTACTTCTGCCAGTTTGCCGAACAGCACAACGCGGTGCCATTCAGTCTGCTCTTTCATCTCGCCGGTCGCTTTATCACGCCAGGATTCGGAAGTAGCCAGCGTAATGTTGGCAACAGCGCCACCATTTGGCATGTAGCGTACTTCCGGGTCCTGACCCAGATTACCAACGAGAATAACCTTGTTTACGCCTCTGCTGGCCATGTTCGTGTCTCCTGAAAAAAAATCGTTCTGAATAAGTGTAAACGCGCGATTGTACCATTACCAATAGCGCTTTTACTATGTTGTGACCTCGGTTCCGGGAAACAAACCTGGCCAGACATTGTTACACAACACTCCGGGTAATGCATTCCAATACTGTATATTCATTCAGGTCAATTTGTGTCATAATTAACCGTTTGTGATCGCCGGTAGCACCATGCCACCGGGCAAAAAAGCGTTTAATCCGGGAAAGGTGAATGGATAAGATCGAAGTTCGGGGCGCCCGCACCCATAATCTCAAAAACATCAACCTCGTTATCCCCCGCGACAAGCTCATTGTCGTGACCGGGCTTTCGGGTTCTGGCAAATCCTCGCTCGCTTTCGACACCTTATATGCCGAAGGGCAGCGCCGTTACGTTGAATCACTTTCCGCCTACGCGCGGCAGTTTCTGTCACTGATGGAAAAGCCGGACGTCGATCATATTGAGGGGCTTTCTCCTGCCATCTCAATTGAGCAGAAATCAACGTCTCATAACCCGCGTTCTACGGTGGGGACAATCACCGAAATCCACGACTATTTGCGTTTGTTGTTCGCCCGCGTCGGCGAGCCGCGCTGTCCGGACCACGACGTCCCGCTGGCGGCGCAAACCGTCAGCCAGATGGTGGATAACGTGCTGTCGCAGCCGGAAGGCAAGCGTCTGATGCTGCTCGCGCCAATCATTAAAGAGCGCAAAGGCGAACACACCAAAACGCTGGAGAACCTGGCAAGTCAGGGTTACATCCGTGCTCGTATTGATGGCGAAGTCTGCGATCTTTCCGATCCGCCGAAACTGGAACTGCAAAAGAAACATACCATTGAAGTGGTGGTTGATCGCTTCAAGGTGCGTGACGATCTTACCCAACGTCTTGCCGAGTCGTTTGAAACCGCGCTGGAGCTTTCCGGTGGTACCGCGGTAGTTGCGGATATGGACGACCCGAAAGCGGAAGAGTTGCTGTTCTCCGCTAATTTCGCCTGCCCAATTTGCGGCTACAGTATGCGTGAACTGGAGCCGCGACTGTTTTCGTTTAACAACCCGGCAGGGGCCTGCCCGACCTGTGACGGCCTTGGCGTGCAGCAATATTTCGATCCTGACCGCGTGATCCAGAATCCGGAACTGTCGCTGGCTGGCGGTGCGATCCGTGGCTGGGATCGCCGCAACTTCTATTATTTCCAGATGCTGAAATCGCTGGCAGATCACTATAAGTTCGACGTCGAAGCGCCGTGGGGCAGCCTGAGCGCGAACGTGCATAAAGTGGTGTTGTACGGTTCTGGCAAAGAAAACATTGAATTCAAATACATGAACGATCGTGGCGATACCTCCATTCGTCGTCATCCGTTTGAAGGCGTGCTGCACAATATGGAGCGCCGTTATAAAGAGACGGAGTCCAGCGCGGTACGCGAAGAATTAGCCAAGTTCATCAGCAATCGCCCGTGCGCCAGCTGCGAAGGGACGCGTCTGCGTCGGGAAGCGCGCCACGTGTATGTCGAGAATACGCCGCTGCCTGCTATCTCCGACATGAGCATTGGTCATGCGATGGAATTCTTCAACAATCTCAAACTCGCAGGTCAGCGGGCGAAGATTGCGGAAAAAATTCTTAAAGAGATCGGCGATCGTTTGAAATTCCTCGTTAACGTCGGCCTGAATTACCTGACGCTTTCCCGCTCGGCAGAAACGCTTTCTGGCGGTGAAGCCCAGCGTATTCGTCTGGCGAGCCAGATTGGTGCGGGCCTGGTTGGCGTTATGTACGTGCTGGATGAGCCGTCTATCGGCCTGCACCAGCGCGATAACGAGCGCCTGTTGGGTACGCTTATCCATCTGCGCGATCTCGGTAATACCGTGATTGTGGTGGAGCACGACGAAGACGCGATTCGCGCGGCTGACCATGTGATCGATATCGGTCCTGGTGCGGGTGTTCACGGCGGTGAAGTGGTCGCGGAAGGTCCACTGGAAGCGATTATGGCGGTGCCGGAGTCGTTGACCGGACAGTACATGAGCGGTAAACGCAAGATTGAAGTGCCGAAGAAACGCGTTCCGGCGAATCCGGAAAAAGTGCTGAAGCTGACGGGTGCACGCGGTAATAACCTGAAAGACGTGACGCTAACGCTGCCAGTCGGTCTGTTTACCTGCATCACAGGGGTTTCAGGTTCCGGTAAATCGACACTGATTAACGACACACTGTTCCCGATTGCCCAACGCCAGTTGAATGGTGCGACCATCGCCGAACCGGCACCGTATCGCGATATTCAGGGACTGGAGCATTTCGATAAAGTGATCGATATCGACCAAAGCCCAATTGGTCGTACTCCGCGTTCTAACCCAGCGACCTATACCGGCGTGTTTACGCCTGTGCGCGAACTGTTTGCGGGCGTACCGGAATCCCGTGCGCGCGGCTATACGCCGGGACGTTTCAGCTTTAACGTCCGTGGCGGACGCTGCGAAGCCTGTCAGGGCGACGGCGTGATCAAAGTGGAGATGCACTTCCTGCCGGACATTTACGTACCGTGCGACCAGTGTAAAGGTAAACGCTATAACCGTGAAACGCTGGAGATTAAGTACAAAGGCAAAACCATCCACGAAGTGCTGGATATGACCATCGAAGAGGCGCGTGAGTTCTTTGATGCGGTGCCAGCTCTGGCGCGTAAGCTGCAAACGCTGATGGACGTTGGTCTGACGTACATTCGCCTGGGGCAGTCCGCAACCACCCTTTCAGGCGGTGAAGCCCAGCGCGTGAAGCTGGCGCGTGAGCTGTCAAAACGCGGCACCGGGCAGACACTGTATATTCTCGACGAGCCGACCACCGGTCTGCACTTCGCCGATATTCAGCAACTGCTCGACGTGCTGCATAAACTGCGCGATCAGGGCAATACCATTGTGGTGATTGAACACAATCTCGACGTGATCAAAACCGCTGACTGGATTGTCGACCTGGGACCGGAAGGCGGCAGTGGCGGCGGCGAGATCCTCGTCTCCGGTACGCCAGAAACCGTCGCGGAGTGCGAAGCTTCGCATACGGCACGCTTCCTCAAGCCGATGCTGTAATCGTTAAGGCCGCTTTCTGAGCGGCCTTTTCCTTTCAGAGTTGCACCAGCAATTTACGTTTTTCTTCCGGCAGCAAATTCACCGCCTGCTGATAAGACGCATCCACCAGATAATAGATTTGCGAATCCGGTAGCGATCCGTCGAGATAAACCGTGCTCCAGTGCGCTTTATTCAGATGGCGGCTGGGGCGCACATCGCTGTGCTGCTGACGTAGCAGCTCCGCCAGCTCCGGGCTGGTTTTCAGCGAAACCGCCGGGCGATTTTCTACTTCTTTCACCATCGCAAACAGTACATCTTCCACTTTGATCTGCGTCGCTTTCCAGTCATTATGCACGCTCTGTTCTGCGCCTGGTTTTGCCATGCAATATTGTAGCAACTCCGAAATGGTCATTTTTTACTCCCCTTGTAGTGTCGCGATAATGCGACGCGATCCGCCGTGGATGCGATGTTCCCCCAGCCAGATGCCTTGCCAGGTGCCGGTCTGAATACGCCCTTTATGCACCGGCAATACAAGCGATGTTCCCAGCATTGAGGATTTGATATGAGAAGGCATATCGTCTGCTCCCTCATAGTCATGCTCATAATTTCCGTTGTCGGGAACGGTGCGGAGGAAAAAACGCTCCATGTCGTGGCGTACGGTGGGATCGCAGTTCTCATTAAGTGTCAGAGAGGCGGAGGTATGTTGCAGCAACAGATGCAGTAAACCGATGTTAACGCGCGGCATATCAGCCAGCTGATTCAGAATTTCATCCGTTACCAGATGAAACCCACGAGATTTGGCGCTAAGCGTGAGCGTCTTTTGATACCACATGTGCTGCTCCTTGATAAAACTCTCTTAATCAGTTTGCAGCAAGACAGAGAAAGGATAAAGGTGTGATTAAAAAAACAGCATTCGGGAGAGTGTCACGCTCTCCCGCTCTGTCAGTATTCTGAATTGACGATCACCTCTTCACCAAACGCACCCGCTTGTGGCAAGGGTTTGTAGGTAGAGTTGGAGGCGCGCAGAATGCGGATACCACGAGCGCCGACATCGCGTGCGGCGGTAATATCGTTATCGGAATCGCCATAAAAAATTCGGATATTTTTATCCTGCAGCCATTGCGATTTTGTATTTTGCCCTGGTTTATCACCCGCAAAGATCACCGGATTCATGTTGGTGGCAGGAATATGAAAATTATCCGCCAGCGTTTTTGAAACCGTTTCTGTTTTCGTCGGGCTACGACCAGTCACAAAGAAGATCGCGTCACCGCGGCGTACATGCATATCAATCAGCTGGCGAGCGACCTCTTTTGGAATGCTGAATTCATCCCAGCCATTGTTCATTTTTTCCCAGAACACAGGATTTTTCAGATAATCTTCGCTTTCTGGCGAGAAGGTTTTTTTGCCGCGCCAGAAGCCCGGACTGGAAAAAAGTACCGTGTCATCGATATCAAACCCCACCGCCATTGGTGGACGCCCTGCGAGGCTATTTTCAATTTGTGCGACCGAAACCCAATGAATTGGTGCCTGTTCAGCAAGCCTGGCAACGTTAGTACCAGGGTTAAGCGGCGAAGGAGATGAGGCCAGGGCAACAGCGGAACTGTTTAGAGCGAACAATAAGCAAACGGCACTGATTGCCTGTGTGATCTTGCGCATATTTTTCCCTAAATAGTCAGTATGTTGAAACTTTTTATTGTGAGATTTGTTGCAAAAACCATCTGACCATAACGCCAGCAGCAGGGGAAAGGAAGGATTATCTGCGGTTTTTGTGATGAAAAGCAGGATGATTATATTTAACCCAGTAAATACGTTCCTGTCGTTTTTTTGTAAAAAAATGTTTATTCCTCAATGAAGGATACATTAATTTTACGTTTATTATGATGAATCCTCTGCAAATGAGCGAAATTTGATAGAACATTTATCTGCTGTACGATTTAATGAACTTAATGATACAGCATTACAAAAACAATCGAAGTTTATAAAGATGATTTCTGGTTGACCAGAACCCTACCCTACAATGGTGACTAATTTTATTACTCTCGAAGGAGATGATGATATGAATATATCATATGTGAATAGCAACAAAATGACATCTTTACCTGTTGAGCTAGATGCACTAAATAATAAAGATATCTCTTATTCCAAAGATTTTTCTTATGCCAGAGATTTCTTTTTATATATAGAAACACAGTTAAAAATTGCAAAAGATTTTTGTAGACCTGGAGAAGAAGTATCAAGTTCTATTGCAAGTACAGTTTTTCATGCATTTATTGATTTAGTTAACAAAATCAGAGGCAAGAAAGATTGTATGTATATTTGCACACTTTGCTGTTTTGCCGAGGAGGTTAAAGGTGATTATTCTCATTACAGGACCTTTTTATTTGATATTGGTAATCAATATAAGGTTAAACTTACACAAAGCGGAAAAAAAGAGTTCTCTTTAACATTAGAATTTAACGATACTATAATTGAATCTCAGAAAGTCACAGGCAATAAGGCAAAGCATATTCTTGAGGATATAGAAATATTCTATCGTAACAAACCCGATACTTATTATTAAATTTAATAATGGTTAGATGTGCAAAAATTATTACTCCACACGAAAAAACAGGGAAAGGAATTCCAGATAATTGGGATAAACTTAACAATAAAAGAACTGACAACCTTTTATTATCCCTCACGTAAAACGATGGCATCAAAAAAATCATCTATAAAGCAAGAGTGAAAGCGACGACAGTTTAATTTCACTGCAGGCTGGGTAGCTCCAGCCTGCTTTCCTGCATTACATCACCGCAGCAAACGCCTTTGCCACACGTTGTACATTTGCCGTATTTAACCCGGCGACACACATGCGCCCGCTAGTAATCAGGTAAACACCAAACTCCTCACGTAGTCGGTCAACCTGAGCGGCACTTAAACCGGTATAACTGAACATGCCGCGCTGATTAAGCAGATAATCGAAATTGCGTTCTGGCATCTCTGTGCTTAATACCTTCACCAGTTCCTGACGCATTGCCAAAATGCGAGTACGCATCTCTTCTACTTCCGCCAGCCAGCTGGCTTTCAATGCCTCGTCATTCAGCACCGCTGCCACCACCTGCGCACCAAAATTCGGCGGGCTGGAGTAGTTGCGGCGAACTGTTGCTTTCAATTGCCCCAGTACGCGGTCTGCAGCTTCGGCATCTTCACACAGAACAGAAAGTCCGCCGACGCGCTCGCCGTAAAGGGAGAAAATTTTCGAGAACGAATTGCTCACCAGAGCGGGTAATCCAGCGCTGGCAATGGCGCGAATGGCGTAGGCATCCTCTTCCATACCGGCACCAAATCCTTGATAGGCAATATCAAGAAATGGGATAAGCTCGCGGGCTTTGAGAATTTCAATCACCGCATCCCACTGGTTATTAGTGAGATCGGCACCCGTTGGGTTGTGGCAACATGGATGCAGCAACACAATACTGCGGGCAGGTAATGTTTTCAGCGTCGCCAACAGGTCATTAAAGCGCACGCCGTTAGTCGCTTCGTCATACCAGGGGTAAGTACTTACTTCGAATCCAGCCCCGGCGAATATTGCTACGTGGTTTTCCCATGTAGGATCGCTGACCCAGACGCCTGATTCCGGGAAGTAGCGTTTCAGGAAATCTGCGCCCACTTTCAATGCCCCTGAGCCGCCAAGGGTTTGAATGGTTGCTACGCGCTGTTGTTGCAGTACCGGATGGTCGGCACCAAACAGCAGCGGCGCAATGGCATGGCGATAGCTGTTAAGCCCTTCCATCGGTAAATAAAGCGAAGCGCCATGAGGCTGCGCATTCAGGCGCGCTTCTGCATCCGCCACGGCTTTCAGTTGTGGAATAATTCCCTCTTCGTTGTAGTACAGACCGATACTTAAATTCACTTTGTCGCTGCGAGGGTCTTCTTTAAAACGCTCCATAAGCGTAAGAATCGGGTCGCCAGCGTAGGCGTCAACTTTTTGAAACACGCGATGGTTCTCCAGGTTTACGGGCAGGTGGTTAAAACACAATAAACCGGAAGAAGGCGAAGATCGAGTGGATGTTCAGGGGCGAACGGCAATTAGCAACAGAGTGAGACTCATGACAAACGTACATCCGCCAGAGGCACGACCTTCATAAGAGCATGAAAGAATATCAACTTATTGAATTGGTAGGCTTTTATTGGCCGGATAAGGCATTCACGCCGCATCCGGCACAGACAATCAAATATTACAGAACGATTAATCCACGTATTTCATCGCGACCCTTGAAGTCAGGCGCGTGATAAGTTCGTAAGCGCTTACTTTCGTCATTTCAGCGATACGTTCTACGGGCAAACCTTCGCCCCATAAAATGACCGGGTCCCCGGCTTTATCCTGCGCCTGTGGACCTAAGTCTACGCAGATCATATCCATCGCGACTCGCCCGACAATCGGCACTTCGCGACCGTTCACCAGCACTGGCGTACCGGACGGCGCGGCGCGCGGATAACCATCGCCATAACCCATCGCGACTACGCCCAGGCGGGTATCACGTTCGCTTACCCAGGTTCCACCATAACCGACAGGCTCTCCGGCTTTGTGCTCACGCACGGCAATCAGGCTGGAGGTTAGTGACATCACTGGCTGACAGCCAAAATCGGCACCGGTGGAACGATCTTCCAGCGGCGAGACGCCGTAAAGAATGATGCCCGGACGCACCCAGTCAAAATGCGACTGTGGCCACAGCAGAATGCCACCCGATGCGGCAATGGAACGTTGACCTGGTTTGCCTTCGCAAAAGGTATTAAAGATAGCGAGTTGTTTCTCGGTTGCGCCGCATTTTGGTTCATCCGCGCGCGCAAAATGGCTGACGATATTCACCGGCTGACGAACGTTTTTACACTGGGTCAGGCGATGATAAAACGCCTCAGCCTGTTCCGGCCTTACGCCCAGACGGTGCATACCGGTATCGAGTTTCATCCAGACGGTAACCGGCTCGTCCAGGCTGGCCTCTTCCAGCGCAGCCAGCTGTTCTTCGTTATGCACGGCGGTATGAAAATGTTGCGCAGAAATCGTCGGCAGATCTCTGGCATCAAAAAAGCCTTCGAGTAACAGTACAGGTTTGGTGATTCCCCCCGCACGCAGTCGCAGAGCTTCTTCGAGACGGGCTACGCCAAAGGCGTCAGCATCGGGGAGCGTTCGCGCGGTCTCAAGAAGACCGTGACCATAAGCGTTCGCTTTCACCACCGCAACCATTTTACTGGCAGGTGCCAGTTCACGAAGACGTTGCAGGTTGTGTCGCAGAGCGCGGCGGTTAATCACAACAGTTGCCGCTTGCATTTGTGTTCCTTGATAAGTGTTTGCTTTAATTACCTAATTCATAAAATAATTATTATTCGTCGTCGTACTGCGGCCCCGCATAGTTGTCGAAGCGCGACCATTGACCGTTAAAGGTCAGGCGTACCGTCCCGATTGGGCCGTTACGTTGTTTACCGATAATAATTTCCGCGATGCCTTTTAAATCACTGTTTTCGTGATACACCTCATCACGATAGATAAACATGATCAAGTCCGCATCCTGCTCGATAGAGCCAGATTCACGCAGGTCGGAGTTGACCGGGCGTTTGTCGGCACGTTGTTCCAGAGAACGGTTCAACTGGGACAGCGCCACCACCGGCACGTTCAGTTCTTTCGCCAGTGCTTTCAGCGAGCGGGAGATTTCTGCAATTTCCAGCGTACGGTTATCGGAAAGCGCCGGTACGCGCATCAGTTGCAGGTAGTCGATCATGATAAGCCCGATGCCGCCGTGTTCACGGGCAATACGGCGTGCGCGGGAACGCACTTCCGTTGGCGTCAGGCCGGAGGAGTCATCGATATAGATATTGCGTTTTTCGAGCAAAATACCCATGGTGCCGGAAATACGTGCCCAGTCTTCATCATCGAGCTGCCCGGTACGGATTTTAGTCTGGTCAACGCGCGACAGCGACGCCAAAGAACGCATCATAATCTGTTCTGATGGCATCTCCAGCGAGAAGATAAGTACTGGTTTATCCTGCAACATCGCCGCGTTTTCGACGAGGTTCATCGCAAATGTTGTTTTACCCATCGACGGACGCGCGGCGACGATGATCAAATCCGACGGCTGCAAGCCAGCGGTTTTTTTGTTGAGATCGTCATAACCGGTGTTTACCCCGGTAACGCCATCGTGTGGCTGCTGAAACAACTGCTCAATACGCGCCACCGTGGCGTCGAGCACATCGGCGATGTTCTTCGGCCCTTCGTCTTTGTTTGCACGACTTTCGGCAATTTTAAAGACGCGGGATTCAGCCAGGTCCAGCAGATCTTCGCTGGTACGCCCCTGCGGATCAAAACCGGCTTCGGCAATCTCATTCGCAACCGAAATCATCTCGCGAACAACGGCACGTTCACGCACGATGTCAGCATAAGCACTGATGTTCGCCGCACTTGGCGTATTTTTTGACAGCTCCGCCAGATAAGCGAAACCACCGACGCTATCAAGTTGCCCCTGGCGTTCCAGCGATTCCGCAAGGGTAATCAGATCGATAGGACTACCGCTTTCCTGCAAACGCGCCATTTCAGTAAAGATATGACGGTGTGGGCGGGTGTAAAAGTCGTCTGCCACCACACGCTCGGCTACATCATCCCAGCGTTCGTTATCCAGCATTAAACCGCCCAACACCGACTGCTCCGCTTCGATCGAGTGCGGAGGCACTTTCAGCCCGGCAACTTGTGGATCGCGTTCGCGGGGTTCAGCCTGCTGTTTGTTGAAGGGTTTATTTCCTGCCATAGTGAATGGAGTTACCGAGATAAAGAATGGGTCGAAACTTTACCATATGAAGCAGACCCTGACGATACGTTCTGGAGGACACATGGCAACACGAATTGAATTTCACAAGCACGGTGGCCCGGAAGTACTTCAAGCCGTAGAGTTCACTCCTGCCGATCCGGCGGAGAATGAAATCCAGGTCGAAAATAAAGCCATCGGCATCAATTTTATCGACACGTATATCCGCAGCGGCCTTTACCCGCCGCCATCGCTCCCCAGCGGATTAGGTACCGAAGCGGCAGGCATCGTGAGTAAAGTCGGCAGTGGTGTAAAGCATATTAAGGCAGGCGATCGTGTAGTCTATGCGCAGTCGGCGTTAGGCGCTTACAGCTCGGTGCATAACATTAATGCGGATAAAGCGGCGATTCTGCCTGCGGCAATTTCTTTTGAGCAAGCGGCGGCATCCTTCCTGAAAGGCTTAACGGTTTATTATCTGCTGCGCAAAACCTATGAAATTAAACCCGATGAGCAGTTCCTGTTCCACGCAGCGGCTGGCGGCGTTGGCTTAATTGCCTGCCAGTGGGCAAAAGCCCTGGGCGCGAAACTTATCGGCACCGTAGGAACCGCGCAAAAAGCGCAGAGCGCGCTAAAAGCCGGCGCGTGGCAGGTTATTAACTATCGTGAAGAGAATCTGGTCGAGCGATTGAAAGAGATCACCGCTGGTAAGAAAGTGCGCGTGGTGTACGATTCCGTGGGCAGAGACACCTGGGAACGGTCGCTGGATTGCCTGCAACGCCGCGGCTTAATGGTGAGTTTTGGCAACTCATCAGGTGCGGTTACCGGTGTGAACTTAGGCATTCTCAATCAGAAAGGCTCGTTGTATGTGACACGCCCTTCCCTGCAAGGCTATATCACCACGCGGGAGGAATTAACCGAGGCCAGTAATGAACTGTTCTCTTTGATTGCCAGCGGTGTGATTAAGGTCGATGTCGCCGAGCAGCAGAAATATCCGCTGAAGGATGCGCAGCGTGCGCATGAGATTCTGGAAAGCCGGGCGACGCAAGGTTCCAGCCTGTTGATTCCATAAAAGAAATAGGGCTTCCACCTGGGAAGCCCTTTCTTTTTATAGTTCGGCTGTATGTAGGGTACAGCACGATGAATCTGTTAGAGGCGCAATAGTGACAGATTTGATTATCAATTCCTATTTTGTTCTAAGGATAAAACCTTAGGTTGTGATCATCCGCACAATCCATTAGTAACGCCAGCGGTCATAACGCTGATATTTCGGCACTTTTGGTGCTTTAATCGCCTTAATAACCCACACCACCGCAACCGCCAGTAGTAACCACGGCAGCAACTTAATCATCAATGCCAGCATACCGCCGAGGAACATAATGGCCGTCGCCACAACCAGCGCGGCGATAATGCCCAGCAACGAAACGCCGGTGACCATCAGCATGACAAAAAAGCCAATCACAAAAAGTAGTTCCAGCATGATGCTCTCCCAAATATGAAATCTCTTGCAGGCATTACAAGAATCATGCCAAAAATAATCTATTGATTTAACAGCAAAACGCCCCGCGACGGTGCGCAGGGCGTGGTGAATTTGACTACTTTTTGGTGAAAAGTTAACGCTTATCCGCCACCAGTTTGAGCGCGTGTTCCAGCACATTAATGTCTGCACCCGCTTTATGGGCATTTTCACTTAAATAACGCCGCCACTGCCGCGCGCCAGGAATACCCTGGAACAAGCCCAGCATATGCCGGGTAATATGGCCGAGATACGTCCCCTGGCTGAGTTCACGCTCAATGTACGGATACATGGCGCGCACTACCGCCACCGGATCGGCATCGGTATCCGAGGAACCAAAAATCTCTCGGTCTACCGCCGCCAGAATCCCCGGATTCTGATACGCTTCGCGCCCGACCATCACGCCATCCATATGTTGCAAATGCGCTTTAGCCTCTTCCAGCGACTTGATACCACCGTTAATCGACATTGTCAGATGCGGAAAGTCACGCTTCAGTTGATACACACGCGGATAATCGAGCGGCGGGATTTCACGGTTTTCTTTCGGGCTTAACCCCGAAAGCCAGGCTTTACGTGCGTGGATGATGAACATCTCACACTCGCCTTTGCCGGAAACGGTGTTGATGAAATCGCAGAGAAATTCATAGCTGTCCTGGTCGTCAATGCCAATACGCGTTTTCACCGTCACCGGAATCGACACCACATCGCGCATCGCTTTCACGCAGTCGGCAACCAGCTGCGCATTACCCATCAGACACGCCCCAAACATGCCGTTCTGCACCCGGTCAGACGGGCAGCCGACATTCAGGTTGATCTCATCATATCCGCGCGCTTCTGCCAGCTTTGCACACTGCGCCAGCGCCGCCGGATCGCTACCGCCCAGTTGCAATGCTACCGGATGTTCTTCTTCACTGTACGCCAGGTAATCACCTTTACCGTGAATAATCGCCCCTGTAGTCACCATTTCGGTATACAGCAACGTATTGCGGGAAAGCAGACGCAAGAAATAGCGGCAATGTCTGTCCGTCCAGTCGAGCATTGGTGCAACGCTAAACCGACCACTCCAGTGAACGTCAGTTTTTTCAGGCATTGCGCTGGTTTGGTTGATTTTTTGCATTTCAGAATTACCGTGCATTTTCAAATGTAGAGATTATTTTATCGATATATCATTGAGTTATGTTATTCAGCATCACTGTTCAGGAGGCTCAATAGCGGGGTACTATACCATAACAACAGGAAGCGCCTGTCTCATTGCAAAAGAAAATTGAGATCCTCTCAAGGCATGAAGCTCTCACGAAGTGATGGAAATAATCTTATTAGCCGTTAGCTTTGTTAAGGCCAATGATAAACAATCCAGGTTCGACGATAAATAAAAATCACACATTAAACTACGGTGATATCTCTCCCTGCTAATAGCACTGATAGAGAAAAAAGAACCCAATCAATATTGGGTTCTTTTATGTAAAAACTTCCATGCTATAGGGAAAATTCACATTTTATTTTTCTAACTCAGTACCTAATAGGACATAAATGAACTTAATAATATCTTCGTTAATTAGATCGTTGTCATTTATATTTTTGTCATCCATATCTTTACCAATTATAATTGGTCCCGTTGAGTCCGGGTCAAATGATTGAATAAATTTAATTAAAGTCTCACCTGCAGCCTGCATTTTTGTAATGTTTTTGATGTCTTCTTTTTCTTCTCCGGCCTGATTTTTCATCTCCTGCAGAATTACATTAAAATCCAATTCTTTTTTATCTATCAAGTCTTTCAGCTCCGCCAGGTTTTTTTTCATCACTTGACGAGATAATATTTTTATCTGACTTTTTATGTAGTTTTCACAATCATCATTAACTCTCTCTGCTGCTCCTATGATATCTGCTGATGCACTATCATATGAAAATGAAAGTAAAAGGGAGGCCAGGGGTTTTAAGCGAGTATCTTTCTTTACATTATATGCATTTTCCAAATTTAAAAAGCCTTCGCTTACTGTTTTTAGATGTAATGACGCTACAGGTGCTTTACAATAGGATTTATCATAAAATAGCTGAATCGTGGAGGGAAGGCCATTATGATTTATTACGTCGAAAGTACACTTGTCTATTAGAGTTACATCGCTATTTTCCATTGGATTACAAACAAAATTCATCGCGTAATGAAAAATCGCCCGATCCACAAATGCAGAAATATAGTCACGATCACCTAATTGCTCATTAGTGCACTGATCAATACACTCCTCAACCCAATTTTTGAGAGCATCTATTCGCTTAATTAAGGAAACATTATTATCACTTGCAGTCCATAAATTATGGGTGATTCTCTGAATAAACAAATCTATTTTTGCAATAATCGCAGCGCGATTACTCATCGTTGCATAATCAACCGATTTATTATATATATCCTTTATTTTTTCTTTGCTCGCATCTTTAATTTCGTATTGATTTGAATGGAGTGTATTATTGAAGAATTCTGTTGCACTTGAAATTATACCTGACATGATATACGCACCTTTTTTGTCGTACCGTGTCCTCCTTATAATTCTTTTGCCATCTGCTCACTATCAAAAATCGCTCATAATTTCTGAAGTACAGGTATGCGATCAAACCCAGCTAAATAAATAGCGAGTTAACTTGAAGCAATTTATTTAAAAATGAATTATTAATTATTATCGTGTTGATAATGGTACTACCAGGCAACACAACACCTTACGTACAAAACAGAAAATCAACATTACGGCAACAATAAGGGTTCTCGGTGTTTTTCCTGGAACATGGTAAAGTAAGGACATTCTTAACCCCCACTTTGAGGTGCCCGATGGAAAAGACCACAACGCAGGAGTTATTAGCGCAGGCTGAAAAAATCTGCGCGCAGCGTAATGTGCGCCTGACCCCACAGCGCCTGGAAGTGTTGCGCCTGATGAGTCTGCAGGATGGCGCTATCAGCGCTTATGATCTGCTTGATTTGCTGCGCGAAGCTGAACCGCAAGCCAAGCCGCCAACGGTTTATCGCGCGCTGGATTTTCTGCTTGAGCAAGGTTTTGTGCATAAGGTGGAATCCACCAACAGTTATGTGCTCTGTCATCTGTTCGACCAGCCCACGCATACGTCAGCCATGTTTATTTGCGATCGCTGCGGCGCAGTGAAAGAAGAATGTGCAGAAGGCGTGGAAGACATTATGCATACGCTGGCGGCAAAAATGGGGTTTGCCCTGCGGCATAATGTGATTGAAGCACATGGACTCTGTGCGGCATGCGTGGAAGTGGAAGCGTGTCGTCATCCTGAACAGTGCCAGCATGATCACTCTGTACAGGTGAAAAAGAAATCACGTTAAGAGGGCGTACATCCTTGTACACGTCGGGCAGGAGGGATTAATTACCAGCGGTAATCATGGCGTTTTTCCCAACTATCAACCTCTTTTTCTGCCTGATCTTTCTGATAACCGTAGCGTTCCTGGATTTTACCGACCAGTTGATCACGTTTACCTTCAATGATCGTCATATCATCATCGGTCAGTTTGCCCCATTGCTCTTTCACTTTACCTTTAAACTGTTTCCAGTTACCGCCGGCTTCATCTTTATTCATAATCAAGACCTCATCGTTAGGTTGTGAATGAGAGTACGTTCACTTTTCTTCTGAACGTGAGATTAAGTGTAGTCAGCAATTTGGCTTAGGATTATTTATTCAGAATTTTTAACCGTCACGTTGCGGCAAACCAGGTACCGTTGCGCCAGTGACGCCGCCAGATAGCCGCCAGAGAAAGCCCGCGTAACGCCAGAAAGACGGTTAATGCCAGCCACAAACCATGATTCCCCAGCCACGGCAGCGTAAGGAGCGTCAGCGCAAAACCTGCGGCGGCCACCGCCATACTGTTACGCATTTCGGCGGCGCGCGTTGCACCTATAAACATGCCGTCGAGCAGATAACACCAGACGCCGACCAACGGCAAAATCACCTGCCAGATAAGATAGCGGTCAGCCAGCTGCTGAATCTGGGTTAACGACGTCAGCAACGCAATGATGTGTTCCCCTGCCAGCAAATAAACCACCGAAAACAGTAACGCTACAATCCCCGACTGGCGGCACGCTGCCCGCCAGACATCCAGTAACTGGCTACCATCGCGCGCACCGTACGCCTGACCGGAATGCGCTTCAACCGCGTAGGCAAAACCATCCAGCGCATAGGCGGTAAAGGTGAGTAACGTCATCAGAACCGCGTTAACAGCGATAATGTCACTCCCCAGTCGCGCGCCAAGTACGGTGATCGCGCCGAAACAGAGTTGCAACAACAGCGAGCGCAGCATGATATCGCGGTTAAGCGCCAGCAAGTGACGGAAGTTTCCTCGCCAGGCAGTTTTCAGCATTTCGCCGGAGATTCCGCGTAGTTTGAGGATTTTACGCACCATTAGCAGACCAATCAGCAATGTTGCATATTCCGCAATAACCGTCGCCAGCGCCGCGCCCTGCACGTTCATATGCAGCCCCATCACCAGCCAGACATCCAGCACAATGTTGAGGATATTGCCGACCACTAACAAAATTACTGGCGCACGGGCATATTGCACACCGAGTAACCAACCAAGTAATACCAGATTCGCCAGCGACGCCGGTGCACTTAACCAGCGGATTTCAAGAAAGCGTCGCGCCTGTTCTAGCACCGCTTCGCTGCCGCCAACAATATGCAGCGCCAGATCGATAATCGGCGTACGCAGCAGCGCAATTAACGCCCCAGCCCCCAACGCCAACAGCAACGGTTGCACCAGCGCACGGGCTAATGCCTGAGGATTTTTGGCACCATAAGCCTGCGCAGTCAGCCCGGTGGTGCTCATGCGTAAAAACAGCAACAGCATAAAGAGAAAGCTGGTCGCCGTTGCACCAACCGCCACGCCGCCCAAATAAACCGGACTATCAAGATGACCAATTACCGCCGTATCGACCAGTCCCAGCAACGGAACGGTGATATTGGAGAAAATCATGGGTAAGGCGAGATGCCAGAGCGCTTTATCAGATGAAGTGAGGAATGCCATGCAGACAAGCCTGATGAAGAGAGATGAAAAACAAACCGCGACGCCAGGCGGCATCGCGGTCTCAGAGATATGTTACAGCCAGTCGCCGTTGCGAATAACCCCAACCGCCAGCCCTTCAATGGTGAAGCTCTGCTGACGAAGGTCAACGACAATTGGTTTAAACTCGCTATTTTCTGGCAACAGTTCGACTTTATTGCCCTGTTTTTTCAGGCGCTTAACGGTAACTTCGTCATCAATACGTGCGACAACGACCTGACCGTTACGTACATCCTGAGTTTTATGCACTGCCAGCAAGTCGCCATCCATAATGCCGATATCTTTCATCGACATCCCGCTGACGCGCAGCAGGAAATCAGCATTCGGCTTGAACAAGGAAGGATCGACCTGATAATGACCTTCAATATGCTGTTGCGCCAGAAGCGGTTCACCGGCAGCCACACGACCTACCAGCGGCAACCCTTCTTCCTCTTCCTGCAACAGACGAATCCCGCGTGATGCGCCGGAAACAATTTCAATAACGCCTTTGCGTGCCAGCGCCTTCAGATGTTCTTCAGCCGCGTTTGGGGAACGGAACCCCAAACGCTGCGCGATTTCCGCACGCGTCGGCGGCATACCTGTCTGGCTGATGTGATCACGGATGAGATCAAACACCTCTTGTTGCCTGGCCGTTAACGCTTTCATTCCGCCCCCTGGGTGTATATACAGTTATGCTGTGAGTATATACAGCAAAAGGCGATTTTGGAACCATAAACTGCACAATAAACCAGAGATTTATCGAAATCTGGAAGGGTTATCCAAAATGCGACCATAACAGGATGCACCAGGTAATCACGGCGACGATAATCGCAATCAGAACCGCGGCGGATCCCATATCTTTAGCGCGTCCGGATAGCTCATGGTATTCAGAGCCAATTCGGTCAACCACTGCTTCGATGGCGCTATTGAGGATTTCCACAATCATCACCAGCATCACGGAGCTGATAAGCAGCACGCGGGTAATTGCGTCCACATCCAGCCAGCAGGCGATGACCACCGCCAACAATACCGCTACGCCTTCCTGACGGAATGCCGCTTCGTTGATCCATGCAGCGCGTAAACCTTTCCAGGAATAGCCAGCAGCTTTGATAATTCGGGTGAATCCAGTGGTATTATTGGCCATTGAAAGAACCTTTTTACATTATGAGCGTCAATATCAGTGTACCGTTAAATCCGATGATTCGGGTTTGCGTAACGCCGCGCGAAACATGAGCGGATACCACAGAATTTCCCATGACTTTCTGCTATCCTTGCCGCGCATTTGCATTATTAACCAGAGGCTTTACATCGTTTATGTCCGGCTGGCCACGAATTTACTACAAATTACTGAATTTACCATTAAGCATCCTGGTAAAAAGCAAGTCTATTCCGGCAGATCCTGCCCCGGAACTGGGGCTGGATACCTCTCGTCCAATTATGTACGTTTTACCGTACAACTCGAAAGCTGACTTGCTGACGTTGCGCGCCCAGTGTCTGGCACATGACCTGCCTGACCCGTTAGAGCCGCTGGAAATCGACGGCACGCTACTGCCGCGCTATGTGTTCATTCACGGCGGGCCGCGTGTGTTCACCTATTACACGCCGAAAGAAGAGTCTATTAAGCTGTTCCACGACTATCTCGATTTGCACCGTAGCAACCCAAATCTGGATGTGCAGATGGTGCCAGTATCGGTGATGTTTGGTCGCGCGCCGGGGCGTGAAAAAGGCGAAGTGAACCCGCCGCTGCGTATGCTTAACGGCGTACAGAAATTTTTCGCTGTACTGTGGCTCGGTCGCGACAGTTTTGTGCGTTTCTCGCCGTCAGTTTCGCTGCGCCGTATGGCGGATGAACACGGCACGGATAAAACTATCGCGCAGAAACTGGCGCGCGTGGCGCGTATGCACTTTGCCCGTCAACGTCTGGCTGCCGTAGGCCCACGTCTGCCTGCTCGTCAGGATCTGTTTAATAAGCTGCTCGCCTCCCGCGCCATTGCCAAAGCGGTAGAAGATGAAGCGCGCAGCAAAAAAATCTCCCATGAAAAAGCGCAGCAGAACGCGATTGTGCTGATGGAAGAGATTGCGGCGAATTTCTCTTACGAGATGATCCGCCTGACTGACCGCATTCTGGGCTTCACCTGGAACCGCCTTTACCAGGGTATCAACGTCCATAACGCCGAGCGCGTTCGCCAGTTGGCCCACGACGGTCATGAGCTGGTGTATGTGCCTTGCCACCGCAGTCACATGGACTACCTGCTGCTTTCTTACGTGCTGTATCACCAGGGGCTGGTGCCGCCGCATATCGCCGCCGGGATCAACCTGAACTTCTGGCCGGCCGGGCCGATTTTCCGCCGTCTGGGTGCGTTCTTTATTCGCCGTACGTTTAAAGGCAATAAGCTCTATTCCACCGTTTTCCGTGAGTATCTCGGCGAACTGTTCAGCCGTGGTTATTCCGTCGAGTATTTCGTGGAAGGCGGTCGTTCCCGTACGGGGCGTTTGCTGGATCCGAAAACCGGTACGCTGTCGATGACCATTCAGGCGATGCTGCGTGGCGGCACGCGTCCGATTACGCTGATTCCGATCTATATCGGTTATGAGCACGTCATGGAAGTGGGTACTTACGCCAAAGAACTGCGCGGTGCAACGAAAGAGAAAGAGAGCCTGCCGCAGATGCTGCGCGGTTTAAGCAAGCTGCGTAATCTCGGTCAGGGTTACGTCAACTTCGGTGAACCAATGCCGTTGATGACCTACCTTAACCAGCACGTACCAGACTGGCGTGAATCTATCGATCCCATCGAAGCGGTGCGTCCGGCCTGGTTAACGCCGACGGTCAATAATATTGCTGCCGATCTGATGGTACGCATTAACAACGCAGGCGCGGCAAACGCCATGAACCTGTGCTGTACTGCGCTACTGGCGTCACGTCAGCGCTCACTCACCCGCGAGCAGTTAACCGAGCAACTCAACTGCTACCTGGATCTGATGCGCAACGTACCTTACTCCACGGACTCTACCGTTCCTTCAGCCAGCGCCAGCGAGCTTATCGATCACGCGCTGCAAATGAACAAGTTTGAAGTCGAGAAAGACACTATCGGCGACATCATCATTCTGCCGCGCGAGCAAGCGGTGTTGATGACCTACTATCGCAACAACATTGCGCATATGTTGGTGCTGCCTTCGCTGATGGCGGCAATTGTCACTCAGCATCGCCACATCTCCCGCGACGTATTGATGGAGCACGTCAATGTGCTTTACCCAATGCTGAAAGCGGAGCTGTTCCTGCGCTGGGATCGCGACGAATTGCCAGACGTTATTGATGCGCTGGCAAATGAGATGCAACGTCAGGGGCTGATTACCCTGCAAGATGATGAGTTGCATATCAACCCGGCGCATTCTCGCACGCTACAGCTGCTGGCCGCAGGCGCGCGCGAAACGCTGCAACGTTATGCCATTACCTTCTGGCTGTTGAGCGCCAACCCGTCGATCAACCGCGGTACGCTGGAAAAAGAGAGCCGCACCGTCGCGCAACGTCTCTCCGTGCTGCACGGTATCAACGCGCCGGAGTTCTTCGACAAAGCGGTGTTCAGTTCGCTGGTGCTGACGCTGCGTGATGAAGGGTATATCAGCGATAGCGGCGATGCCGAACCGGCAGAAACGATGAAGGTTTATCAGTTGCTGGCGGAGTTGATTACATCAGACGTGCGTTTGACGATTGAGAGTGCGACGCAGGGCGAGGGGTAATCAGTGAGAATTGCCGGATGCGGCTCAAACGCCTTATCCGGCCTTCCATGATCTGCAAATTCAATAAATTGCGATCTGTTGTGTAGGCCTGAGAAGCGCAGCGCATCAGGCAGCCCAGAAGAAAGCCGGATGATCATCCGGCTTTTTTACATCATCAGAAATGCCAGTAACTCATTGCCAGCCCTAAAAACAGTACCAGACCAACATAGTTATTATTCATAAACGCTTTAAAGCAGGCTTCACGCTCGCGGTTGGCAATCAGTTTTTGTTGATAAACAAACAGCGCGCCAGCCACCAGAATTGACCAGTAATATCCCCAGCCTAAGCCATTTAACTCACCGATGATCGCCATCAGTGCCAGTACGCCAATCTGCAAAATACCAATAATCAATTTATCGTATTGGCCGAACAGGATTGCGGTGGATTTAATGCCAATCTTCACATCATCATCACGGTCAACCATCGCATACTGCGTGTCGTATGCCACCGCCCAGAGAATATTGGCGAGGAACATTAACCAGCAACTCAATGGCACCGACTCACTCACAGCAGCAAAAGCCATTGGAATCGACCAGCCAAACGCCGCGCCCAGCACCACTTGCGGTAGATGGGTATACCGCTTCATAAACGGGTACACCCACGCCAGCGCCAGCGCGGCAATCGACAATAGAATGGTCATCGTATTCAGCGTCAGCACCAGTAAAAACGAAATCAGTACCAGCACTACAAACAGCGCGCGCGCCTCTTTCTCTGTTACCGCACCGCTGGGAAGTGGTCGGTTCGCCGTGCGCTTAACATGACCATCAAACTTGCGGTCAGCATAATCATTCACCACACATCCGGCAGCGCGCATCAGCCAGACACCCGCGACAAACACCGCCAGGATCCAGAGCTGGGGAACGCCCGGTGTCGCCACCCACAACGCCCATAATGTTGGCCAGAGCAGCAGTAACGCGCCAATTGGCTTATCCGTACGCATTAAGCGATGAAACGCCAGCAGCTTATTCTGCGTCAGACTCCACTCCATATTTTTTTCCTCTTAGTACAACGGTGACGCCGGTAAAAACAGTTCTGTTAGCAACAGCGGTTTACCGCTTAATCGCAGGCGGGAACGTCGCCCCCACAGTCCGGCATCACGGCCTATCTCAATAAAGTCCCGGGTTAATGTCGATGATGTGAACAGATAGCGTCCTAACGGCGTTTTACCCAATTTTTGTAACGCCAGCTCCGGCCCGCTTAACGTTGACACAGGAACGACGGTACGACCGGCAAGCCACGGTTCACCATCGGCACATAACAAAATTTCACGTAACCAGTAACGAGACTCTTTCGGCAGCAGCGGCAGTTCTTCGGGGATTTCATTCTGCTCGACAAACCCTTCGCGGATCATCGTCACGCTTACCGTTTTTCCCTGCTGTTCAAAACGTTTTGTCATGGAATCTTCCAGCAACAGCCAGTCGAGCAGTTGCGGATCCAGGGCAGGGATCTCTTTAAAATAGCGCAGCGCACGCAGTTGCGTTAACGCGGGGTGTGACATGCCGAACTCTCCGTTACATAACGTAAAGGCATTGTATCGCAGAAAAGTGTTTACGGGAGATGTAAAGCAAATTAAGTGATCTAATGCGCAACAAAAACGCAACAATCGCATGAAGTGGTAAAACGCTGTTGAACCTTACGCTTTGCCGATGCCCGTGCTGGCGAGGTCAACCATAGGGGCATCACCGCCCAGGATGCCAGGAACGGTGATGTTTTCCTTTACTTAAATACCTTTATTCTTTATACGATTAGCTCGCCAACTCGCAGTAAAAATGGGGAAAAGCGCATGTTTATCCTGAGATTTGGAGCCGAAAAGTGTTTCCGGAGTAAGATTAACAGGCAACATCTCATGTCTGGATTTGTAGATATACGTGGAATTCCAATTGGTATCTTTTGTAGGATTCAACATATCATGTAAGCGCTGGGAGCTTACCACCATAACTGGCCCATCATCGACAGAGGAGAACAGGATAAAGATATTATCATTTCGTGTTAATTCATTCGTGTTAAAGGTTCTTAAATTATCTTCAATTTCTATAAATAAAGGTGAAACATCATCACTACGAATCCACTCTTTATAAAGATGCCAGGCATTTGCTTTGATCGTATCATCCGTTGATCGTAGAGCCTGATCGATAAGTTGGATAAAAAAATTGTTATTTTGATCAATCAGCCATTTATTCATATTAAATCTGTTAATAAAATCGATCATCTGTTGGGTATCGAAATGCATCTTACTGAATCGATTTTGACGCATAAAATTATCGAACTTGTTATCTTCATCAGGATGGATATAACTACGTATAATTGGATCTTTTATATAAGGACAATGGCTAAATATTTTCTTCATATTCTCAATAAAGTTTTTATTAACAATATTAAGAATTTTTAATTGCATCACCAGTTTTACTGCCAGAACGGATTTCAATATCATTGCATTATCTGGCAATGTATCAATCATTTTTATAATGTTATTGATATAACCATCAAGTTCTTCATTCCCAAATATATCTGAATAATCAATAGTTAATTCCAATCGTTCTGTAATGCAATCTTTAAAATTCCCTGTCGACATTCGCACATGATCAAACATAACAGCTGTCAGATTCGATTTAATAAATGATATTTCTTTGGTAGAAAGAAATTCTGCTCTGGTGAAGTGCGAAGCATAAAGATAACAATTATTGAACTTTGAATTTCTAATCTGACATTCACGAAAATTACTATGAGTAAGCTGGCTCCGCGAGAAGTCAACTGTATCAAGAATACTTTGGCTAAAATCGACATATTCGCCAGTCGCTTTGATAAAAATCACATTGTGTAAACGTCGACATTTAAATATGACATTATCAACTGTTGCAGTAGTAAAATTGCAATCCCCTATTTCTTTACATTCGAATGTTACATGTTGTAGATTTGATGATATGAAAGACACCTTCGAAATAACGTCACCTTTAAAATGACAACTTGTTAAATCCAAATCAGACAGGTCAGTATACCCCTGCGCATCTTTATCCATCAGAAAATCACAAGCACATTCTATTTCTTCATTTCTATAAAATTTTACGCTTATAATATCATTACTGATTGAGACTTCACGAAACATATTTATTGCATGATTTTTTTCGTTCCGTTGTTTTATATTTAAAAATATATCACTGATATAAATAAAGTTATCTCTATTTAAACCTGGCACCCCATTAAAATTACGTAGTAAATCAAGATCTAATTTATTATTTCCTTGCACCACATCATGTTTCATCAAAGAGTCATTGCCGCCAGAATTTGTGATATGACCTATCATAAAACCTCTGTATTACAGAAATGAAATAACTGGAAAAGTAGCCTGAGCGTCCAGACACTACCGGCGAAAGGAAAAGAATCTCTGATAAGGCATTGAGATAATGGATATTCTTAGTGAAGAAGAAGCGAAGTACTATAAAAAATCGCTCATATCCCAGGAATGAAGCATAAAAAAAGGTGCGCCAGGAGACGCACCAGTTGTTGCAAAATCAGCACTGTGGGGCGTAATTACCCCTTGCCTTTTACACTGCTGATAAAGGTGGAACGGGCAGATGTTGACCCCAGGCGTTCAGCTTCATCAAGCAGTTTTAACGCCTTATCAACATCACCTTTCGCGACAGCGTTTTTGATCGCGGTATTAAAATAACTTTCCGTGTCGTTGAGCATCGGCTCGCTTTTCTTCACCGGTGCCGGAGCGGGTGCAGCCACAGCTGGTGCCGCCGTGTTGCCTACCGTAACCGGAGCTGGAGCGGAAGAACCAAATAGAGGCCCGACCAACACGCTGGAACTGGAGTTCGTTTTGACTTTCAGTTTCAGTAAGCCATCGGTGGTATGACGAGCAACCGGGTCAGGAATATCCGGGATCGAGTTACCGACGCCTTTGGCATAGGCTTTAGCCGGGTCGAGCAGTTGGGTCGTCTGCAGGAGATCTTTTTCCGTGGTAAAGACCAGAACATAAAGTTTTTGCTGCCCCAACGCTGGTGTCAGGCGCATAACGCCTTCCAGCCGATCTGCACTCATCACGCCTGGTTCCTGGTAGGTGAAATAACTGCTGGGGAAGAAGGCTGATGGGGTCATGTTCTGATCAAGAATCAGCACGTTCGGCGCAAATACGCTGGTTTGTTTGTTCACTTCGCTGGTCAGCGTCAGTGTCAGTTCGCCAATGTTTGCCGGGACGCTGTACGCAGCAACCAGACCACTGATGCCGGGGACGTTCAGTTGTTGGCCGCCGGTCGCCAGTTGGGTGGTCTGGGTTTTAGATTGATCGACCGGTGTCCAGGTGAGTTGTTGCAGCGCGGCAGATGGAATGGCTGGCGCGTCGCTGGTGTTTTGCGGTACGTAGTTAACATCGGCAAGGCTGATTCCAGGCGCGCTTGCCAGTAACCCTGCTGATAAACAGAGGGCGATGAGACTTTTATTCATTTTCATTGTTTTCACCTCAAAATCTGGAGCTCAGCGGTAGCCAGGCAATAGCGCGCTAAACCCGATAATCAGAGGGGCTTTCGCCCCTTTCAGATAATGACAACCTGTTTTTATGCCGGATGCGGCGCAAACGCCTTATCCGGCCTACATTTGACAGCCGTTGTAGGCCTGATAAGACGCGCAAGCGTCGCATCAGGCGTTGGTTGCCGGATGCGGCGCAAGCACCTTATCCGGCCCAGGTTTTGCTATTACCACCAGATTTCCATCTGGGCACCGAAGGTCCACTCGTCGCTGTCGCCACGACCGAAGCTGCCGCCGTTGAAATCAGCAGGAACGGCTTTGCCGAAGTTAGTGTTGGTATTGGCGTTACCGGTGTAGTCGTAACCCCATTTCTCATCCCACTTGGCGTAGGTTGCGAAGACACGAATAGCCGGGCGTGACCAGATGCTGTCGCCAGCCTGCCATTGTTGTGCAAGGGTAATTTTGTACTGATTGTTCTTGTCGCCGGTGCGCTGGGATTCGACGTTGTCGTAGCCGATTTCCATCACGGTGCTCATGATTGGCGTCCACTTGTACATCGGGCGAATACCGACGGTCCACCACTTGGTGCCGTTGTCGTTATCCCAGTTGATATCCTGGTACATACCCACGTACATCATGTCCCAGTTATCGCCCATGGAGATCGCACCGTGGTCGAGGATACGCAGCATGTGACCGTTGTTGTTGATATTGTAGGCAAATTTTTCGTTATCAAACGCGACGCCAGAACCCTGCGACAGACCTTTACCCTGTGAGGTCATCGAGTCAGTAGCGTACTGAACAACAAACTTGTTAAAGCCCTTCAGGACACTCTGAGTATGTTCAGCAGTGAATAACCAACCGTCTTTCGATGCGCCATCAACCAGACGATAGTTATCACGCAGGTTGGCACGACCGTAGTCGACACCCAGTTCTAATGTGCCGCCCGGGTTGATTTCCATCTGCGCTAAACGCACGTCGAAAACGTCGTTCGCGGTTTCGTTGGTATAGTCATAAATATTGTTGCTGGCGAAAGAGGAAGAACCACCAGCTTCAGAGGAGCGGGTTGCTGCCAGAGAGAGTTTACCGAAGCCAACATCGATGTTTTCCAGACCGGCACCAGGACCAGAAATATCCCAGTAGTAGAAGTCGATCATATGAACGTCATGACGTTGGTAGAAGCGCTTACCTGCCCAGATGGTGGAGCCTGGCAGCCATTCGATCAGGTTTTTACCCTGCACGTTTGCTTCACGGAAGGCCGGATCGGTAGCTTCCCAGTCATTCTGTTGTGCGACGGAATAGGCCACGTTAGTGTCGAAATAGAAGCTCTTATCGCCCTCTTTCCACACTTCCTGACCCAATTTTAATTCAGCATAAGTTTCACATTCGTTGCCAAGACGGTATTTACTTTGAGCACCGGTAGTCTGGAAACACTGTTGTTCACCGCCGCTACCTGTCCAGCCAATACCGGAACGTGCATAGCCGTGGAAATCAACAGCCATTGCCTGAGCAGACATTACGCCCGCTGCGACGGCAACCGCCAGAGGAAGTTTGCGCAGAGTAATCATCATTCTATCTCCTGAGTCATTGCTTTTCTTTTTTCACATCACCTGTGACAGGCTTTGTGTGTTTTGTGGGGTGCTTAAACGCCCGGCTCCTTATGCAGTCGACGACATGCAGTGCCATCCTCACGGAACAGATGGCAACGCTCTGGCGGCAGGCCGATAGCGAATGTGGCACCTTCTTCTACCAACACCACGTCGTTCTGGCGGTACACCAGGTTTTGACGAATGGAAGGGATCTGGATATGGATTTGGGTTTCGTTGCCGAGTTGCTCGACGACCTGAACTTCACCCTCAAGGATGACGTCAGCGATATCACTCGGCAGTAGATGTTCCGGGCGAATACCCAGCGACATATTGGCTCCAACCTGGACATCACGGCTTTCAACCGGCAGCCAGACTTGCTGACGATTTGGCATCGGCAGCTCCACCTGCACTTGATCGATTGCAGTGGCGGTCACTTTTACTGGCAGGAAGTTCATCTTTGGCGAACCGATAAATCCGGCGACAAAACGGTCTGCCGGATAGTGGTACAGCTCCAGCGGTTTCCCAACCTGCGCCACGCGACCAGCGTCCAGCACCACGATTTTGTCGGCCAGCGTCATCGCTTCGACCTGATCGTGGGTGACGTAAATCATTGTGCGGCCCAGGCGTTTATGCAGACGGGAGATTTCGATACGCATTTGCACACGCAGTGCAGCATCGAGGTTGGAGAGCGGTTCATCGAGCAAAAATACGCTTGGCTCGGCCACCAGCGTACGGCCAATCGCCACACGCTGACGCTGACCACCGGAGAGCGCTTTCGGTTTGCGATCCAGCAAATGCGCCAGTTGCAGCACTTCCGCTACCTGGTTGACGCGTTGGTTAATCACCTCTTTTTTTGCGCCTGCCAGTTTCAGGCCAAATGACATGTTTTCTGCTACTGACAGGTGGGGATAGAGCGCGTAAGACTGAAACACCATACCAACGCCGCGTTCTGCTGGCGGAGTGTCATTCATCCGTTTCTCACCGATGAACAGGTCGCCGCTGGTGATCGTCTCAAGCCCGGCAATCATGCGCAGTAAAGTCGACTTACCGCAGCCAGACGGTCCGACAAACACCACGAATTCACCTTCATGGATATCGAGATTGATATCTTTCGATACCACGACCTCGCCCCAGGCTTTCGTTACATTTTGCAGCTGTACGCTCGCCATGCCCTTCTCCCTTTGTAACAACCTGTCATCGACAGCAACATTCATGATGGGCTGACTATGCGTCATCAGGAGATGGCTTAAATCCTCCACCCCCTGGCTTTTTTATGGGGGAGGAGGCGGGAGGATGAGAACGCGGCTTCTGTGAACTAAACCGAGGTCATGTAAGGAATTTCGTGATGTTGCTTGCAAAAATCGTGGCGATTTTATGTGCGCATCTCCACATTACCGCCAATTCTGTAACAGAGATCACACAAAGCAACGGTGGGGCGTAGGGGCAAGGAGGATGGAAAGAGGTTGCCGTATAAAGAAACTAGAGTCCGTTTAGGTGTTTTCACGAGCACTTCACCAACAAGGACCATAGATTATGAAAATAAAAACAGGTGCACGCATCCTCGCATTATCCGCATTAACGACGATGATGTTTTCCGCCTCGGCTCTCGCCAAAATCGAAGAAGGTAAACTGGTAATCTGGATTAACGGCGATAAAGGCTATAACGGTCTCGCTGAAGTCGGTAAGAAATTCGAGAAAGATACCGGAATTAAAGTCACCGTCGAGCATCCGGATAAACTGGAAGAGAAATTCCCTCAGGTTGCGGCAACTGGCGATGGCCCTGACATTATCTTCTGGGCGCACGACCGCTTTGGTGGCTACGCTCAATCTGGCCTGTTGGCTGAAATCACCCCGGACAAAGCGTTCCAGGACAAGCTGTATCCGTTTACCTGGGATGCCGTTCGTTACAACGGCAAGCTGATTGCTTACCCGATTGCTGTCGAAGCGTTATCGCTGATTTATAACAAAGATCTGCTGCCGAACCCGCCAAAAACCTGGGAAGAGATCCCGGCGCTGGATAAAGAACTGAAAGCGAAAGGTAAGAGCGCGCTGATGTTCAACCTGCAAGAACCATACTTCACCTGGCCGCTGATTGCGGCTGACGGGGGTTATGCGTTCAAGTATGAAAACGGCAAGTACGACATTAAAGACGTGGGCGTGGATAACGCTGGCGCGAAAGCGGGTCTGACCTTCCTGGTTGACCTGATTAAAAACAAACACATGAATGCAGACACCGATTACTCCATCGCAGAAGCTGCCTTTAATAAAGGCGAAACAGCGATGACCATCAACGGCCCGTGGGCATGGTCCAACATCGACACCAGCAAAGTGAATTATGGTGTAACGGTACTGCCGACCTTCAAGGGTCAACCATCCAAACCGTTCGTTGGCGTGCTGAGCGCCGGTATTAACGCCGCCAGTCCGAACAAAGAGCTGGCGAAAGAGTTCCTCGAAAACTATCTGCTGACTGACGAAGGTCTGGAAGCGGTCAATAAAGATAAACCGCTGGGTGCAGTGGCGCTGAAGTCTTACGAGGAAGAGTTGGCGAAAGATCCACGTATTGCCGCCACCATGGAAAACGCCCAGAAAGGTGAAATCATGCCGAACATCCCGCAGATGTCCGCTTTCTGGTATGCCGTGCGTACTGCGGTGATCAACGCCGCCAGCGGTCGTCAGACTGTCGATGAAGCCCTGAAAGACGCGCAGACTCGTATCACCAAGTAATGCTGTGAAATGCCGGATGCGGCGTGAACGCCTTGTCCGGCCTACAAAACCGAAACGTATGTAGGCCTGGTAAGGCGCGTCAGCGTCGCATCAGGCAGTTGTTGTCGGATAAGGCGTGAAAGCCTTATCCGTCCTGGAATGAGGAAGAACCCCATGGATGTCATTAAAAAGAAACATTGGTGGCAAAGCGACGCGCTGAAATGGTCAGTGTTAGGTCTGCTCGGCCTGCTGGTGGGTTACCTTGTTGTTTTAATGTACGCACAAGGGGAATACCTGTTCGCCATTACCACGCTGATATTGAGTTCAGCGGGGCTGTATATTTTCGCCAATCGTAAAGCCTACGCCTGGCGCTATGTTTACCCGGGAATGGCTGGAATGGGATTATTCGTCCTCTTCCCTTTGGTCTGCACCATCGCCATTGCCTTTACCAACTACAGCAGCACTAACCAGCTGACTTTTGAACGTGCGCAGGAAGTGTTGTTAGATCGCTCCTGGCAAGCAGGCAAAACCTATAATTTTGGTCTTTACCCGGCGGGCGATGAGTGGCAACTGGCGCTCAGCGACGGCGAAACCGGCAAAAATTACCTCTCCGACGCGTTTAAATTTGGCGGCGAGCAAAAACTGCAACTGAAAGAAACGACCGCCCAGCCCGAAGGCGAACGCGCGAATCTGCGCGTGATTACCCAGAATCGTCAGGCACTGAGTGACATTACCGCCATTCTGCCGGATGGCAACAAAGTGATGATGAGCTCCCTGCGCCAGTTTTCTGGCACGCAGCCGCTCTACACACTCGACGGTGACGGCACGCTGACGAATAATCAGAGCGGCGTAAAATATCGTCCAAACGACCAGATTGGTTTTTACCAGTCCATCACTGCTGACGGCAACTGGGGTGATGAAAAGCTAAGCCCCGGTTACACCGTGACCACCGGCTGGAAAAACTTTACCCGCGTCTTTACCGACGAAGGCATTCAGAAACCGTTCCTCGCCATTTTCGTCTGGACCGTGGTGTTCTCGCTGATCACTGTCTTTTTAACGGTGGCGGTCGGCATGGTTCTGGCGTGTCTGGTGCAGTGGGAAGCGTTGCGCGGCAAAGCGGTCTATCGCGTCCTGCTTATTCTGCCCTACGCGGTGCCATCGTTCATTTCAATCTTGATTTTCAAAGGGTTGTTTAACCAGAGCTTCGGTGAGATCAACATGATGTTGAGCGCGCTGTTTGGCGTGAAGCCCGCCTGGTTCAGCGATCCGACCACCGCCCGAACGATGCTGATTATCGTCAATACCTGGCTGGGTTATCCGTACATGATGATCCTCTGCATGGGCTTGCTGAAAGCGATTCCGGACGATTTGTATGAAGCCTCAGCAATGGATGGCGCAGGTCCGTTCCAGAACTTCTTTAAGATTACGCTGCCGCTGCTGATTAAACCGCTGACGCCGCTGATGATCGCCAGCTTCGCCTTTAACTTTAACAACTTCGTGCTGATTCAACTGTTAACCAACGGCGGCCCGGATCGTCTTGGCACGACCACGCCAGCCGGTTATACCGACCTGCTTGTTAACTACACCTACCGCATCGCTTTTGAAGGCGGCGGGGGTCAGGACTTCGGTCTGGCAGCAGCAATTGCCACGCTGATCTTCCTGCTGGTGGGTGCGCTGGCGATAGTGAACCTGAAAGCCACGCGAATGAAGTTTGATTAAGGGAGATAACAAAAATGGCAATGGTCCAACCGAAATCGCAAAAAGCACGTTTGTTTATTACTCACCTGCTACTGCTACTTTTTATCGCGGCGATTATGTTCCCGCTGCTGATGGTCGTCGCCATCTCGCTGCGTCAGGGGAACTTCGCGACTGGCAGCCTGATCCCGGAGCAAATCTCCTGGGATCACTGGAAACTGGCGTTAGGTTTTAGTGTGGAACAGGCTGATGGTCGCATTACGCCACCGCCATTCCCGGTACTGCTGTGGCTGTGGAACTCGGTAAAGGTCGCCGGGATTTCCGCGATTGGCATTGTGGCGCTCTCCACCACCTGCGCCTACGCTTTCGCCCGTATGCGCTTTCCAGGCAAAGCGACGCTGCTGAAAGGAATGCTGATTTTCCAGATGTTCCCGGCAGTACTTTCACTGGTCGCGTTGTATGCGTTGTTTGATCGTCTGGGTGAGTACATTCCATTCATTGGTCTGAATACTCACGGCGGCGTAATTTTCGCGTATCTGGGCGGGATTGCGCTGCATGTCTGGACCATCAAAGGTTATTTCGAAACCATCGACAGTTCGCTGGAAGAAGCGGCGGCGCTGGATGGTGCGACACCGTGGCAGGCCTTCCGCCTTGTCCTGTTGCCGCTGTCAGTACCGATTCTGGCGGTGGTGTTCATCCTGTCGTTTATCGCTGCCATTACTGAAGTTCCGGTCGCGTCGCTATTACTGCGTGACGTAAACAGCTACACCCTGGCTGTGGGGATGCAGCAATACCTCAACCCGCAAAACTACCTGTGGGGTGACTTTGCCGCCGCTGCCGTGATGTCTGCATTACCGATCACCATCGTCTTCCTGCTGGCTCAACGCTGGCTGGTCAACGGCCTGACGGCAGGTGGTGTGAAAGGTTAAAGATGTTGTTCTGCCAATGTTATGCCGCTGCACCCTCAACTTACGTTATCCCAACTTGTGACTGTTATTCGGCGCTCCACGGAGCGCCTTTTTTTACTCCCGCTTCAGCCGTTTCGAATTACACAGCCACAGGGTGATCACCAGTAACAGGATCGCTGCCGAGTAGATCAACACATCCAGTGGCGATTTATGATCGACGATGATCAAGCGCACAATGGCGGTGATCCCAATATAGACAAAGTAACGTAGCGGGAAGTGAAAACCGGACTGAAAGTACTTCACAATCAGCGCGATAAATTCGAAATAGAGAAAGTAAACCACCAGCCCTTCTACCAGCTCATATTTGCTGGTTTGTTCTGGCGCGAACAGCACATCAGCCAGATGCACCGTTTCTTTGCCGAGGAAGACAACCAAAATAAGGCCGAGGCACAGCAGGCCAAGATTGAGTACGGTCTGCAAAATGGTGGAGATAAACTCCACGCGCGGACGAGAGAGTGACGTCATAGCAGTACCTCCTTCACAGTGGCGAGCTTCCTGTATAACGCAAAAATGTGACGGAGATCTATATTTTTTGTGTATGTTTTGTTCAGCTCAATTAAGTGGGCATCTCCCATCAACGTCGCATCTGGCAAAACACACAGCCCAAAAAAATCACCCATTCAGGTGATTCCCAGCCACCAGCAATGCGCGAAAAATCGACAATGTTCCTCTGGAACAAATGAAACGTAACCTGATAAAGGTGGTAAAAATGAAGCCTTATTTTGCTGCTTTGATGTTATCAGTCTCTGTTCTTCCTGCTTATGCCGGTCCGCTCGGTACTGCTGATAAAGCCGACCTACCGCAAAGCAATGTCTCCAGCCCAATGATGGCCCAGTCGCTCAGGCAACCAGACCTGCAACCAATATCGACGGACAGGAAGACAGAATGTTTTCGCCTTTACACACCAGATCGCAAACCGGGGGTGAACTGCGTTCCTGATGGCTCGACAGGCCATTAAGAATAAAGGTGCCAGTGAGTGCGAAAACTGGCACCTTTCCCATGACTTAGCGGAAATTGACGCTACGGTCGCTGGTCATGTCATACAACTGGAACTTACGCCCAAGTTGCTGACCACCGTCACGCGTCAGCGGCGTCCAGCCAATTGCCGCACGACTGCGTGTTGGGCCAGACGAGAAGAGATCCAGCGGTACAGAGACATATACGCCTTTGGTGAAGTCCCCTTCGCCGTACTCCTCTTTCGAAACATTGGTGATCGTGGCATAGCCACCCACCACCACGCCGCTATCAAAGCGTTTGGCGATCTCCAGCGTGCCGCCTTTATCCCCTGCCAGATACTGCCCGATGCTGGCTTTCACTAACACATCCTGAGCGAAAGATGGCGTCCAGTAGGCGGTCAGATGTCCGGTTTTCACGCTGTAATCGGTGAATTTCATCATATCTTTTGCGCTACGCCAGTCGCGCTGTTTAACGTAGTTGGCATCCAGACCAAACGCCCAGTTGCTGTCCAGCGGGCGATACAACACTTCAGCCCCCACGCCGCCAAACATGGTTTCGAGATAACCTCCGTAGACCTGACCGTAGAAGCCGTTGCCCAGATGCTGGAAGTAGTTGGCTTGCAGGTTATTCACATAGACATCATTCTGCACATACTCGCGCACATGGGTACGAACGCGCGGTAAGTGCGAGTCCTGCGGTGGATTGGTGTAGTTAAACTTGTCGTAGTTGTTGGCAAGGTTAGCAAACAGGCTGCCGGTGGTGAGCAGATGCTCCGTCAGCCACAAATCCGCCGTTCCCATCACGCCCAGCTGATACATGTAAAAGTTTTCCGGGCCACCGACCGACTGGTTCAGCACCGGATCGATATGGAAATCAAAGCGTGATTTGTCAATATACCAGCCCTGCTCGGTGGACTTCGGAACCACTGGCTCGACGCGTTTTTGCGCCAGCTTCGTTTCGTGGCCCAACGGCTCTCCGGCGAGATGATTTTTCAGGCTGGCGACATCGGTTTCCGTCGTCACCTGCGGCATGTTAAGGCGATTTTCCGTAATGCGGATCGTTTTGATCCCATCCGGCAGATCGTTCATCACGATCCGATTAGCACGGATGATCCCTTCGCGCGAATCACGATATTTCACCTGCTCGCCGGTAACATACAGCGTATCGCCTTTCGCCTGGATCTGCGGATCGGCCAGTCCGGCGTTGTATTTCAACAGCGTTAACTGATTCGCCACCACCGAATGCTGCAAAATGGCATCCTGTGGCTGCGGTTGATATTGCGGGCGGGCGTTATCGTTATACGAAGGACGCAGATCGTTAAAGTTGGTGCGCAGCGTGACGCCAAACATAAAGGTGTTGCCACGTTCATAGCTAAGGTTAACGTCGGCCCAATCGGTAACGCGATAAATCGCCCCGACGTTAAACTTACTTTTTTGCTCCAGCTTCCCGGCAAAATCCTGCTGATAATTATTGCCTTCATACTCCAGTTTCAGGCGCAGCGGTTGCCAGGGCGTCTGGTATTCCACGCCGCCAAACAGTGAGGCCGGGCCGTGGAACATCTGGCTACCGTCGATAGATCCCGCCTGTTTATAGCTGTTATCGCGATAGCAATATTTATCACTGGCTGAACAGAGCGGATTTTTCACATTACCGCTGGTGCCCAGATATCCCCAGCCCAGGCCGAGCGTAAAATCGAACGGCCCCCAGGCTTTGCTGGCGACAAGATATTCCGCATCAAACAGCCCCGTACCGCCGATATCCCGCGCACCAACCGCCACTTGCGGCAGCCAATAACTCTCTTCCCACAAACGCAGTTTGAGATCGAAGGCTTTATCTTTATACGTTTGATCACCAGAGAACGCTTCGACGCTGCTGTACTGCCGGGTGCGCACGTCGGTGTAGCGCAGCGTTGTTTCCAGCCACGGGAAGAGTTGCACTGAAGCTGAGTAATAACGGTACTGATCGTTATCGCGATAGTTCAGGCTCAACTCCCCTTCCCGCGCCATGCGCGCGGTGGGCGTTTGTAATAATCCTACGCCACCGAAATCCGACTGCGACGGACCAATGGGCGCAGGATATGTTTCGCCGTAGCAAGCTGTGCTAATGCCCAGCGCCAGTAAGCTAAGCAGATGTCTTTTTTTCATTATTGAGGTATCCGCTGCGTCAGAGTCTGAAGAATGTCGGCGTTAAGGGCATCAGACGTCTCACTCCAGACGGAGTCCGCGAGGCCAACATAAATAATGCTGCCGGGCATCGGCTCTACGTGACGCTTGTTCCAGTAAGCCACCGGCGCTTTTTGCGTGCGTCCGTCCGGGTAAACCACCCACGCGTAGCTGCGATCCGCACCGCTAAGCAGGTTCTGCCCGGAGAGATAGCTCGCCACGTCGCGACCTGGAGTGAATGGCTGCTTGCCAGGACGGCTTATAAGCCCGAATAACGTGACCGTGGACGGCGGTGGTCCGACCCACAGCGTGTAGTTGCCCTGCAACGGCGGGTTACCGCGTTCGGCAACGCGGACGATATCAGGATCAAGATTGATTTTTTGCCTGCCCGTCACTTTCAACGCCTGAATTTGCTGGCGTAAGGCGTTAATTGCGGCGGCATCGTCGGCGCTGGAATCTGCAGCCAGTTCTGCCAGCCGTGTCAGCAACGCCTGCTGCTGACGCAATGCTGCCGCCGTGGCCAGCTCTTCGCTAATCACCGCACCAGGCCACCAGCTGTTTGCCAGCTGCGGTTGGCCTACCAGATCGATTAAATGCTCTGCGCCCGTCAGCGTTTTAGCCTCACTGCTGCCATTGCTGAACACCTTGACGGTTCCCGCCGCGAAGACTGATGACGCCCCCGCACTCAAAAGCAACGCGACAATAGTTTGTTTAATCATTGTTTTGCCGCCTTGATGAGGGTGGTTTTCACCGGGAAATAATCCGCGCCGAGATACTGTTCCGACTGGCGAATTTGCCCTTCGCTGTCGATCCAGTAGCGGTTATGCCAGCGCGCCTGGTCGGTGGAGACTTCTTCGTCCAGCATGCGAACCGGGGTTTCATCGCTGCCGACCTTGACGGTATCGGTGCCATCCCATTTGAAGACTGAGCGTGCGGTGGCGTAGCGTACCTGCTGGTACTCGGTCCAGCCCATCGTGCGCGTCCAGGTTGCACCATCAACAATTTGTGCGGGTTTAATCAGCGGGTCGGCAGCAAGGTTATTCACTTCAATCAGGTTGTCGCCGCCAAGCAAAGTCTTCACCAGACGACCATGTTGTGTGACAAGGGTGGCCTGATCCTGAGTGACCCATTTTTGTTGTCCGTCTTCAGCGAAGGCCAGCACCACAAATAACTGCGGCCCGCCATTAAGCTGCATGTACTGGCTGGCGTAGGGCATATTTTGAATATCATCGTCCGTCAGTTGTACGCCTGGCGTACCGAACAGACTGTCCCACAGTGAATTGCCCAGCTCTTTAGTCGTGGCTGAACAGGCCTGTAATAGCAGGCAGATAAGAATGAGTGCAGGTCGCTTCACGACTCTTCTCCAGAGGGGCAGAATAACCACACCGGAGTGTGGTTATGGTAAATCCCTTCATACTTCAAGCCACAGATGCGATGACTCGAATTATTTTGGGGATACATACTTTATTACTGGGTACTGGTGGTCGTGGTTGTGGTGGTCCCGGTATTAGAACCATCACCGCCACCGGTTGCCGCGAGCGCGACACCCACCGCCGAGCTTACGGTGCTGACGCTGGTCGCGGAGGAACTCCCCGCCGAAACCGACGTTGCTGCCGACCCTGCCGCTTCGCCCACCTGTACAGGTGCAGCCCACGCAGAAGTCGCCGCAAGCGCAGATATGGCAAAAATGCCATACAGAACTTTTTTCATAACAATTTCCCTTCATTGAATGAATGGAGATTTACCCAAAAACATTTCGGGCGGGATCGAGTATACACAACTAAAGCATGCGAATTACGGCGCGGGTAATTAGTGATGGGGTTTTAGGATAATTGGAATGAATATCAAATATAAGCTTCAGATTATATATAAATAACACTAAAAATCATAAGCTTAAAATAAAAATAAAAGTAATTAATCTGCGTATTTTCCGAAATCAATCACGATTAAAAATCTATTTTAGGATTAACCTCACGGTATGATTTCCGTTAAATCACAGACAAGGGGATTTATCTGATAAAAAATGCCGACATAACGTCGGCATTTTTATTAGGGTTATTTAATTAACCGCGCCACGCTTTATAGCGGTTAATCAGACCATTGGTCGAGCTATCGTGGCTGCTGATTTCTTTGTCATCTTTCAGCTCTGGCAGAATACGGTTCGCCAGTTGTTTACCCAGCTCCACGCCCCACTGGTCGAAGGTGAAGATGTTCAGGATCACGCCCTGAGTAAAGATTTTGTGCTCATACAGCGCAATCAACGCACCCAGGCTGAACGGAGTGATTTCACGCAGCAGGATGGAGTTGGTCGGGCGGTTACCTTCGAACACTTTGAACGGCACCACGTAGTCAAGCGTTGCCGGATCTTTACCCTGATCGCGATATTCCTGCTCAACCACTTCGCGGGATTTACCAAACGCCAGCGCTTCGGTCTGAGCGAAGAAGTTAGACAGCAGTTTCTGGTGATGATCAGAGAGCGGGTTATGGGTGATAGCCGGAGCGATGAAATCGCACGGTACCATTTTGGTTCCCTGGTGGATCAGCTGGTAGAACGCGTGCTGACCGTTAGTACCTGGTTCACCCCAGATAATCGGGCCAGTCTGGTAATCCACAACGTTACCGTTACGGTCAACATACTTACCGTTGGACTCCATATTGCCCTGCTGGAAGTACGCCGCGAAACGGTGCATATACTGGTCATACGGCAGAATCGCTTCAGTTTCCGCACCAAAGAAATTGTTGTACCAGATGCCAATCAGCGCCAGCAAGACAGGCAGGTTTTTCTCGGCAGGCGTGGTGGAGAAATGCTTGTCCATCGCGTGTGCGCCAGAAAGCAGTTCAACGAAGTTATCAAAGCCGATGGAGAGAACAATCGACAGGCCAATCGCTGACCACAAAGAGTAACGACCGCCGACCCAGTCCCAGAATTCGAACATGTTGGCAGTATCAATACCAAACTCGCCAACGGCTTTGGCATTGGTGGAAAGCGCCGCAAAGTGTTTCGCAACGTGTTTCTCATCACCTGCCGCTTTCAGGAACCAGTCACGCGCGCTATGGGCGTTGGTCATGGTTTCCTGAGTGGTGAAGGTTTTAGATGCTACCAGGAACAGCGTGGTTTCCGGGTTTACTTTTTTCAGCACTTCCGCGATGTGAGTCCCATCGACGTTAGAAACAAAGTGCATGTTCAGGTGGTTTTTGTACGGACGCAGTGCTTCGGTCACCATGTACGGGCCGAGGTCAGAACCACCGATCCCGATGTTCACTACGTCAGTGATTGCTTTGCCGGTATAGCCTTTCCACTCACCGGAAATAATCGCTTCCGAGAAGGTTTTCATCTTCTCCAGCACCGCGTTGACTTCCGGCATAACATCTTTGCCATCAACCAGAATCGGGGTATTGCTACGGTTACGCAGCGCTACGTGCAGTACGGCGCGGTTTTCAGTGCGGTTGATCTTCTCGCCAGAGAACATCGACTTAATCGCGCCCGCCAGATCGCACTCTTTCGCCAGATCTTGTAATTTCGCCAGCGTCTCTTCAGTGATGCGGTTTTTGGAGTAATCCACCAGCATCTGATCGTCGAAGGTTACGGAGAACTTAGAAAAACGATCGCCGTCTTTAGCAAAAAGATCGGCGATCGTAACGTCTTTCATTTCATCGAAGTGTTTCTGTAGTGCCTGCCAGGCAGCGGTCTGCGTTGGATTGATGTTTTTCATTAGCAATACTCTTCTGATTTTGAGAATTGTGACTTTGGAAGATTGTAGCGCCAGTCACAGAAAAATGTGATGGTTTTAGTGCCGTTAGCGTAATGTTGAGTGTAAACCCTTAGCGCAGTGAAGCATTTATTAGCTGAACTACTGACCGCCAGGAGTGGATGAAAAATCCGCATGACCCCATCGTTGACAACCGCCCCGCTCACCCTTTATTTATAAATGTACTACCTGCGCTAGCGCAGGCCAGAAGAGGCGCGTTGCCCAAGTAACGGTGTTGGAGGAGCCAGTCCTGTGATAACACCTGAGGGGGTGCATCGCCGAGGTGATTGAACGGCTGGCCACGTTCATCATCGGCTACAGGGGCTGAATCCCCTGGGTTGTCACCAGAAGCGTTCGCAGTCGGGCGTTTCGCAAGTGGTGGAGCACTTCTGGGTGAAAATAGTAGCGAAGTATCGCTCTGCGCCCACCCGTCTTCCGCTCTTCCCTTGTGCCAAGGCTGAAAATGGATCCCCTGACACGAGGTAGTTATGTCTGAAATTGTTGTCTCCAAATTTGGCGGTACCAGCGTAGCTGATTTTGACGCCATGAACCGCAGCGCTGATATTGTGCTTTCTGATGCCAACGTACGTTTAGTTGTCCTCTCGGCTTCTGCTGGTATCACTAATCTGCTGGTCGCTTTAGCTGAAGGACTGGAACCTGGCGAGCGATTCGAAAAACTCGACGCAATCCGCAATATCCAGTTTGCCATTCTGGAACGTCTGCGTTACCCGAACGTTATCCGTGAAGAGATTGAACGTCTGCTGGAGAATATTACTGTTCTGGCAGAAGCGGCGGCGCTGGCAACGTCTCCGGCCCTGACAGATGAACTGGTCAGCCACGGCGAGCTGATGTCGACCCTGCTGTTTGTCGAAATCCTGCGCGAACGCGATGTTCAGGCACAGTGGTTTGATGTACGTAAAGTGATGCGTACCAACGACCGATTTGGTCGTGCAGAGCCAGATGTAGCCGCGCTGGCGGAACTGGCCGCGCTGCAGCTGCTCCCACGCCTCAATGAAGGCTTAGTGATCACCCAGGGATTTATCGGTAGCGAAAATAAAGGTCGGACAACGACGCTTGGCCGTGGAGGCAGCGATTATACGGCAGCCTTGCTGGCGGAGGCTTTACACGCATCTCGTGTTGATATCTGGACCGACGTCCCGGGCATCTACACCACCGATCCACGCGTGGTTTCCGCAGCAAAACGCATTGATGAAATCGCGTTTGCCGAAGCGGCAGAGATGGCAACTTTTGGTGCAAAAGTACTGCATCCGGCAACGTTGCTACCCGCAGTACGCAGCGATATCCCGGTCTTTGTCGGCTCCAGCAAAGACCCACGCGCAGGTGGTACGCTGGTGTGCAATAAAACTGAAAATCCGCCGCTGTTCCGCGCGCTGGCGCTTCGTCGCAATCAGACTCTGCTCACTTTGCACAGCCTGAATATGCTGCATTCTCGCGGTTTCCTCGCGGAAGTTTTCGGCATCCTCGCGCGGCATAATATTTCGGTAGACTTAATCACCACGTCAGAAGTGAGCGTGGCATTAACCCTTGATACCACCGGTTCAACCTCCACTGGCGATACGTTGCTGACGCAATCCCTGCTGATGGAGCTTTCCGCACTGTGCCGGGTGGAAGTGGAAGAGGGGCTGGCGCTGGTCGCGTTGATTGGCAATGACCTGTCAAAAGCCTGCGGCGTTGGCAAAGAGGTATTCGGCGTACTGGAACCGTTCAACATTCGCATGATTTGTTACGGCGCATCCAGCCATAACCTGTGCTTCCTGGTGCCCGGCGAAGATGCCGAGCAGGTGGTGCAGAAGCTGCATTTTAATTTATTTGAGTAAATACTGTATGGCCTGGAAGCTATATTTCGGGCCGTATTGATTTTCCTGTCACTATGCTTATCAATAAACGAGCCTGTACTCTGTTAACCAACGTCTTTATCGGAGAATAATTGCCTTTAATTTTTTTATCTGCATCTCTAATTAATTATCGAAAGAGATAAATAGTTAAGAGAAGGCAAAATGAATATTATCAGTTCTGCTCGCAAACGAATTCCCGTACACTGAACTCTCTGGCTCACTGAGGGCACCATCATGGCACTCCCCCGTATTACCCAAAAAGAGATGACTGAACGCGAGCAGCGTGAACTTAAAACACTGCTGGATCGGGCGCGGATTGCGCATGGTCGCGTACTGACCAACTCCGAAACCAACAGCATTAAGAAAGAGTACATCGATAAATTAATGGTCGAGCGTGAGGCTGAAGCGAAAAAAGCCCGCCAGTTAAAGAAAAAGCAGGCTTATAAACCGGATCCTGAGGCGTCATTTAGCTGGTCAGCAAATACGTCGACGCGCGGCAGGCGCTGATTAACGTCCCTTCTTTTTTCGCCCCGGCGAGGTAAAACGCTTACCGTTGGACGCCGGGCGACCGCCTTTTTCCGCCGTTTTTTCCATCTTGACGACTGGACGTTTGATGCCTACCGTTTTCGGCTTGGCCTTCGCTTTAGGTTTTGCCTCGGAAGAGGAATTTTCGATGAGCTTAAAGAGGTCGATTAACTCATCGTCGGTTAAATCGCGCCACTCACCCAGCGGAATGCCGCTTAAACTGACGTTCATAATGCGCGTACGTTCCAGCTTTTTCACTTCGTAACCAAAGTGCTCGCACATGCGACGGATCTGACGGTTCAGCCCCTGCACCAGGGTAATGCGGAAGACAAACGGCGCTTCTTTTTTGACTTTGCACTTTTTCGTCACCGTCCCGAGGATCGGTACTCCCGCCCCCATACCACGAATAAATTCATCGGTAATCGGTTTATCAACCGTCACCAGATACTCTTTCTCATGATCGTTACCCGCACGGAGGATCTTATTCACCAGATCGCCGTGATTGGTGAGGAAAATCAGCCCCTGGGAATCTTTATCCAGGCGGCCAATCGGGAACACGCGTTTGCTGTGGTTAACGAAATCGACAATGTTATCGCGCTCGCCATCTTCGGTGGTGCTGACAATACCGACGGGCTTGTTCAGGGCGATAAGTACCAAATCTTCGGCTTCCCGAGGCTCAATCAACTGACCGTTTACTTTCACAACGTCGCCGGGTTTCACCTGATCGCCAATGGTGGCTCGCTTGCCATTAAGGAACACATTGCCTTGCTCGATATAGCGATCCGCTTCGCGGCGTGAGCAAATTCCGCTTTCGCTGATGTATTTATTTAAACGGACTGATGAGTCGGGCAGCATAAATTCTCCTGTAAAACGCGGAATATACCGTACCTCTTAGCGGGGAAAAACAGGGTTATGCGGCAACGTCGAAATTAAATGTGATCTGCCACGCCTTTTATCACAAAAGTGTCTCCGGAAGTACGATGCAAATTCGCCTGGCAAAATAAGGATAATCAACATATTACGAATCGCTGCACACCTGTGCTGATGACTACTACGCAGAGAAACAAATGTGCAAGAGAAAGCGCTATTTCTCCCCATGCAAAGAGTGAAAAATCGCTTTGAAAGGCCATCATGATGGGGTTATATCAGATCAAGCGGTGAGAAAGCGTATTTGCACAAATGTGCAGAACCAGGAGGCGGCAATGGAAAACAGTGACGATATCCGTTTGATTGTGAAGATTGCCCAACTCTATTACGAACAGGATATGACGCAGGCGCAAATCGCGCGCGAACTGGGTATTTACCGCACCACCATCAGCCGCTTGCTTAAACGAGGCCGCGATCAGGGAATTGTCACCATCGCCATCAACTATGACTACAACGAAAATCTCTGGCTGGAGCAGCAACTGAAGCAAAAGTTTGGCCTGAAAGACGTTGTGGTGGTGTCGGGAAATGATGAGGATGAAGAGACTCAACTGGCGATGATGGGGTTACACGGCGCGCAACTGCTGGATCGCTTGCTGGAACCTGGCGATATTGTCGGTTTTTCCTGGGGCCGCGCGGTGAGCGCACTGGTTGAAAACTTGCCGCAGGCGGGGCAATCGCGGCAGTTAATTTGCGTGCCGATTATTGGCGGCCCGTCCGGTAAACTCGAAAGCCGCTATCACGTAAACACATTAACCTACAGCGCGGCAGCGAAGCTGAAAGGGGAATCGCATCTCGCGGATTTTCCGGCTCTGCTGGATAACCCATTAATTCGTAATGGGATCATGCAGTCTCAGCACTTTAAAACCATCTCTGCCTACTGGGATAATCTGGATGTCGCCCTGGTGGGAATTGGCTCACCGGCCATTCGCGACGGCGCTAACTGGCATGCGTTTTATGGTGGTGAAGAGAGTGACGACCTGAATGCCCGCCAGGTTGCTGGCGATATTTGCTCGCGCTTTTTTGATATTCACGGCGCAATGGTTGAAACGAATATGAGCGAAAAAACACTCTCTATCGAAATGAATAAATTAAAGCAGGCACGGTATTCCATTGGCATTGCCATGAGCGAAGAAAAATACAGCGGAATTGTTGGTGCACTGCGTGGAAAATATATTAATTGTCTGGTAACGAATAGCAGCACAGCTGAACTATTACTGAAATAAAAATCTTCCCGATGTTTACCGTAATAAAAATTACGGCGGGTCCCTATTATCTAAAATCAGGAGTCTGTTATGCAAACGTGGTTAAATTTGCAGGATAAAATCATTATTGTCACCGGCGGCGCATCCGGTATTGGTCTGGCGATTGTGGATGAATTATTAGCACAAGGCGCGAATGTACAGATGGTCGATATTCACGGTGGCGATGGTCAATATGAAAACCATAAAGGTTATCAGTTCTGGCCGACCGATATTTCCAGCGCCAAAGAGGTAAATCATACGGTAGCAGAAATTATCCAGCGTTTTGGTCGCATCGACGGTCTGGTCAATAACGCCGGGGTCAATTTCCCGCGTCTGCTGGTCGATGAGAAAGCGCCTGCCGGGCAGTATGAACTCAACGAAGCGGCATTCGAAAAAATGGTCAATATCAACCAGAAAGGCGTTTTTCTGATGTCGCAGGCGGTGGCGCGACAGATGGTCAAACAACATGATGGCGTGATTGTGAATGTTTCCTCAGAAAGTGGGCTGGAAGGCTCAGAAGGCCAAAGCTGTTACGCCGCGACCAAAGCCGCGCTCAATAGCTTCACGCGCTCCTGGTCGAAAGAGCTGGGTAAGCACGGTATCCGTGTGGTCGGTATCGCGCCGGGGATTCTGGAAAAAACAGGACTGCGTACGCCGGAATATGAAGAAGCGCTGGCGTGGACGCGCAATATCACCGTCGAGCAGCTGCGTGAAGGCTATACCAAAAACGCCATTCCTATTGGGCGCGCCGGAAGATTAGCAGAAGTGGCTGATTTTGTTTGTTATCTGCTGTCTGAACGCGCCAGCTATATCACCGGAGTAACCACTAACATTGCGGGCGGCAAAACGCGCGGCTAAGGAGGCTTTATGGTCAATGCCATTTTTTGCGCCCACGGCAAATTAGCCTGCGCCATGCTGGAATCGGTTCAGATGGTGTACGGCGATGCCAGGGTCGAGGCCGTTGAATTTGTGCCCGGCGAGAACGCCGGAGACATTGTGGCAAAGCTGGAGAAGTTAGTGAGCATTCACAATCATGACGAGTGGCTAATCGCCGTGGATTTACAGTGCGGCAGCCCGTGGAATGCGGCAGCGATGCTTGCGATGCGCAATCCTCGTCTGCGGGTAATCAGCGGCCTTTCTCTGCCGCTGGCGCTCGAACTGGTTGATAACCAGGACAGCATGAATATTGATGAACTGTGTGAACACCTGACGCAAATCGCAAAGCAAATCTGCGTCGTCTGGAGACAGGTGGCAACAGCGGAGGAGGATTTCTGATGAACATTACGCTCGCCCGCATTGATGACCGCCTGATCCACGGCCAGGTCACTACCGTCTGGTCTAAGGTGGCTAACGCCCAACGCATTATTATCTGCAATGACGAAGTTTATAACGATGAAGTTCGCCGGACATTATTGCGTCAGGCTGCGCCACCGGGAATGAAGGTTAACGTGGTCAATATTGAAAAAGCCGTCGCGGTTTATCACAACCCGCAATATCAGGACGAAACCGTTTTTTATCTTTTCACTCGCCCACAAGATGCCTTAGCAATGGTTCGCCAGGGGGTAAAAATAGGTACCCTGAATATTGGCGGTATGGCCTGGCGTCCTGGTAAGAAACAGTTAACCAAAGCAGTTTCATTAGATGACGATGATATTAACGCATTTCATGAGTTAAATAATCTTGGCGTCATACTGGATTTACGCGTCGTAGCGTCAGATCCCTCAATCAATATTATCGACAAAATAAACGAACAGTTAATCGCAAATTAAATAATAGCGCCTGTGTACATATGCTTTAACAGGCAGGGATGACGACACTTAAAAGGTGACAAATCATGGAAATAAGTACCCTACAAATTATTGCTATATTTCTTTTTTCCTGTATTGCCGGAATGGGCAGCGTGCTGGATGAATTTCAGACTCATCGTCCGTTAATTGCCTGTACGGTGATTGGTTTAATTCTCGGTGATTTAAAAACCGGAATTATGCTCGGTGGTACGCTGGAATTGATAGCTCTCGGCTGGATGAACGTCGGCGCGGCGCAATCTCCGGATTCTGCACTCGCCAGCATAATCTCCGCCATTCTGGTTATCGTTGGTCAGCAAAGCATCGCCACCGGAATCGCCATCGCGTTGCCTGTGGCTGCGGCAGGCCAGGTGCTGACGGTGTTTGCCCGTACCATCACAGTAGTGTTCCAGCACGCGGCGGATAAAGCAGCAGAAGAGGCGCGGTTTCGCACTCTCGATATTCTGCATGTCTCCGCGCTTGGCGTGCAGGCGCTGCGCGTTGCTATTCCGGCACTGATTGTCTCGCTGTTCGTCAGCGCCGATATGGTGAGCAATATGCTGAGCGCCATTCCCGAATTTGTGACCCGTGGACTGCAGATTGCTGGCGGTTTTATCGTGGTGGTCGGTTACGCCATGGTGCTTCGCATGATGGGCGTGAAATATTTGATGCCTTTCTTTTTCCTCGGTTTCCTCGCAGGTGGCTACCTCGATCTCAGTCTGCTGGCGTTCGGTGGCGTCGGCGTGATCATGGCCCTGCTCTACATCCAGTTAAATCCACAGTGGCGTAAAGCTGAACCACATCCCCAGACCACCACTATCACCGCCCTTGACCAACTTGATGATTAACGGAGCCATCATGGAACAGAGAAAAATTACACGCAGCGATCTGGTGAGCATGTTTCTGCGCTCCAACCTGCAACAGGCATCCTTTAACTTTGAACGTATTCACGGGCTGGGTTTTTGCTACGACATGATCCCCGCCATCAAACGACTTTACCCATTAAAAGAGGATCAGGTTGCGGCGCTCAGGCGACACCTAGTGTTCTTCAATACCACGCCAGCCGTATGTGGCCCGGTCATCGGCGTCACTGCCGCCATGGAAGAGGCGCGAGCCAACGGCGCGGAAATTGATGACGGTACCATTAACGGCATCAAAGTCGGCCTGATGGGACCGTTGGCAGGTGTTGGCGATCCACTGGTCTGGGGAACGCTGCGCCCGATTACCGCCGCGCTCGGCGCATCTCTGGCACTTTCGGGCAACATTCTCGGCCCCCTGCTGTTCTTCTTTATTTTCAATGCAGTACGTCTGGCAATGAAATGGTATGGGCTGCAACTGGGCTTTCGTAAAGGGGTGAATATCGTCAGCGATATGGGCGGTAATTTGCTGCAAAAACTGACCGAAGGCGCGTCGATTCTCGGGCTGTTTGTAATGGGCGTACTGGTGACCAAATGGACATCGATCAACGTGCCGTTAGTGGTTTCACAAACGCCTGCCGCCGATGGTGCCACCGTCACTATGACCGTACAGAACATTCTCGACCAGCTTTGCCCTGGATTGCTGGCGCTCGGTTTGACGCTGCTGATGGTACGTCTGCTCAACAAAAAAATTAACCCGGTATGGCTGATTTTCGCCCTGTTTGGTTTAGGGATTATCGGTAATGCGCTGGGCTTCCTGTCCTGATTCTTCGCCCCGGCACGACTGCCGGGGTCATCGCTCAACATGAGGTGGTTTATGAAAACAACAGCTCTGCGTCTTTATGGCAAACGTGACCTGCGTCTGGAAACCTTTGACCTTCCTGAAATGCAGGAGGATGAAATCCTCGCGACGGTGGTCACTGACAGCCTGTGCCTCTCTTCCTGGAAAGAGGCCAATCTGGGGGAAAACCATAAAAAAGTACCCGACGATGTGGCGACCAATCCCATCATCATCGGCCACGAATTTTGCGGCGATATTCTGGCCGTGGGTAAAAAGTGGCAGCACAAATTCCAGCCGGGTCAGCGTTATGTGATTCAGGCCAACCTGCAACTCCCCGACCGCCCGGACTGCCCCGGCTACTCCTTCCCGTGGGTAGGCGGCGAAGCGACGCATGTGGTTATTCCCAACGAGGTCATGGAACAAGATTGCCTGCTGGCATACGACGGCGAAACCTATTTTGAAGGCTCGCTGGTTGAACCGCTTTCCTGCGTGATTGGCGCGTTCAACGCCAACTATCATCTTCAGGAAGGTAGTTATAACCACACGATGGGGATTCGCCCGCAAGGGCGCACGCTGATCCTCGGCGGCACCGGACCAATGGGACTGTTGGCGATTGATTATGCGCTGCATGGACCCGTTAACCCGTCGCTGCTCGTTATTACCGATACCGACAACGACAAATTGAGTTATGCGCGCAAGCACTATCCATCAGAACCGCAAACACTGATTCATTATCTCAATGCCACCGATGCAGCATTTGATACGTTAATGGCGCTGAGTGGCGGTCACGGCTTCGATGATATTTTCGTCTTTGTGCCTAATGAAGGACTGGTGACTCTCGCCTCTTCCTTGCTGGCGACAGATGGTTGCCTGAATTTCTTCGCCGGACCGCAGGATAAACATTTCAGCGCGCCAATTAATTTCTACGATGTGCATTATGCATTTACCCACTACGTGGGCACGTCAGGCGGCAATACCGACGACATGCGCGCGGCGGTCAAACTGATCGAAGAGAAAAAAGTGCAGGCCGCAAAAGTGGTAACACATATTCTTGGGCTGAATGCCGCGGGCGAAACCACGCTTGAATTGCCTGCCGTCGGCGGCGGGAAAAAACTGGTGTATACCGGGAAATATCTGCCGCTGACATCACTCACGCAGATTCAGGATGAAGAACTGGCGGCGATTCTGGCGCGTCATCAGGGAGTCTGGTCCGGCGAGGCGGAGCAGTACCTGCTCGCCCATGCAGAGGCGATTTCCCATGATTAATCGCGATACTCAACTCTGCATGTCGCTGGCCGGCCGCCCCGGTAACTTCGGCACGCGTTTTCACAATTATCTTTATGAAAAGCTGGGGCTGAATTTCATCTATAAAGCGTTCACCACCCAGGATATTGCAGCGGCGGTGAAAGGGATTCGCGCGTTGGGTATTCGCGGTTGCGCTGTGTCGATGCCGTTTAAAGAAAGCTGCATGCCTTTTCTCGACGCGATCGATCCGTCGGCGAAGGTCATTGATTCCGTGAATACCATCGTGAATGACGACGGCAGGCTGACCGGGTTTAACACCGACTATATCGCGGTGAAAAGCCTGATTACCCACCACCAGCTCAATACCACCACGCGAGTGATGATTCGCGGCAGTGGCGGCATGGGCAAAGCGGTGATTGCCGCCTTTCGCGACGCGGGGTTTACGGATGTTATCATTGCCGCCCGCAACCGCGAGAGCGGCCCGGCGCTGGCGAAGCAGTATGGGTTTCAGTGGCAACCGCAGCCGGAAGGCATCGCCTGCGACATTCTGGTCAACGTGACGCCCGTTGGCATGAGCGGCGGTAAAGAGAGCCATGAGCTGGCCTTCAGCGAAGCGATGGTCTCAACGGCAAGCGTCGTTTTTGATGTCGTGGCCTTGCCGCCGGAAACGCCGCTCATTCGCCTGGCGCAACGGCTTGATAAGCAGACGATTAGCGGTGCGGAGGTGATTGCTTTACAGGCCGTCGAGCAGTTCGCAATGTATACCGGCGTACGGCCTGATGCGCAACTGATTGCTGAGGCGGCACAATTTGCACGAGAAGGATAAGAAACATCAGCGCCTTGTTTGCCACGCCAGAAGCAATGCGCAACATCGTGAGCCATGTCAGTAAGCGGTTAAAATCACAGTGGTAGCATGGCTCCCGTGATTTCTTACTAACCGGAGAAGTAATGGAACTGCTTTTATTGAGTAACTCGACGCTGCCGGGTAAAGCCTGGCTGGAACATGCGCTGCCGCTGATTGCTGAACAGTTGCAGGGTCGCCGTTCAGCGGTATTTATTCCTTTCGCTGGCGTAACGCAGACCTGGGATGATTACACAGCGAAAACGGCTGCGGTTCTCGCTCCGCTGGGTGTTTCTGTCACCGGTATTCATAGCGTTGTCGATCCCGTTGCCGCGATTGAAAATGCTGAGATCGTGATTGTCGGCGGCGGGAATACTTTCCAGTTGCTGAAACAGTGCCGCGAGCGCGGGCTGCTGGCACCAATTACTGACGTGGTTAAACGTGGCGCGCTGTATATTGGCTGGAGCGCAGGCGCTAACCTTGCTTGCCCAACCATTCGTACCACCAACGATATGCCGATTGTCGATCCGCAAGGTTTCGATGCGCTGAATCTGTTCCCGTTGCAAATCAACCCGCACTTCACCAACGCGCTGCCGGAAGGCCATAAAGGTGAAACGCGTGAGCAGCGTATTCGCGAACTGCTGGTCGTCGCGCCAGAACTCACAATTATTGGTCTACCGGAAGGTAACTGGATCACGGTGAGTAAAGGTCACGCTACGCTGGGTGGCCCGAACACCACTTATGTGTTTAAGGCTGGTGAAGAAGCGGTTCCGCTGGAAGCGGGTCACCGTTTTTAAATGAATTGCCGGATGCATGATCCGGCATCTTGTTCATCGTGCCTGATGCGACGCTTTACGCGTCTTATCAGGCCTACAGGGTCACGGTATTAATACTCGTCCCGTCCTTCGTCTTCATCCGGCTGTTCCAGCACACTGTAAGCCACCGAACAAAACAGCGAGTTCAGACGCTGCATATCTCCCAGTAAGCCTAAATGTAGCGAACTGGTTTCAATGCTTTGCACGTTTTGCTGATGCAGGCGATCGACGTGAGCATGGGAATAACGGCGATTAAGAATGCGAAAGCGATGCTTGCTGCGGCGCAAACGACGGGCGCTGGTAACATCGCCAGAGAAGAAAACCGACATTGCCAGTTTTAAATTACTGAGCAATTGCTCATAGAGCGCATCCAGTTCCTTCAAGCCATCAAGCGAAAATGCCCGCCGTGCTGCCAGCGATTTATCGGCAATTTCGCTCCCCATGCGCTCGACGATATCGGAGGCCTGTTCAAGGTTGAGCGACATTTCGATGATCTCCGCCCAGCGGCGCGACTCTTCCTCCGCCAGCTCTTCTTTTGGCATCCGCGCCAGATACAGCTTAATGGCGGTATAGAGAACGTTGATATCATCTGCCAGCTTACGCAGCTCTTTCTCCTGCCGTGGCTCGCCGTGCATCACTTTATTCAGCCCTTCCATCATCTGTTCCATCGCGTCACCAATGCGCAGGGTTTCGCGCGCGGCGTTCGCCAGAGCAAGCGTGGGCGTATCCAGCGCGCTGACATCCAGATGTTTGGGTCGTAGCTGGGTATCCAGTTCCGGTTCATCGCGAATAATCGTTTTGCAAAACCGTGCCATCGGGTCAACAAATGGCAGCATGACCAGGCAGCGTACAAGGTTGTAGAAGACGTGGAAATAGATCACCAGTTCCGCTTTTGGCAGTGGCAACTTCCCCATTGTCTCTGCCAGCAAATGGACAAACGGCAGGATAATCAGGCTACCCACCAGCTTAAACAGCAGGCTACCCAGCGCGACACGGCGGGCTGCGGCATTGGCGGCACTGTTGTTGAGCATCGCCAGCAGACCGGAACCGAGGTTAGCACCAATCACCAGACAGAGCGCCACGGGGAAGGAGATAATGCCTGCGGCGGTCAGAGTCGCGGTCAGCAGTACAGCAGCAAGGCTGGAGTAGCTGATAATGGCGAACATCGCGCCAATCAGCGCATCCAGCAGAATATCGCCGGTCAGCGAGGCAAAGATCACCTGAACGCCGTTTGCCTGGGTGATCGGCGTTACGGCCTGCACAATCAACTCCAGCGCCAGCAAAATCAGCCCAAGACCAATACCGACGCGGCCCAGTTGCCCGGCGCGTGACTGTTTGCGTCCGAGGAAAAAAATCACGCCGATAAAAATAAGTAACGGTGACAGCCAGGATAAGTCGAAGGTGAGAATACGCGCCATTAGCGCCGTCCCGACATCTGCACCCAGCACAATCACCAGAGCCGGTGCGAGGGCTACCAGATCCTGAGCGACAAACGAGGTCACCAGCATGGTGGTGGCATTACTGCTCTGCACCAGTGCGGTAACGCCTATCCCCGCGCAAAAGGCGAGCGGCTTCTTTTCGACGCTTCGGCTAAGAACAGTACGCAGACGCGCGCCGAAGACGCGCATTACGCCTGTTCGAACAATATGAGTCCCCCAGACCAGCAGGGCGACGGCAGAAAGCAGGTGAAGCAGCGTTAACACGAGTTCAGGTTCTCCTTATCGTTATATGTTCCTGAAGCAATTGAATGACCAAAGGACCGGAAACACGCTGACTGGCATCTTTACTGTGCCTTTTGACCTTCGTTTTTCCGGCTAAGATTATTCCAGCCTGTTTCCAGTATAAGTGTTTCATATTAATAAAGAGACAGGGCACTCATTGAGCGCCCTGTTTGTTGTAAGGAAAAGTGACAGATTTGTGAATCAGTCCGCGTCATACCCCAGATTCGGTGCCAGCCAGCGCTCAACATCTGAGACGCTCATACCTTTACGGCGGGCATAGTCTTCAACCTGATCGCGCTGAATTTGCGCCACCGCGTAGTACTTGCTGTCCGGGTGGCTGAAATACCAACCCGAAACCGATGCACCGGGCCACATGGCGAAAGATTCTGTGAGTTTCATGCCAGTGTGTTTTTCCACTTCCAGCAGCTCCCAGATGGTGGCTTTTTCCGTATGTTCCGGGCAGGCCGGATAGCCCGGTGCCGGACGGATGCCCTGGTAGTTTTCGCGGATCAGTTCTTCGTTGCTGAGGTTCTCGTTCGGCGCATAGCCCCAGTAGACTTTACGCACACGCTCATGGAGATACTCCGCAAAGGCTTCCGCCAGACGGTCTGCAAGGGCTTTCACCATGATTTTGTTGTAATCATCGTGCTGCGCTTCAAAGGCATCAGCCAGTGCGTCCTCTTCCAGCCCGCCAGTCACGGCAAATGCGCCGATGTAATCTGCTTTACCAGAAAGCTTCGGCGCAACGAAGTCAGCGAGACAGTAGTTAGCGAAGCCGGTTTTTTCGGTCTGTTGGCGCAGATGGTGGCTGACGTTGATCACATGGGTACGCGTTTCGTCACGGTAGATTTCAATGTCATCGCCCACACGGTTTGCCGGGAACAGGCCCACCACGCCACGCGGGTTCAGCATTTTTTCGGCGCTTAATTTATCCAGCATGTCGTTGGCGTCTTTAAACAGCCGCTGCGCCTCAACACCTACCACTTCATCTTCCAGAATGCGCGGATACTTCCCGGCCAGCGACCAGGTCATAAAGAACGGCGTCCAGTCGATGTAATTACGCAGCGTTTCGATGCTGGCTTCGACTTCCTGCACACCGAGACGGTGCGCCACCGGCGGCGTGTAAGCCTGCCAGTCAAAAGCGAAGTCGTTATCACGCGCCGCTTCCAGCGTGACCGGTGGTGTGCGTGGTTTCTTTCGTCCGTGCTGAATACGCACGGTTTCGTACTCCTTGCGGGTACGAGCAACGAAATCATCGCGCTGAGTGTCGGAAAGCAACGCCGCCACCACACCAACGGTGCGTGAAGCGTTCTGCACATACACCGTCGGGCCGCTGTAGTTCTGCTCAATTTTCACCGCCGTGTGCGCTTTTGAGGTGGTCGCGCCGCCAATCAATAGCGGAATGGTGAAGCCCTGACGCTCCATCTCTTTCGCCACGTTAACCATCTCGTCCAGCGACGGCGTGATCAGCCCCGAAAGGCCAATCAAATCAGCATTCACTTCTTTAGCGGTACGGAGAATTTTTTCCGCAGGCACCATCACGCCGAGATCGACAATTTCGTAGTTGTTACATTGCAGCACCACGCCAACGATATTTTTACCGATGTCGTGGACATCGCCCTTCACTGTGGCGATCACCATCTTGCCGTTGGTTTTACCCTGCTCTTTGCAGGCTTCAATGAACGGCTCGAGATACGCCACCGCCTGTTTCATGACGCGCGCCGATTTCACCACCTGCGGCAGGAACATTTTGCCCTCGCCAAACAGGTCGCCGACCACGTTCATGCCGTCCATCAACGGGCCTTCAATCACTTCAATCGGACGCGTAGCCTGCTGGCGGGCTTCTTCGGTATCCTGCTCGATAAACTCGGTAATGCCTTTGACCAGCGAGTATTCCAGACGTTTATTCACTTCCCACGAACGCCACTCTGCCTGCTGGGTGTTAGCGGTGTCGTCGGTTTTGCTGCCGCGATATTTCTCGGCAAGCTCGAGTAAACGCTCGGTGCCATCGTCGCGACGGTTGAGGATCACATCCTCCACCGCGTCGCGCAGTTCAGCGGGTAGGTCGTCGTAAATCGCCAGCTGCCCGGCGTTGACGATCCCCATATCCATGCCATTGCGAATAGCGTAGTAGAGGAACACCGCGTGAATGGCTTCGCGCACCGGATCGTTGCCACGGAATGAGAAAGAAACGTTAGAAACGCCGCCGGAAATCAGTGCGTGCGGCAGTTCACGTTTGATGTCTTCACACGCGCCGATAAAGTCCTGCGCGTAATTGTTGTGCTCTTCAATGCCAGTTGCGACCGCGAAGATGTTCGGGTCGAAGATGATATCTTCAGCCGGGAAGCCAACCTCTTCGGTGAGGATTTTGTACGCCCGACGGCAAATCTCGATTTTCCGTGCGCGGGTATCGGCCTGGCCCTGTTCGTCAAAAGCCATTACCACGACTGCCGCACCGTAACGACGCAACAATTTCGCGTGATGGATAAAAGCGTCGACGCCTTCTTTCATCGAAATAGAGTTAACAATGCCTTTGCCCTGGATACACTTCAGACCTTTTTCAATGACATCCCATTTTGAGGAGTCGATCATAATCGGCACGCGAGCGATATCCGGTTCACCGGCAATCAGATTGAGAAAACGCACCATCGCCGCTTCGGCGTCGAGCATCCCTTCATCCATGTTGATATCGATAATCTGCGCACCGTTTTCCACCTGCTGACGCGCCACATCCAGCGCCTCGCTGTATTTCTCTTCTTTGATCAGGCGCTTGAACTTAGCGGAACCGGTGACGTTGGTGCGTTCCCCCACGTTCACAAACAGGCTATCTTCGCCAATGTTCAGCGGCTCCAGGCCGGACAAACGGCAGGCTACGGGGATTTCCGGCAGTTTGCGCGGCGCTAATCCTTCTACTGCACGACTCATCGCTGCAATATGTTGTGGCGTGGTGCCACAGCAGCCGCCGACGATATTGAGAAAGCCCGCTTGCGCCCATTCACGTATCTGTTTTGCCATCGTGTCGGCGTCGAGATCGTACTCACCAAAGGCGTTGGGTAGCCCGGCGTTTGGGTGCGCGGTGACGTAGCATTCCGCAATCCGTGACAGCTCCTGCACGTACTGGCGCAGTTCGTCTGGCCCCAGCGCACAGTTAAGGCCGAAAGTCAGCGCTTCGGCGTGGCGAAGAGAGTTATAAAACGCTTCGGTGGTCTGCCCGGAGAGCGTGCGCCCGGAGGCGTCGGTGATGGTGCCGGAGATCATAATCGGCAGCTCAACGCCCAGCGCTTCAAACTCCGTTTTCACCGCAAAGACCGCCGCTTTGGCGTTAAGGGTGTCGAAAACGGTTTCAATCAGGATCAGATCCGCGCCACCTTCCACCAGCGCTTTGGTGGACTCTCGATAAGCCGCCACCAGCCCGTCAAAAGTGATATTACGAAATGCCGGATCGTTGACGTCCGGAGAAATAGACGCCGTGCGGTTGGTCGGGCCGAGAACACCGGCAACGTAGCGCGGTTTCTCTGGCGTGCGCGCGGTCCACTCGTCAGCACAAGCTCGCGCCAGTTTCGCCGCCGCAAAGTTGATTTCCGCCGACAGGGATTCCATCTGGTAATCCGCCATCGCAATGGTCGTGGAGTTGAAGGTGTTGGTTTCGATGATATCCGCGCCCGCTTCAAAGTAGGCGTTGTGGATAGCGGCGATCACTTCCGGTTTACTGAGTACCAGCAGGTCGTTGTTGCCTTTGAGGTCGCATGGCCAGTCGGCAAAGCGTTCACCACGAAAATCGGCTTCGTTCAGTCGATAGCTCTGGATCATGGTGCCCATACCGCCGTCCAGCACCAGAATACGTTCATTTAACTGCGCACGCAGTTGTTCCACTTTGCTGCTCACACTTGCTCCCGACACGCTCAACCCAGATTTAATAAAAATTCAACAAACCATACTGGCATAAACGCATCTGTGGTAAAAGCGACCACCACGCAACATGAGATTTGTTCAACATTAACTCATCGGATCAGTTCAGCAACTATTGCATTAGCTAACAATAAAAATGAAAATGATTTCCACGATGCAGAAAAAGGAGACTGTCATGGTCGCACCCATTCCCGCGAAACGCGGCAGAAAACCCGCCGTTGCCACCGCACCAGCGACTGGACAGGTTCAGTCTTTAACGCGTGGCCTGAAATTACTGGAGTGGATTGCCGAATCCAATGGCAGTGTGGCACTCACGGAGCTGGCGCAACAAGCCGGGTTACCCAATTCCACGACCCACCGCCTGCTAACCACGATGCAACAGCAGGGTTTCGTGCGTCAGGTTGGCGAACTGGGACACTGGGCAATCGGCGCACATGCCTTTATGGTCGGCAGCAGCTTTCTCCAGAGCCGTAATTTGTTAGCAATTGTTCACCCTATCCTGCGCAATCTAATGGAAGAGTCTGGCGAAACGGTCAATATGGCGGTGCTTGATCAAAGCGATCATGAAGCGATTATTATCGACCAGGTACAGTGTACCCACCTGATGCGAATGTCCGCGCCTATCGGCGGTAAATTACCTATGCACGCTTCCGGTGCGGGTAAAGCCTTTTTAGCCCAACTGAGCGAAGAACAGGTGACGAAGCTGCTGCACCGCAAAGGGTTACATGCCTATACCCACGCAACGCTAGTGTCTCCTGTGCATTTAAAAGAAGATCTCGCCCAAACGCGCAAACGGGGTTATTCATTTGACGATGAGGAACATGCGCTGGGGCTACGTTGCCTTGCAGCGTGTATTTTCGATGAGCACCGTGAACCGTTTGCCGCAATTTCTATTTCCGGACCGATTTCACGTATTACCGATGACCGCGTGACCGAGTTTGGCGCGATGGTGATTAAAGCGGCGAAGGAAGTGACGCTGGCGTACGGTGGAATGCGCTGACTTTTTCGCCTCTGATTTATACGAATCGAACGCTAAACCGCTGCCTGCGCCGATACGCATAAACATCTTCCACATGCCCTTCACGAATGCGGTTTTGTAGTGCGCGCCAGTAATCAGCGCGGAACAGGTCGGCGTGCATCTCTTCAAACAGCGGACCAATACGCGGGTCGGCACATAGCCAGTGGCGAAACTCTTCCGGGAAAACATCGCCCGGCGAGACGCTGTACCACGGTTCGCTGGCAAGTTCGTCCTCCGGGTAGCGCGGCGGTGGGATGTCGCGGAAGTTCACTTCCGTCATGTAGCAAATTTCGTCGTAATCATAAAACACCACACGCCCGTGACGGGTGACACCAAAGTTTTTAAACAGCATGTCGCCAGGGAAAATGTTAGCGGCGGCAAGCTGGCGAATAGCGTTACCGTACTCTTCAATGGCGTCGCGCAGCTGCTGACCTTCCACTTGTTCCAGCCAGATATTGAGCGGCACCATCCGCCGCTCGATATAAAGATGGCGAATCACAATTTGTTCGCCGAGATCGGTGATTTTTTCCGCTGCTTCCTGGAGCAGTAATTCCATTAATGCCGGGGAAATATGCCGCTTCTCCAGCACAAAGTTTTCAAACTCCTGGGTGTCCGCCATTCGGCCCACACGATCGTGCTCTTTCACCAGTTGGTAGCAGGCACAAACGTGAGCGGCAGACATCTCTTTCTGCGGCGCGAACCTGTCTTTGATGACTTTGAAGACCCGATCAAAACCCGGCAACGTAAACACCAGCATCACCATGCCACGAATACCCGGCGCTTCAATGAACTGCTCATTACAGCCCTGTAGATAAACGAGATATTCGCGGTAGCTTTCGGTTTTAGCGTGCTTCTGGCAGCCGATAGCCATATACAATTCAGCGGTGGTTTTACCTGGCAGAATTTCCCGTAGCCACTCGACCAGCGCTGCGGGCAGCGGTGCATAAACCATAAAATAAGAACGCGCAAAGCCAAAAACAATGCTCGCTTCGGCGGTCGTCGTCAGGCAAGTATCAATAAATAACTCGCCGTCGTCCGTCTGGTGGATCGGCAGCAAAAATGGCAATGTGCCGGAAGGCGTGATCAGTTTGCCCACCAGCCAGGCGGCTTTATTGCGGTAAAACAGTTCGTTCGCCACCTGTAAATGACTTTCCGCGAGGTTGTCTGTCCCCAGCGTTTCCGTCAGATGGCGAACGATGTAATGAATGTCACGGCTTTTATTCTGCCAGCGCAGACGCAACGGCAGGTCGCTGATAACACGCATCAGCAGAGATTCCCAGCCGTGATCGGAGTGAAAGTCTTTCGCCAGCGGGCGCGGAATGGTACGAAAACGGCGCTCTGGCTGGGAGCTAAAGATAAAAAGCCGCTCGGGAGTAAGCGAGCGGTGGTCAAATAACCGACAGTACACGGAGTTAAAAAAGCTCTCCGCAATCTCGAAGCGCGGGTAATCCGGCAACAGCCGCGTGTAATGCTCTTTGACGCGCAGTAAAAATGCCGCGTCCGTGCTTTGGCCGTTGGTAATGCAGCGCAGTTGCTCCACCACCAGACCCACGTGATGATCGTAAAGATGGATACGGTTTTTCATCGCCTGCTGGACAGCATGCCAGTCGGCCTGTTCGAAACGCTGCTGCGCCCCGGAAGTCACTTCGAGGAATCGACCATACTGAGCGTCGAAGCCTTGCAGAATGGTTTGTGCAATCAGTAATTCCAGGCCACGCGGCATTTAGCGCCCTCATCAGGAGCAGAGAATTGCCGGATGCGGCGTAAACGCCTTATCCAGCCTACGTTCGGCAACGGTTGTAGGCATGATAAGACGCGCAAGCGTCGCATCAGGCATCGTGCACCGATTGCCGGATGCGGCGTAAATGCCTTATCCGGCCTACAGTCAGCAACGTTTGTAGGTTGCTTAGAACTGCGATTCTTCAGTGGAGCCAGTCAGTGCGGTAACCGACGACGTGCCGCCCTGAATAATGGTCGTCACTTTATCGAAGTAACCTGTACCCACTTCCTGCTGGTGAGATACGAAGGTATAGCCATCTTTCGCGGCGGCAAATTCCGGCTGCTGCACTTTCTCAACATAGTGCTTCATACCCTCGCCCTGGGCATAGGCGTTTGCCAGGTCAAACATGTTGAACCACATGCTGTGGATACCTGCCAGGGTGATGAACTGGAACTTGTAGCCCATATCCGACAGCTGCTGCTGGAAGCTGGCAATAGTTTTGTCGTCGAGGTTTTTCTGCCAGTTGAACGAAGGCGAGCAGTTATAAGCCAGCAGTTTGCCCGGATATTTCGCGTGGATGGCTTGTGCAAAGCGACGCGCCAGTTCCAGATCCGGCGTGGAGGTTTCACACCATACCAGGTCAGCATATGGCGCATACGCCAGGCCACGGCTGATCGCTTGTTCAATACCTGCATGAGTACGGAAGAAGCCTTCACTGGTACGCTCGCCGGTAATAAATTCGCTGTCATACGGGTCGCAATCGGAGGTAATCAGATCCGCCGCATCAGCATCGGTACGGGCAACCAGAAGGGTTGGAACGCCCGTCACGTCAGCTGCCAGACGCGCCGCGACCAGTTTCTGAATAGCTTCCTGAGTTGGCACTAAAACTTTGCCGCCCATGTGACCGCATTTCTTCACTGATGCCAGCTGATCTTCGAAGTGAACTGCCGCTGCACCGGCTTCAATCATCGCTTTCATCAGTTCAAAGGCATTCAGGACACCGCCAAAACCGGCTTCCGCATCAGCAACGATCGGCAGGAAGTAATCGACATAGCGCGGATCGCCCGGCTCAATGCCCGCGGACCATTGGATCTGATCCGCACGGCGGAAGGTGTTGTTGATCCGCTCCACCACAGCTGGCACCGAGTTTGCCGGATAGAGCGACTGATCCGGATACATGCTGGCCGCCAGGTTAGCGTCCGCCGCTACCTGCCATCCCGACAGATAGACCGCTTCAATACCCGCTTTCGCCTGTTGCAGCGCCTGACCGCCAGTCAGTGCACCGAGGCTGTTGATGTAGCCTTTTTTCGACTCGCCGTGCAGCAGACGCCACATTTTCGCCGCGCCCAGTTGCGCCAGCGTGCATTCAGGATTGACTGAACCGCGTAATTTCACCACATCTTCCGCGCTGTATGGCCGAGTAATGCCTTCCCAACGCGGTTGAGTCCACTCTTTCTGTAATTCTTCAATTTGTTGTGTACGGGTTTTCATGTGCAGATGCTCCATAGTTATGTGGTGGTTTACGCTAACAGGCGGTAGCCTGGCAGGGTCAGGAAATCAATTAACTCATCGGAAGTGGTGATCTGTTCCATCAAACGTGCGGCATCGTCAAAACGCCCCTGGGAGAAACGTTCTTCGCCCAGTTCGCTGGCAATGACTTTCATCTCTTCGCCCAGCATCTGGCGGAACAAGGCTTTGGTCACCGGTTTGCCATTGCTCAACGTTTTTTGATGATGGATCCACTGCCAGATTGAGGTACGGGAAATTTCAGCCGTCGCCGCATCTTCCATCAGGCCATAAATCGGCACGCAGCCGTTGCCGGAGATCCATGCTTCGATGTACTGCACAGCCACGCGAATGTTGGCGCGCATACCTTCTTCGGTGCGTTCACCATCACAAGGTGCCAGCAGCTGATCGGCAGTAATCGGCGCGTCTTGTTCGCGCATCACTTCAAGCTGATTTTTACGGGAGCCGAGAATGTCGTTGAATACCGCCATTGCCGTATCCGCAAGACCTGGGTGAGCGATCCATGTGCCATCGTGACCGTTATTGGCTTCCAGCGATTTATCCGCTTTTACTTTGTTGAGCACCTGGTTATTGCGCTCTTCATCTTTGCTCGGAATAAACGCCGCCATGCCGCCCATCGCAAATGCGCCGCGTTTATGGCAGGTTTTAATCAACAGGCGTGAGTAAGCATTCAGGAAGGGTTTATCCATCGTCACTGCCTGTCTATCTGGCAGGACGCGATCGGGATAGTTTTTCAACGTTTTGATATAACTGAAGATGTAATCCCAACGACCGCAGTTCAGACCAACAATATGGTCACGCAGCGCGTGAAGGATTTCGTCCATCTGGAACACGGCGGGCAGCGTTTCAATCAGCAACGTCGCCTTGATGGTGCCGCGCGGCAGATTAAAGCGATCTTCTGCATAGCTGAAGACTTCGCTCCACCAGGCCGCTTCCTGCCAGGACTGGGTTTTCGGCAGATAGAAATAGGGACCGCTGCCTTTTGCTAACAGAGCCTGGTAGTTGTGGAAGAAATAGAGCGCAAAATCAAACAGGCTGCCAGGAATTGCTTCGCCGCGCCAGGTGACATGTTTTTCCGGCAAGTGCAGACCGCGAACCCGACAAATCAACACCGCTGGATTGGGCTTGAGCTGATAAATTTTGCCTGCTTCATTGGTATAGCTGATGGTGCCGTTAACCGCATCGCGCAGGTTAATTTGCCCGTCGATCACTTTGTTCCAGTCCGGGGCCAGTGAATCTTCGAAATCGGCCATAAAGACTTTCACATTGGCGTTGAGCGCGTTGATCACCATCTTGCGCTCAACCGGGCCAGTTATCTCGACTCGACGATCTTGTAAGTCCGCGGGAATACCACGAATTTTCCAGTCAGCATCACGAATGGAAGCTGTTTCCGAAATAAAATCAGGCAACGTTCCGTTATCGATATCCTGCTGCTGCTGAATGCGCGCTGCCAGAAGTTTATTGCGTTGTGGCGTAAAATGCGTCACCAGCTCAGTCAGAAATTCTACCGCTTCGGCAGTAAGAATTTGCTTCTCCTGCTCGCCATACGGCCTTATGAAAGCCAGTTCATCGGTTGTTGTTGCCTGTTCAGTCATCGTGCAGCTCCTCGTCATGGATCCGAAAACTTCCCCACTGTGAACGAAGGATCGTTGTGCGCTTTTCGTTCAGCACAACTAAGACTACTCATTTAAAATGCAAAATCAAAAACAATTTCCATTTTAATTAAAAATACTTGATAACTTATTGATAACAATATGAATAAATTTTATTCACCTACTGAGGTGCGTTTCGGAAATAAAAAAGGCACCCGAAGGTGCCTGAGGTAAGGTGCTGAATCGCTTAACGATCGACTATCACAGAAGATTAATCCAGCGTTGGATTCATGTGCCGTAGATCGTATGGCGTGATCTGGTAGACGTAATAGTTGAGCCAGTTGGTAAACAGCAAATTACCGTGACTACGCCAGCTCGCTCGCGGTTTGTTTTGCGGATCATTGTGCGGGAAATAGTTATACGGTACTTCCGGGTCTAGTCCGGCTTCCACATCGCGGAAATATTCCTGCGCCAGCGTTTGCGCATCATATTCGGGATGGCCCGTCACAAAGGCAATGCGCTTATCTTTGCTGGCAAACAGATATGCATCCCCTTCTTCCGTCTCTGCCAGAATTTCCAGATCGGTGTAATCACGAATCAACGCTGCCGGAAAGTCAGCATAGCGCGAATGCGGTGCCAGGAATGAATCATCAAAGCCACGCGTCAGAAGCGCATGAGGATGGAGAATATGATGCTCGTAAACGCCAGAGAGTTTGTCGGTGCGAGTTTGCTTAGGAATGCCGTAGAGGATATTTAGCGCGGCCTGTACCGCCCAGCAGACAAACAGCGTCGAGGTGACGTGATCTTTCGACCACTCCAGCACCTGTTTGATCTGCGGCCAGTAAGCGACATCATTAAACTCCACCAGGCCCAGCGGCGCGCCGGTAACTATCAGACCGTCAAAGTTTTGTTCCTGAATATCTTCAAAGTTACAGTAGAAGTTATTCAGATGCTCTGCGGGCGTGTTGCGCGATTCACGGGAATCAATGCGCAACAGCTGAATATCGACCTGCAAAGGTGAGTTTGAAAGCAGGCGCAGAAACTGATTTTCAGTTTCGATCTTCTTCGGCATCAGGTTAAGGATAAGTACCTTTAGCGGACGAATTTCCTGACCAGACGCACGAGAAGTTGTCATCACAAAGACGTTTTCTTCACGCAAGAAATTGACGGCGGGTAGCTCGTCCGGCACACGAATCGGCATAACCTGATTACCTCACTACATACGCTTATACGTTTAGACATCCAGATAGCTGAAGATAACCAGAAAATTTGCCAATGTCGAGTCTGCATGTTGAAGGTGAGAAAGTTTCAAGGAAAAGGCTACGTTAGAATATAAGAATGACGAAAAGGAGAGAAAATGGTTATTAGTATTCGCTGCTCACGGCATGAGGAAGGGGAGGAACTCGTTGCGATTTGGTGTCGTTCTGTCGATGCCACTCACGATTTTTTATCAGCAGAGTATCGGGCCGAGCTGGAGGAGCTAGTTCGTTCCTTCCTGCCGGAAGCGCCGTTGTGGGTCGCGGTTAATGAGCGGGATCGGCCGGTTGGGTTTATGTTGTTAAGTGGGCAGCATATGGATGCGCTGTTTATCGATCCTGATGTGCGCGGCTGCGGCGTGGGTCGGATGCTGGTGTAGTGGTCAAGTAATATTGGCCACGGTTTTACAGTAAAAACGGTATCTGTTCTCTGATTCTTCCGGCGTCAACCCACCGTTGTAATGGTGAGGCCTGACGCTATTGTAA